>CAMUZI010000003.1 GCA_947165155.1 uncultured Clostridia bacterium | reverse complement strand
TTTAAACTACCCTGGGCTCATACATCTTTTTAATTTCTTTTAAAAAGCTTAAATAGAAACATCCCCAATTGTTTAATTCTAATTTTTGTGGAAATTGTGCTACAACCGAAAAATTATATCCTATTTAAAATTTTCTACTATTTTTAAACTACCCTGGGCTCATACATCTTTTTAATTTCTTTTAAAAAGCTTAAATAAAAATGCCAAGACTATTCCTCTATTTTTTAATTCCAATTTTTGTGGAAATTGCGTTACAACCAAAAAATTATATTCTAATTAAAACTTTCTACCATTTTTAAAACTCCCCTGGGATTATACATTCTTTCTGATTTTTTTTAAAAAAGCTTAAATAGAAATACCAAGACTATCCCTCCATTTTTTAATTCTAATTTTTGTTGAAATTGCGTTACAACCAAAAAATTATATCCTATTAAAATTTTCTACTGTTCTTTAAATTACCCTAGGCTTAAACGCTCTTTCTAGTTTTTCCTCTCGAATACCTTAAATTAGAAAATCAAAATTATCTCTTGTTTCTTAACTCCAATTTCTGTTGACGTATATCATGACCAAAAAACTGTATTCTTCTAAAATCTCCCATTATTCTCGAAACCATCCTGGGCTTATACATTTTTTCTAATTCTTTCACTGACAAGTTTGTCACTAAAAGCGTAGCTAACTGCATCATGACGCGAGTATTAACTATGTCATAAAGAAAAGAAACAACAAAACTTGTAAGAACTTCTGAACCCAAATCATCTATAATTAATAAGTCACAATCGAAAAACCTTTTCTTATCAAAATTCCGAATATCAGACTCTATTACTTCTTTTGCAGATGAAACATAAGAAACGTCGAAGCCATTTTTTATTAATACATTTGCAATCGATAAAGATAAATGCGTCTTTCCTAATCCATTTCCCCCAAAGAACATCAGACTTTCAGATTCCGAATTAAAATTATGAGAATAATCATAGCAAAACTTGAAAACTTTTTTCATTGAGCTTCTAACAGAGCAACCAAAGCCTTCTAACGGATCACTAGGGTAAAAATGAAAGTCAAAATTCTCAAAGACGTAAAAACTTAAAGGTAAATCTCCGCTTCGAGATTCAAACTCCCGTGATTTTATCATATTGCGAAAACAATTACAAATCTTACCGTCCACAAACCCAGTATCCTTACATTTATCGCAATCATAATTTATATTTATAAGGCTATCGTACTTTTCAGTGTATTTTTTCATATCACTTTTTAGTTTTTCGATTTTGCTACTTTTTAAATTATTTTTTTGTAGATTCATTTTTGCAAGTTCTAATGCATTTTTCGAAATTTCTTTACAACAGTTTTTAAGTTCCTTATTTTCTTCAATTAGTTTCATTTTATATAAGAAATTATTGTCCCGCTTTTTATAGATATCCTCAAAGAATTTATTATCAGACATGTTCACCTCAATAAGATAGCATATTGTTTTTTTTCGATAAATATATATGAATATTTTTTCAAAATCAAAGAATCTAAAACGGAGGATCAAGTTGAATTGGCACAATATGTCGTGTGATGAAGTTTTGAAGAGATTAGGAGTAAAAAAAGACTTAGGATTAACATCTCTTGAAGTAAAAAAGAGAAGAGATCAATTTGGAAAGAACATTCTCGAAGATGATAATAAATTCAATTTTTTCAAAAAATTCATAGAGCAATTCTCAGATTTCATGGTTATAACTCTTCTCATATCATCAGTCGTATCGTTTATAATTTCGTTCATAAACAAAAATAACGACTACATAGATTCCATAATTATACTATTTATAGTAGTGTGCAATTCAATAATAGGAGTTTCTCAAGAAAGTAAGGCACATAAGGCAATTGATGCTTTAAAGAAAATGTCATCTTCAAAGGCTATAGTAAGAAGAAATTCAAAAGATATAAAAATTCCCTCGGAGGATATAGTTCCAGGTGATATTATGATTCTCGAACGAGGAGATAAAATTTGTGCAGATGCTAGAATTATAAAATCTCAAGACTTAAAAGTTGAAGAATCGATTTTAACTGGGGAATCAGAGCCATCTTCTAAAAATGAAAGTGTAATTTCGAATGATGTTCATGTGTTAGAAGCCTCAAACATGCTATTTTCAGGAAGTTTTGTAACATATGGAAGAGCAATTGGAGTAGCAGTAAGTACCTCTATGAACACTCAGATTGGAAAAATTGCGAGTATGATAAATAAGGCGAAATCTCCACAAACTCCTCTTCAGATCAAATTATCGGAAATGAGTAAAGTTCTAGGAATCGGAACAATAATAATATGTCTTTTTATATTCATTATGGGAATAATAAATAAGACATCGGTTTTAGAAATGTTCATGTTATCAATAAGTTTAGCGGTTGCTGCAATTCCAGAAGGTTTACCTGCAATTATATCTATTGCACTTTCTAATGGCGTAAATAGAATGGCTAAAAATAACGTGATAATAAGAAAACTTCAAGCGGTTGAAACTCTAGGAAGCGCCAATGTAATATGTACAGATAAAACCGGAACTCTAACGCAAAATAAGATGAGAGTATCGGAGATAAGAAACTTCCAAAATAAGATTTCTTTTGATTCAAATGAGGCCATTGAGATAATAAATCTTGCGTCTATGTGCTGTAATGCTAAAAAGGTTAACGGAAAGATAGTAGGGGAACCTACAGAGAAAGCAATAATAGTACATTCAAGTAAGCTTTTAAAAAACAAAAATGATAATTCACAGAGAATAAAAGAAATTCCATTTAATTCTGTTTCAAAGTGTATGATTACCGTTTATAAAATTAACGATAAATACAAAACAATAATTAAGGGCGCTCCCGAAGTTATTCTGAGAATGTGCGATAAGTATTCCGATAATGGAAGCATCAAAAAAATAGATGACAATATAAGAGAAAAAATAGTCGAAAACTATGAATCTATGTCTTCTAACGCACTCAGAGTTATTGCAGTTTCATATTTTGATCATAACTGTGTGAACGAAGATAATGAAAAAATTTTTTCTGGTTTGATAGGCATAATTGATCCTCCGAGAGATGAAGTAAGAGATACTGTAAGCGATTGCATAGAAGCAGGAATTAAACCCGTTATGATTACTGGTGATCATATTTTGACTGCTAAGGCAATAGGAAAATATCTTGGAATATACACTAATGATACAAAAGCTATAACGGGAAAAGAATTAAACCAGATAGATAAGAGAACTCTTGAAAAGAATATATTTTCGTACTCTATTTTTGCGCGAGTGTCTCCTGAACATAAAGTTAGAATCGTAAGTGCGTTTCAAAATAGAGGTGCGGTTGTTGCAATGACTGGAGATGGGGTAAATGACGCTCCGGCACTAAAAAAAGCAAACATCGGGTGTGCAATGGGAACTGGAACTGATGTTGCTAAATCTGCCTCCGACATGATTTTAACTGATGATAATTTTTCAAGTATCGTAAAAGCTATAAAAGAGGGGAGAGGAATATACGAAAATATAAAAAAAACGATTCACTTTTTGATATCTACGAATATCGGGGAAATTATAGCGGTATTTATAGCATTTCTTATGAATCTTCCAACTCCTCTTTTAGCGATTCAACTCTTATGGATAAACTTAGTTACCGATTCGTTTCCAGCACTTGCACTGGCGATAGATCCTTTTGATAGAAACATAATAAAAAAGCGTCCCGAAGATTTTAACAAAGGGTTTATGTCCGGGAAGAGGGGATATAACATGGTAATCGAGGGATGTTTTATAGGGCTAATATGTATAATAGCGTTTTTGATAGGAAGAAATTTTTTTGATAGAGACTATAGTGATCCAGTAATAGGACGCACGATGTCATTTATGACAATAGGACTTTCACAGCTAGCGCATGCCTTTAATGTTAGAAGTAAAAAATCTATTTTTGAAACCGGAATATTAGGTAATTTAAAATTAATACTTGCAACTATTATGTGTACATTTTTACAAATAGTCGTTACCTTTACATCGAGTCTTAATGCACTATTTAAGACTGATAAATTGAATTTAGCGCAATGGATTATAGTAATCATATTATCATTTCTTCCAACGGTCGTTTCAGAGATAGAAAAATACGTAGAACAAGTAAAACCCAGGAAAGTGGGAAGAAAATTCGTAAAAAAATATAGACAAAATTAGCTTATACTTTTTCAATCATCGATATCTTATTTTAGGAACTTTCATCATAAAAATAGAAGAGGCAACGGGAGAATTTAAAGAATTTACCTTTACTTTAAGAGAAAATGGTAGAACTCTATCGTATATTTTTATGACTGATTTATTTATTTTTGTTCTGGTTTGCGATATATCGAGTTTCAGAGACTTTCATCATAAAAATAGAAGAGGCAACGGAAGCATTCAAAGAATTTATCTTTCCTCTAAGTGGAATCGATAAAACTTCATCGCACATTTTCAAAACAGATCTACTTATTCCTTTTCCCTCGGAACCTATTACTAGTGCAATATCTCTGTTGAAAATATCATTAGATTTATAAAAACTCTCACCATTTGAATCTGTACCGATTATCCAAATATTATTCTCTTTAAGCTTTTTTATAGAATTAGATATATTACTTACTCGTGCGATATTTACATATTGAGAGGCGCCGCATGAGCATCGCTCAACGGTTGGGGTTATTGAGACAGCTTCTCTTTTGCTTATTATTATTCCATGAACTCCCATACATTCAGCGGTTCTTATTATTGCACCAAAGTTATGAGGATCTTGTATTCTATCGAGAATCAAAATGAATGTTTTTTCATTTCTTTTTCTTGATACTTCTAAAATGTATTCGATGGAGCAGTATTTTTTAGGAGATATCTGAGCAACTATTCCTTGATGGTTTACTCCACCAAACATTTTATCTAGTTTACGAGAATCACATTTTTTAATTATGATTTTTCTTTTTTTAGATAGATCAAAAATATTATCAGGTACTTTACATGATGCCATTATGAAATTTATTTCAGACTCAGATTTTAATGCCTCGAACACAGAGTTTTTACCAATCGCAAAATTACTATTTTCATTATTTTTCAATTCATCCTCCTAAAATTCTAGTCGATTTAATTTTACATCGACCGAAGTATTTTGTCTAAAAATATCTTATGTTAGATGTTTTTAAATTGAATAGGAATCACGAAAATAAGTGTTTTAATAAAAAAATATCAGAAATTAAGTAATCAGTCAGATTTGTATTTTTATTCTTAAGCAATAGATTTTTGAATTTTTATGTATTATATCGATCTTCAAATGATAATTATTGTTTTTTTTACTTTAAACATTATAATACGTTGGGACGTGAGTATTACACGTTCAAATAATTTTTTTAAAGGAGTTGTGTATGTTATCTAGTAGGAGGTCTAGTAGAAGGATAAGAAGAATCCTGGGTGGCGCTATGGTGTCGTTTAATTTGTTTGCATTTCCTTCAAACATTTCGAGTGTTAATTATGAGCTTAAGGATGGAACTGTGCATATTTCAGGCCAAGGAGTAGTTACAGAACATTGGGTGAAAAAATTGCCAGAATACTATGACATTTTGAGATTTAATCATCCTAATGATTATACCGTTCATGATGAAGGTCTCAATCCGGAGTATGCTGACCTCCGCGATTCTGTTAAACATGTAATTATTGATAATGGTGTTACGGAAATTGGTGAAAGAGCTTTTTATGATTTTACTAACCTAGAAGATGTCAGTATTCCAGACACTGTTAAAAAAATTGGAGAACAGGCTTTTGATCACTGTTCTGCTTTGTCGGAAATTAAGATTCCTAGTACCGTTGAAGAGATAGGAGATGAAGCTTTTTATTCTTGTGAATCTTTGAAAAAATGTAGTTTAGGCCGTATTAAAAAAATTGGAATACGTGCTTTTTCTTACTGTCTTTCTTTGCCGGAAATTGAGATTCCTAGTACCGTTGAAGAGATAGGAACTTACGCTTTTGATCATTGTATATCTTTGGTACAATGTAGGATTTTAGGTCGTTTAAAAAAAATGGGAAACAGAGTTTTTTGCGATTGCCAATCTTTGGTAAAATTTGATGTTTCAAATTCTGCTTCTATAGAAAAGATAGGGCGTAATGTTTGTGTGGGTTGTACTTCTTTGGCGACTATACCACAAATTTTTAAGAACAGCACACATCAATCGTATGATGATTGTATTAATCTTATCGACCAATAAATACATAAAAACAATAAATAATAATTTGTGTGATAAACACTTTGTCTAATTTTCGAAAATCACATTTTTTAATTGTGATTTTCATTTTTTTAGATAAATGCCACGAATATAAAGTTTTTTCCAATCACAAAGTTACTATTTTTATCACTTTTTAATTTAATCTCCTGAGTTTTAGCCTGCTTAATTTTACATCGATTGAAGTATTTTGTCTAAAATATGCGTATTTTGACACTCTTGATAAGGATATAGATACCATGAAATTGGAAAGATACGAGAAAAAAGATTCAGATATATTTATTTTACCAAATTATAACGAACTGTTTTCTACTTTTTGTTTTAATACTATGAAAAACGAAAGAATATAGAAACATATTAAAAGAGTGCTTAAAGAAGCGGGAATGCACAATTCATATCTTTTTGATTTTCAAACAACAAATTTACAGTTTTTATGCATTTATAGCGATCTTTGTATTTTTGCCGATTTAATTTTGATATATTTTTGTTGTTCATCAGCATAAGTTATGCATTTATAATGGTATTGTAAGTATCGGTGAAAAAGTGCTTTACGCATAGATATTTAGATAAAAACATAAAAAAATGAATTTTATCATTATGTTTTTCTCAATATTCTACAAAACTTGATCTTTATTTCAGGAACAATTACAATGAAGTATGCTGTTTAGATTAGTGACTTGGAGGGGGCGGATAATTCATGGATAAAGATTTAGAGTTAAAAATTGAGAATAGCGTAAAAGAGGCAATGGATGATACAGAATTGTCTATAAGGTTGTTTAGATCGCGAAGCGTTCGTGAGTTTTATCAAATTTTATCAGAGGATAAAAATTTAGATTTTTCCTATGATGATTTTTGTGACTATTCGCTGAAATGTGAGAAATTAGCATCGAGCATTTTGCATAATGAAAGGCCTTATTCAAAAAAGGCTATAGAACTTATTAAGATTTACGGTGATATTTATAAGAATGAGAAAGAATTAAATAGATTTGATTCTCTTAAAACTCTAGACGAAGTGTTGGCGTATTTTAATTCTTTGGGGTTTGGTAGTTATTCCACAAATGATGTAGTTGAATTCTTTAGATTTCGATGTTTTGTACTTTTTAAACGTTTCAATCTTTTGATTACTAGGATTCGAAATAACGTTCCGGACAGTAAGGATTTATCACATGATTCCTATTTGTTGGAACATGTAAGCGGTGGAGCCGGGTCTAAGCAACGTTGGTTGGGCGGTGTTTTGGGTGCCCTTTCGATGGTTACTTCAGGATCTGGCGGAATGAATATATCTTCTGCCCGTGGGCGCAATATGGCTTCTGCCCAGCCCATTAATGCGTCCAATCTTGCCCAGTCCGTTAATGTGGAAAATTTGGATTACGTAGATGATAGGGACATGATAATGGGTAAAAAAAATAGTAACGATGATGCCAAGGCGGCAAATGGTAGTTCTAGTTTGCTCGCATCGGCTGCTGCGTTTCTTGCCATGACTGTTTTTGGTAAGGCCGCTGGTTGGATGAAAGCTGCGGGATTTGATGTTAAGCTTCCCAACAGTCTTGAGGAGCTTTCAAAGATGCCTGAACAAATCCAAAAAACTATTGAGATGTATACGAAAATGTGGAATCAGTTTGATAGAAAAGGTGCAATAGAGAAGGGGAAAAAAGTTGGTAGTCTGATTAGCAATTCAAATGATACGCTCTACAACTTTATAGCTGCTTATGTTAAGGGTCAAGATGGGCCAGTTCAAAAGGTTACCGATTTACTTATCTGTCCTTTCTTGTCCGATATTGAGGAAATTTCCAAAAAGAAGATGAATTTCTATGAAAAATATGGGACTTATCCAGAAGAGGGGATTATTACCCCTGAAGAGGTTCGTACATATGTTGGTGCGCTTTACGGCGAAAGGGGAGTTGGTAAAACAAGACTTGTAAACATTGCGAAAAAGTATATATTTGATCCCATTCAAGTACCAGTTGTGAATGTCCCAGTTGGTGAATTTGATAGTGCCAGTGAACAAACATTTGAAGAGTTTTTATCTAGGCAAGCTGAATTTTTGAAAAAAGTATCTGACGTAGAATACAGCAAAAGATTCGTCTTTTGTTTTGATGAGGTGGATAAAATTAAAGATCCAAAAAGGTTAAGAAGCTTTATGGAGTATGTTCGAAAGCTGTCTGATAAAACACAGATTTCGTATAGGGAAATTGGTGGTGATGGTAAGTTCACAGGAAAGACAAATGTAATCCAATGTGAAGCAGGACTTGTGCTTTTATTATCTAATGCCATGGGCCCAAACGAAAAGAATGCTTCTGCGTGGAGACAAGGCATTAAGCTTACCGATGATGAAAGTATGATGTCGAGAATGTTTCATATTATATTTAATCCTGCAAGTGATGACACCGCTGATTCGGTCATGGATACTTTGATAATGGAAGTTCAAAGCAGTTGGTATGAGGCAAATGGCATAAATGTAGAAGTTGATGATACGTTTACTTACAATGCGTTGGCTGTTTTGAAGTATTTGGGGTACAATCCATATACGGATGGTGTTCGTGAGGTAAGAAATCAAATCATTCCTGCAATGAAAACCGAATTTGCGCGTAAGTATACTAAAATGTTAACAAAGTATAATGAGCTTATCGCTAGTGGTAAGGATCCCAAGAAAATCAGATTTTTATTTAGATGGGAAAAGGCTAAGAATAGTGGGATGGGGACGGATTTAAGGGGAGGTGGTAAAACATCGCCTATTGTTCCGGTGGTATCCTGTAGATATATCGATGATGTGGATAAACTTGGTATTAGAATGTTTAACAACAGAGCGGGAATTCTTAATAATCCAGAGTTATCAGGAAATAGTAATATAATTTGGACTCATTTGGGAGCTACTGATGCAAATAATTTTAAGAGTTTTATGAATAGGCTTGAGACGTGGAAGTTATGGGCGAATCAGTGTAGAGTAGAGAATATAAAACAAGGTCTTGATGATGTTGCAAAATTCAAAATTAGGGATGCATATCGTATGCTAAGATTTTGTCTGATTGGTAAGGTCGCTTCTTATCAACGCAGAAATGCCATTGCGGACGCTATGAGAGTAAGATTAAGAAAATGGAAGAAATCAGCGAGATTGACTGTAGCGGAGAAAGAATTAATATTTGATGGATTATTAGAAGTGATAGAACAGTGGCGTACCGAGGGTGCTGACTTGCCAGATTTAAGTGTAGATAGGCGGCTTGTTGGCCGCAAGTGACGTAAAGAAGAGCAAGAAGAGAGAGCGTGCGAAGTAGAAGAAGAAAGAAAGTGACAGGAAGAAGCAAAGAGAAAACAAGAGGAAGAAAATAGAAAGCGAGAGAGAGAGGAAAAAAGAATGAAAAGGAAAAACAGAGAACAACAATTTGCCTAGTGGTAAAAATGGGCATAGTGTGATTGGTGATGGTGAGGGGAAAAAGAGGAGAAGAAAATGCCAAACTAGTTAGTGGTTTCTGTCGGTAATTTTTTGCAAGAGGTTGCATTATGATAAAGGTTGCTTACATTCTTTCTTCTTTTGTTGTTGAAGATTCGAATGTTGTTAAAATAAGGGTTGATGGTCTTAATTGTGTTGTTGATGCCGTGATGTTGCATTCCTACATGGGGGATTCATATGAAGTTGTTTGGCAACCAAAGGTAGGAATGAAGGTTCTTGTGTATTTCATAGATGGAAATATAAATCGCGGTGTCATTTTAGGGTTTTTGGAAAAAAAAAATCATCAAAGTATCTTGGAGTTTAGCGAAGAGGGGGATAAAGCAGCCATTAAATATGAAAACGGTATCCAGTTTGATTTTTTCAATAAAGAAAATGAAAGAAAGGTTGAAATTAGTACTCCGAAAGAAGAATTTATCTCTTTTGATCTTGACAATCAAATCTTTGAAGTCAAGAATAAGAAGGCTGAGGAAACACTATCTGTCTGTATTGACTTTAAAGATTCTAAGATTGTGCTTAAGTCTGGTGGTTTGGATATAAATGTTAAAAATATGACCATAAATGGAGAGTCTTTGAGTATAGAAATGAAAGATAAGTGTGAGGTCAAGTGTGGATCATTCAAAGTTGACTCAAATGGTGGTGTTGATATTAGTGCTAGTGCGTCGATGAACATTAAAGGGCAGTCTATTAATTTAAATTAGGGGTGCTTGTTTTGAAGGTAATTGAGGGTTGGAGGTTTCCCATAGGTATAGATGGCGCGACTGGTAAGATTATGTCTGTTTGCGATAATGAGGCAATAAAACAGTCTGTCAATATGATATTGCAAACTCAAGTTCAGGAGCGTGAAATATTTGGTGATTATGGTTCAAATCTGAGGTCTTTTATGTTTGATGTTATAGATCCAAATTATGTCTCGTCGTTTAAACGGTCTGTTGAACAGTCGATTTCAAATTGTGAACCACATGTTAATGAGATAAGTGTTGAAGTTAGAGCTGAAGGTGGTTCAACTTCTAAGATCGTGTCCGAAATCGAATACTCAACTGATATTTATCCGGAAATAGAAAAGATTTATAAAACTTTAAATATAAATGGTGAAAATGAGTAATTTACCTAAGCTATGTGAAGATGATTTTAAACTTCTTGTCAGAAAATTTTCCTCTTTGGCCTCAGGTTATACCCCAGAGTGGCGTTTTGATGCTTCGGATAATGATTTTGGTGTTACATTTGGAAGAATTTTTTGTGATATGCATGAGGATACTGTAGAACGTTTGAATAAAAGTGTAAATAATATTTATCTTACTCTGTTAGAATTGGTTGGAGTGGAGTTGCTTCCTTGTACTCCATCAAAATGTATGGCGTTTATTAAAGCGGCTAAGAATTCTAAACCACATATCATAAAAAAAGGTT
Organism: uncultured Clostridia bacterium; assembly: GCA_947165155.1. Taxonomy (GTDB): domain Bacteria; phylum Bacillota; class Clostridia; order Oscillospirales; family Acutalibacteraceae; genus Improbicoccus. Next base: position 84,956 of record CAMUZI010000003.1, on the reverse strand, counting down.
CTAAAATTACTTCGTCAGGAGATTCGTACGACGTTTTGTTCGAAACCGATTACGATTTCTTTGTTCTAGATAATGATATTAATAATATCTTTATGTCTAGCAAGAATACAGAAAGGTTGGTTAAGGTTTTTGATTTTAACCAGAGGTTTAAGGAATTTCAGATTTTTAACTTCGATAGTTTTGAGAACCTCCAAAAGCGATATATATACATATATGACGAAAATTTGTTCGATGTTTGTGGTTCTCATATTCATTTTAGATTCAAAAATAAATTTTCTCCAAATAATGAGAAAAAAATGTTTAATTCTCTATGTGATGCTCTTTGGGAATTTTTTGATGGGAAAAATTGGATTAAGATCAGCGAATTAGAAAAATCGAATGATTGTTCGATTAAAGTCAAATTTGATAAAAGACCTATGAAATGTAGAGTTTCAGGTTTGAACTCCATATATATAAGAATTTCAGTATCAGATTGTGACATTCATTTATCAGATATTTCTTATCGTACTGATGAGATTTCCATCGTACCTGATCAATTGTTTTCGAATGATGAAATTGTGGATCAATCTTCTTCTTTTTTACCATTTAATGAGAAATTTTATTTATACGATACATTTGCAATAAAATGTGATGAAGCTTTTAATAAACCTGGTGCTAAGATATCTGTTAGTGTTGACATGAGTTTCATTAGTGTTAATAGTGAATATAAAAATTACGTTATAAATTATAAAATGATAATGAGTGACGTGGATTTTGCGGAATCTGAACCTATAGATGTGAATATTGAAAAAGTGGTTTGGGAGTACTCAAAAGATGATTCTTGGATTCCGTTGAAAGTTTTGACTAAAGATGCCGATAAGTTTTTTTGCAGTAATTTGGGATCTGGCGTGAAAGTTTTAGAGTTTATGTGTCCACCTGATGTTAGTAGTAGATCGTTCCTTTCGAGCTCTGGTTTGTTTATAAGAGCGCGAATAGTAAAAATTAGTAATCAATATTCAAATTATTTCAATTACATGTCTCCTAGTTGTAAGGATATGAAAATTGAATATTTGTATGAGAGTCCGCATAAGTGCAACGAGATAATTTCTTACTCTAATTTAGAATATAAAAAGATAGATATGATATCAGGAGAAAAAGAAGAAATTGATATCTTCAATGCTAGAGAGAACAGTGATTTTTCAATTTATTTAAACTTAAAGAATCCAATTCTTGATGGAATTTTAAATATTTTTTTTAATCTCAAAGATGATATAAACCAAAGTGGTATTCTATTGAGGTGGGAGTATTGGGCGAAAGGTAAAAATAATGTGTTTGCGTGGAAGACTCTTCGCATTGTTGATTATACAGGTGGATTTTCAAAATCTGGCACAGTTAGAGTTTTAGGTGCAAAAGATTTTGCTAAGGCTAATCTGTTTGGCGAAAGTGGATATTTTATAAAAATTTCTCTTATAGGCGATGAGAAGATTGTGAAGTATTTTCCTATTATTAGTGATATTAAGTTAAATTCTGTTGAGGTTACCCAAAAAGAGACATCTAATTTTGAGTATTTTTTCGCAAATGAATATGAAAAGAATAAAATTTGTTCTATATCTGCGAAGAGGGGAGACGTTTTTGATTTGGATGTGTGGGTCGACGAAAAAGAAAGCATATCATCTGATGAATGTTCAAAATTTATTTCTCAAAATCCCGAAGATATAGAAATAGAAAAAAATAGCGATAATACAATAAAAAAAGTTTGGATAAGATGGAATAGAGTTAATAATTTATTGGCTGCTAAACCGTTTAGTAGGGCTTATGAATTTGATAATAAATCACAAAAAATTCGGTTTGGTGACGGCAAGCATGGAAAATTCCCCTCTGAAGTTTATGGAAGAAATATAAGGATCAAATATTGTACCTCTGAAGGAGAAAATGGAAATATTGATGAGATGTCAATAAATGGATTTAGCTCTAATTTTTCTTATGTATCGTCGGTTTACAATAGTGAAAGAGCTTATGGTGGAACGAATATTGAATCTTTAGAGCATGCCTCGGAAAGAACTTTTGCGCAAATTGCGACTGGGAATAGGCTAGTTTCTAAAGAAGGCTTTGAAAGGGGAATTTTGTTCAATGATAGGAGAATTTTCAGGGTAAAATGTTTTTCTCACATTGATAAATACGAGAATGAGAATGAAGGATGCATAACTATAGTTGTACTTCCGAAAGATTATATGCGTGGACTCAAAAATTTTTCCATCATAAGAAAGAATGTCATAGATTTCATAGATAAAAATGCACCTATTGGTATATCAAATTCTAATAGAATATTTGTTTCTGAAGCTTCGTATGTAAAATTCTCGTTTGGGATATCAGTACTCATAGATGACTATCGGAATTACCAGTCTGTTTATGATAAGATATGCTCAAATATAAAGAAATTTTTGGATCCTATAAGGGGTGGAGAAAGTGGTAATGGATTTCAAATAGGAAGTCTTCCTTCTAAATCTGATATTTTAAACAAGATAAGATTCATAGAGGGGGGGTGTGTTCAGCAATTCGAGATTTTTACAAAAGTTCTAACCGAGTACGGAGAGAAAGAAATACTGCTAGATGACGCTAATAAATTAAAATTCACGATACCTGTTTTTGAGGCTATCGATTTGGATATCAAGTTTGAAAGTGTTTGACACCTGAGTTTTGGGATTTATGATGACAGAATGTGATAAAGCACGTATTAGATTAAAGTTTTTAGATTGAAATTTATGTCATCCGCTTTTTAGGTTATTATTTTGAAAATCAAGTTTGGAGGAACTGATGGCTGAATTGGAAAATTTAAATGACAAGACTCCACTAGAAATATTTAATTGCTATAAACAAAAAATACAGTATTTGAATCCGAGGTGGACTTATACTGAGCTTTCAGATCCTGGTATAACTCTTTTAGAATTATTTTCTTGGTTAAAAGCTGATCAACACAGACATTTAAATAGGGTTTCTAATGTTTTAAAGATAAAAATTCTAAAGTTGTTGGGTATTTCATTATACAAGAGATGTGGGGCAAAAACTATTCTTTGCGTATCGAATTTAAAAAAAGGCATTCTGGCTCCCAAAGGAACCAAATGGAAATCTGAGTTTATGATTTTTGAAAATGAGTATCCGGTTTTCTTAACAAATTCCGATATAATAAACGTTGAGTTTAATAATCCGGAGTTCCAGGTTTATGAAAATTATTATTCGATTAATGGTATTAGAAATTTTTTTGTGTTTGGGAGGAAAAATAAAAAGAAAAACGAGATCAGAGAGTTTATTATAAATTTGAGTTCTGAAATTTTGAAAAATGATAAGATAAGTATATATTTCAAGATATTTTCTGATCATAACAGGAACGAAGTAGTAGATAGTGACGCATTTATTCCTATGGGAAAAATTCGATGGGAGTATTTTGGAAAATTGAAAGGAACCTCAAAATTAGATTGGAATGTTTTTGACTTCGTAGAGGATAATACACATTCATTTCTATTTTCTGGAATAGTGAAACTTTTGCATAAAGGTAAGATGTATGAACAAGATGGTTTCTATAGAATAAGAGTTTCTTTAGAGTATTCGGATTATGACTTTATGCCACAAATTTCCGATTTGAAACTTAACGTGTTTGAAGTAACGCAAAAAGATACGAAGTGTGAAAGTGTGTTTATTAAAAAATCGGATGTAAAAATTAAAGATGGTTCTTTTTTATTTGATGTAAAAACTCATCTTTCAATTTATGGAGATCACTTACTTTATTTTTCACATAATGGAGGGTGGAAAATTATTGAAGATTTTGATGTTAAATCAGACTATGATTTGGGCATTTGCAGAATTTTATGTAATAGCTTTTCAATCGATGATTTCAACGATAATGATGATATATTCCTTTTAACTTCATATTCTAAAGATATTAAAGATAAAATGATAATAGGAGATAGCAAGGGATTTGCAAATCTATTTTTTGAAGTTGATTTTAAAAAGTTATCTGTTTATGACGAGTTTAAGATTATGGTAGGCAGAAACACTAAAGAGGGAATGTTATTTGATATTTGGGACCGAAGAGATGATTTTTTTGGATCTTCAAGATTTGATAATCACTTTGTATATGAAGAAAATCTAAAAATCATAGCTTTTGGGAATAATCATCATGGAGCGATTCCGCCATTTGGTGAAAATAATATCAGATTTAGTAATATGAGCTTTACGGATGCGGAAGATTCAAATATAAAGGAAAATATAATTAACGATGTTGAATCTCAGAATTTGTATCTAAAAAATTCAAATGTCTCACAAATTACTCACGCATTTGGTGGACGTAACGACGAACCTTTAGAAGAGGCTTCCCTTAGGGTATCTGAATTATTTAATAGTTCAAATCGCGCAGTTACGATGCAAGATTATATTTCGATTGTTAAGAGGACCCCCGGGTTGATAATAGATGATGTTTCAGTGTTTGTAGTCGATGGTAAAATTAATATCGCTGTCAGAATTCCAGCAAATCATAGATTACCCCTTTCGTGTAAAAGAAATATCATAAGATGGATTGAAAAATTTCGTCTTATAAATTCGGAAGTAGAAATTGTAGGTTTAAAAAATATTGATTTATATATAAAGATTGATCTAATTACAAAACCAAACTATAATAATTGTGAGTTTGTGGTAAAAAATAAAATCACAAGTTTTTTTGAAGAACTAAATGTCAAAATGGGAAGTCGCATCTCAAGAATACTACTAACTCAAGTTATAGAAAAATTAGAATTCGTAGAGAAAATAGATTCTCTTGAAATTGATTCTAAACTAGGCTCGAAATTTTCAAGTTTGTATATTCCTCCTAATTCGATATACACCGTAAAAAATTTGGATATTAGTTGCATAGTTAATGTGGAAGGAGTATAAACTAATATGTGTGGTTTTCGTGCAGAGGTGATATTTTGAAAAAAAAGAACATATTCATTTTGATTGCTTCCTTGTCAGCGGTGGTGTATTTCTCGTACAAGAAGATTTTGAATTATATCTTTTTGAACAGTGAGGATAGTAATGAAATTTTCAGTGCAATAAAGGGAAGACATAGTTCTTTTGGACATCTATTGATGTATATAGGAATCGCGTTGATACTAATTTCAATAGTTGGTATTTGCGTTACTCTGCGTCGTTTTTCTCGAAAGCCCAGTAGGTTTAGGAGAGGGAAAGGGAGGAGATCTGGTGATTTTGAGGATATCTATAGTTAAGGAAGTGTGTGTATTATGAATAATGTGAGTACTTTTGACGTTTGTGATGGTGTTAGCTTTTCCTATATAAAATCTGATAAGTTTAAAGATGCTCAAATATCTTTTACTTTTTTTTATCCACTAGATACTAATTTAGTTTCTGGATATTCACTTCTTGCGAGTGTTTTATCTGATTCTTGTAGTAAGTTCAAAAATTTTAGGGATCTTAATAAGTTTTTAGAAGAAACATATGGTGCGTGCATAGATTATGATATTTTCAAAATAGGGAGTTATCATGCCATAAGCCTTTCCGTATGTGCTCTTGATGATAAGTTTACGATTGAGCAAGGTGAAAATGTATTCAAGATGGTAAACCTCCTTTGTGAATTGATATTCAACCCTCTTGTGAATGATGACTGTTTTGACGAAAAAGTTGTTAAGAAGCGTAAGAAGGAGATAATAGATCTTATAAATAGTGAGTTCTTAGATAAAAGAATTTGGAGTATGATAAGATGTAAGCAGGAACTGTTTAAAAATGAGAAATGTGGAATTTCAAAATATGGAAATATTTCTGACATTAAAAAGTTGGATGGGCGTTCGTTGTACTCCATATATGAGCATTGTTTAAAAAAATCTAGGGTAAAAATCGTAATGGTTTCGAGTTCAGATTATCATAAAGTTGTAGATGAGATAAAATCTAGATTTAAATCTATAAGTCGGAGTGTAGATTTTGAATTTGAATCGATAGATAAGAAGGTTCCTAAGTCTGTTAACGGAGTTTCGGAAAAAATGAATGTGCAGCAGTGTAAGTTGGTTATGGCGTTTAGAACTCCATTTATTGCACCAGAGGATACGCATGCTATGTCTCTTTTTTCTGCAATATACGGCGGGATACCTACTTCTAAGTTATTTATGAATGTGAGAGAGAAACTTAATTTGTGTTACTATTGTTCGTCTCGTTTTGATTCTTCAACTGGAGTTCTCTATGTTGAAAGTGGAATTGAGAAAGATAATGTTGAGAAGACGAAAAATGAAATCATAAACCAGTTGAATTTGATAAAAAAAGGTGAATTTTCTGAAAAAGACGTTGAAGAAGCCAAAGAGTTTATGGTTCAGGGTTCTAAGGCAGTATCAGATAGTCTAGGTAGAGTTTGCGATTGGTATGTTCTTAGAGTTCCTATAAGAGTTAATGAAACCCCTGAGGAGTTTGCCTATAGTGTGAGTAAATTAAAAAAAGATGATGTCACAGATTGCTCTTCTAAGATTTATTTAGATACTGTTTATACGATAGTGGGGGGGGAGTAGTATGAATGTAAAAAGGTTCCGAAATGAGCTTCTGCACGAAGAATATTTTTTAGTTAATCATTCGTCTGGGTTGAAAATATATTTGTGCCCCAAGAAAGACTATAGTACTTATTATGCGATAATAGGAACAAGATATGGATCAATAAATAGAATATTTAAATTGGGTGATGAATTAGTTGAAACTCCAGCTGGAATTGCGCACTTTTTAGAGCACAAGCTTTTCGAGTGTGAAGAAGGGGATGCCTTCACATTATTTAGTAAAACTGGGGCACGTGCTAATGCTAACACTTCTTTTGATAGAACAGCGTATTTATTTTCTTGCAATGAAAATTTTAAAGAATCTCTTAGAATTTTAATGAATTTTGTTCAAGAGCCTTATTTTACCGAAAAAGGAGTTCAAAAAGAAAGGGGGATCATCGAACAAGAGATAAAAATGTACGATGATGATCCGGATTGGAAAGTTCTAATAAATCTTTTGGGAGCTTTATATACAAATCATCCAGTTAGGGATGACATAGCAGGTTCGGTTGAGTCTATATCTCATATAACTCCTAACCTAATGAACAAGTGTTATGATGCGTTTTATAGATTTTCCAATATGACGATATGTTTGGTTGGCAGCTTTGAAGTTGAAGATATTTTAGAGTTTTTAGATAAGTTAATTATTGTTAAAGAACATGATAAAAGTGTCGAGAATATATTTCCCGAGGAACCGTTGGAAGTCAACTCTAGTTATGTGGAAGAAAAGATGGAGGTTGTAAATCCACTTTTTGCGATTGGTTTTAAATACGATAAAAAAGGTCAGATGTCACTTAGTGATTTTGTAAATTACAATTTGATTGTCAGTTTGTTTAATTTGAAGTCAGGAAGCTTATATTCAAGACTTTTGGAAAAGAATCTCATAACGACTAATAATTTTTGTTGCGATCCATTTGTAGGCCCTAAATATTTATCGATAAATTTTTCGGGAGAATCTGAAAATCCTAAAGAGGTGTTGAATATAGTAAATGATGAAGTGAAACAATTTAAAAATAACGCTTCAAAAGAATTATTTGAACGTTCAAGAAAGTGTGTTTATTCTAGTATAGTTTCTATTTTCAATTCACCTTCCGCGATAGCGAATCAATTGATGTTTTGCGACTTTTTTGATTTTGACCTTTTTGATTTTATAAAGGAAACATCTAAAGCCTCTCTTGATGAGATGATGGATTTTTGGGATAGAAAATATACATCGGAGGTTTCGCTATCGGTTGTAAATCCGATAAAATAAAAGTATAGTGGACATAATTGTAAATTGTAATAGAAAAAGAATCACCACCGTTAAAAGCGGTGGTTTTTCGTTCGGTATTGGTAAATACAGGAGGAGGAAAAATAAAATATAAAAATAAGTCATGTAGCAACTGTAAGAAAACAAGGAGGATAAAATAATGAAGTCTTGACAAACATAATGTGTTATACTACTATGTGCAGTGTGTTTATGCTTGGAATGCTGCATATTGAAAAGCGAAATGTAAAAATAATTCATATGGCGGCTGCAGAAAAACAAAGAGGATAAAATAATGAAAAACTGAACAAATAAAAGGTAATACTTCAAATATAAATTACGTTTTAAACAGTATTATGAATTATAAAAATATTATACTTTATCGAATTAAGTTTATATAAGTTTAGGAGACATTGTAATAAATATGTTTGAATATTATTGTGTGAATGTTGACACGAGGCTCGATGCTTTTTATGCCGATTGTACAATTAATGAAAATGATATTAGTTCGACTATAGGAAAATATAGTTATTTGTGTATATATAATTACGATAAAAATAAATTCCGATATTTGAAAAAACATTTAAAGGAAGATGATGTTATTTGGAGATTTCTCGTAGATGGTAGGTATCATAGTCGCAATAACCCTTGTATATTTGATAAAGATCGGGTTGAAAATGACATAATATATAAGGGAGAAAAAGATTGGTTGAAAAATATGAAAGATGGATTCAGTTTTGTACTGGATAGTTTAATTAGATTTGATGACATAAATACTAGTTCTTGTCATATTCGTGCAAAATTATTCAGTGATTTTTATGCAGAGTTGCATAAAAAGATATGTCCCGACGCCGATCCGGTTTACGACAACAGATGCTATATTGGCATTGGTAAACATAATGGAAACTATGAAGGATTATTAGAGTTTTTCATCAAGGATAGAAAATCTATTTTTCATAAAGGTTGGAGTGAATGTTTAGCACCGGATATTCGTGATAATAAATTAGTTATGAGAAAAATAATGTTTAGATTAGATGGACGTGATTACAACATATCTATTTGCAAAAATGGTAATAGTATAATTCATAAAGTAGATTCAGGAAAACTCGAAGATAAAGTCGTTTCATATTATCTGCCAGGGGATTTAATTAAAAGTGCTAACGAAGAGATTTTAAAAAAAAGAAAGTTAGAAGTATCTTCCGAAAAATTTAAATTAGGGTATGATCTTGAAGATTATAAAACGGCATATAAGAATTCAAAAATAAGATTTGTCCATGAAAACGTTCAATTAGTTGAAGAATTAAACGAAAATTTATTAGAAAGATATGCAGAATATTTTCGACCAGTAGAATGTAGTAATGAAGAAGCGATTATTGCAGACATTGCTAATTTATGTCAGGATCTGGATATAGGACATTTTTTTCTAGATGGAAATACGAGAACAGCTTATGTGTTTTTAAACATGATGTTATTGTATTATGGTTTTGTACCAACTATATTAGATAATCCAAATGAGTTAGAAGTTACTGATATTAAAACTTTAGTTTTTAAAATTATTAAAGGACAAGAAGCTGCATTGAGAGCATTACGACTAAATTTATTAGTAGGTGAAGAAACAGGTTGTAATGAATAACATGTCAGTCAGAAATAGTGTTATATATTATCGTGTTTGTGATAATTAATATTGTTGAAGATATTATGCCTGACCAACCCCAATATCTTATGGGCTCTATTGCAAAAAAATTACCAAATGATAAGAAGACGGTCGTAAAGCTGCATACTAATAGTAAAAATATAGTTGTTCTAAATATATTTATTGGTTGTATTATCTTCCACAAAAGTTGAAATCCTATAATACTTGTTGTTCCTACCGCAATTGTCGAGTAAACATCATCTGGTATTTTAAATATGTTTTTGAAAATGAAGCAAAGGATCACGTTTATACTTATCGATATTGCGGCGGGCAGTGAACGTTTAATAATATTTGAAAAAATTGATTTCTTTATCGATGACGCATTTGGCTCAAACGCAAATAAAAATGATGGAATTCCAACTGTTAGCGTGCTTATTAAACTAAGCTGTCTTGGTTTGAATGGAAGAGAAATATTGAAAAATATTGATAAAACTATAAGTATGGCAGAATAGATCGTTTTGACTAAGAATAAACTCGAGGTGGTCTGAATATTATTTATTGCCCTTCTTCCTTCGAATACCGCATCTTTTATGGAAGAAAAAGTCGAATCTACAAGAATCAAGTGAGATATGTTTCTAGCAGCTGAACTTCCTGAGGCCATAGAAACTGAACAATCTGCCTCTTTTAGTGCAAGTATATCATTCACACCATCACCTATCATAGCAACTCTGTGATCGCGTGCCTTGAGAGCCATAATTATTTCGCGTTTTCTTTCTGGAGTGACACGTGCAAAAATTATGTATTTATTCACTGAACCTACTATGTTTGAATATTTTTCAAAACTTCTTGCGTCTATGTACCTATTATAATTCTTAATTCCAACTTTTTTAGCAATTTTTGAAATCGTCTCTGCATTATCACCAGATATTATTTTCACCTCTACGTTGTGATTTTGAAAATACTTTATAGTTTCACATACATCTTTCCTTATTTTATCACTTAGTAATACAACTCCGAGAAATTGAGGATTTTTTGGGAAACTATCTTTCGATATTTCCTCTTTATCATAAGCAACGGCTAACACCCTGTAATCTGAATATTCAGATATTAACTTTTCTATTTCATGATACCTTTCGCGAAAAATAAATTCAGGAGATCCCATGATGAAGCTTCCTATATTTTTAACAAATACACTTGAAAATTTTCTCTGAGAAGAGAATGGTACAACAGATGACACTTCATAATGTGCACTAGGAGAGCCGAACTTTTCCTTTATAGAAGTAAATGTTTCGTTTCCTGTTTTAAATGCAAAAGATAATATTTCAAGTGCACGAAACAACTTAGAATCTCCAAAATTTCCAACTTTGTGCTCGCCTGTTAAAAGATTCTTATATGAAATAGTTCCTTTTACTTCAAAAGTTCCTTCTGTTATAGTCCCTGTTTTGTCAAGACATAAAGTGTCAATTCTTGCAAGAGACTCAACCGAGTATATGTCTTTTGTGAGAATTTTCTTTTTAGCAAGACGAGTAGACCCTAGTGCTAAAACAGAACTCGTTAATAATGCTAATCCCTCGGGTATGAGACCTATTAATGCGGCACTCATGTGAGAAACTGCAGAAGAAAAATCGTAATTCGAGCTTTTCATTTGACTCAAGAATAGAGGAATCCCTATTGGGATTATCACTATTGAAACGATTTTTATTATTTTTTGAACCGCAAGCATTATTTCTGATTTAGCAGAATGTATATCTTTAAGTCCCTTAGATATCTTGAAAGAGTACGTATGTTTTCCTACTTTAACGGCACAAGCATATATTTCTCCACTTACAATAAAACTTCCAGATAGAATCTTATCACCAACATTTTTAGTTATAAGGTCTGATTCTCCTGTTAGCATAGACTCATTTACTTCGCACGTTCCTTTCGTTATAACACAATCAGAAATTACTTGATCCCCGGCAGAAAATATCAAAATGTCATCTTTGACGACCTTATCTGTTGGTATCGAAGATATTTTTGATTCCCGAAGAACTCTAATATTTTCCGACGAGACTATCTTTAGTTTTTCAGTTGCATTTCGTGCTCGGAGTTCTTGAAAAAAACTTATAAAAAAATTACTCAAAACTGTTATCATGAACGTAAGATCCTGAAATGATCTAGTGAAAGCAATCATAGAAGCTAAAATGATATTTACTAAGTTAAACAGAGTGAAAAAATTTTTTTTTAAAATCTTAGAAACCGGTCTAGGCTTTATCGAAGTATCAACATTTGATAGTCCCTTCTTCATGCGTTTTTCTACTTCATCTAAGCTCAATCCCGTATCCACATTGACTTTTAGTTCCAAAATAACCTCCAAATAATTGCCCATAGTATTGAGATTCTACATTAAAAACTGTATATATTCAATCGAATAGTGGGTAAAATAGAATATGTACCCATCGAGTAACTTTTTATGGGAGTGTTATCTAAATTATGAAAAATCATGCGGAGCTGTATTGTTCAATAATGAAAGTGGAAAGATAAAATATGTAATCACCAAATTAAAAGATTAGTAAGATAAATTGAATAATTACTAACAACATTTTTTAGGAGAATACTATATGAATTACGAAAAGTCATGCGGGGCCGTATTGATTAACGATGAGAACGGAAAGATAAGATATTTGATTATTAGGTCAAAAGATGGTAATTATGGATTTCCAAAAGGACATGTTGAGGATGGTGAAACGGAAAAAGAAACTGCAATGAGGGAGATATATGAGGAACTAAAAATAAAACCCACTATAATAGATGGATTTAAGGAGAATGCCGAATATAAACTCACCGACAAAGAAAATACGATCAAAAAAGTGACTTATTTTTTGGCTAAATACTCGAATCAGAAAATAACCATAAAGGAAGACGAACTTTCTGAGGGCTCTCTTTATACCTACGAAGAGGCTATGAAGTTGATTAAATTTGAAAATTTGAAAAAGATCCTTCAAAAGGCTAACCACATAGTGGAAAGGTTAGTTAAAAATAAAATTTAATTTACAGGTCAAATAACAATTCCTACCGATTTTAAATTCTTTTTTAACTTTTCAACATTTTCAGGCATTCCTCTAACAATCCCAAGCCAATTGTTTTTTAGAAAAAATTTTGCCCTATGCATAATCTTCATTGATTTTAAATGTTCAAGTCTTAAAACATCGTTTCCAATACCCGATATTTCCTTATCAATTTTGCCGATGTTAAAATCTTTATCTTCATTTATTCCTTTTGCTTCATCGCTTTTACTGCTTATTTGTTCAAGTCTTTTAAAATTTTCTTCAATCATGTTAAAAACAGTACCGACGTATTCTCCACTTCTAACATGTGTGATTTTTTTGCATAGACTTAATATTTGGTCTCTAAATTTATAAAAATTACTCCAGATATCAATATAATTATCACCACCCCCGACAATTTCAATTCTAAGTTCTTTTATTGACTCCATAAGCTTCTCTATTTCTCCTTTGACATCTCTAACTTCCTTGCTAGTTCTAAACTGTCCGTAATCATCCTCATGATATAGAACTCGACATACAATTCCCCAAAAGTCAAACTTACCAACACCAAATGCCAAAACATAATTACTGTTATGTTTTTTTTCTAATCTAGAAGCAGCCAACTCAATTGTCTCAGTAATACTTGATAAATCTGCAATGTATCTACCTAGTTTTCTTATCACATTTTTCTTTATGTCTTCTTTCGTGGCAAGAATATTGTTAATTTTATTTTTTTCAGATTCAAAATTAAAATTATTTTTAGTTAGAAATTTATTGATTTTTTCTCTTAAATCCATAAATCGACTATCTGCACTTTTCTTGATCTCAACACTACTAACTTCTTCAATTTTACCTTTTTCTTTCAATTTACTGATTAGTCTATCAAAATGGTTTTTAACGGTTATCATTTTTGTTTTTCCTTTTTTACTAGTCTCTGATATACTTTGACTTGTAGTCTTTCCATACGTCAAGCCACATTTTTTTGAAATATCTTTCAAAACTTTTTCTGGAACAGGTTTTTGTTCACCAAAACATGTTCCATTTTTTAAAGTTGATGGATATCTATCGATTACTTCTTGTATTTCTTTTGCAACTTCGCTGATATCAAGGTTTTCATCTTTTTCTGACAAATTTTCATTAATAACTTTAAAATCAAGTTTAACTTTTTCACATTCCTCCTTTGTAGGGCAAATATAATGAACATCATTCAAAATATCCTTAATTTCATCTGTAACTTTTTTATTATTATTTTGTTTCTTATCAAGATAAACCTTAGTAGCACTCCTCTTTTTACCAAAAGGCATAAATCTCACCTCCAAATACTTTTAATGGTAAACCACGACATAATTGACTAGTATAATTGTTGATTATATACAAAAAAATGTTTAAAGTCAACCGTAGATATTACTTGGCGTTTTCTGTTATAATCAGAACATGTATTTTTATTTTACGGTGCGATTATGGATCAGAAAAAATTGGGACACTCATTTGAAAAGGGTGCATTTATAATAACACTTGGAATGTTAATAGTAAGAGTTTTTGGCGCACTATTTAAAATCCCTTTGATGTCTATTTTGGGTGGAGAAGGAAGCGGATACTTTACTGGTGCATACGATTTGTATGGTCCAATTTATGCTCTGGCAACGGCTGGACTGCCTATAGCAATTTCTAGGGTTGTCTCTGAAAGTGTTGCATTGAATAGGTTCAGAGATGTTAGAAAAATAAAAAGAATTTCAGGCCCGATATTTTTAACTACAGGATTAATGGGATTTGCGTGCATAATAGTTGGTGCTTTTGTATATTCTAAGCTTTCACACACTCCTGATTCTATATACTCCACTTTTATGCTTGCTCCGACTTTATTGTTTTCATGTCTTATGTCAAGCTATAGGGGATATTATCAAGGATTGCGAAATATGACTCCGACAGCAGTTTCAGAAATAATCGAATCTATTGGTAGATGTGTTTTTGGTTTATCATTTTCCTATTTGACTATTTTCATTGGGAAAAAAAATTATGCATCAAGTGGCACGCTGTTTGGAGTTCGTTATGATCCAATAACGGCGCAAGGAAAGTTACTATCATACGCTTCTGCCGCAGCTATACTTGGCGTTGCGGTAAGTGCTGCGTTGGGTTTTATGTATATAAGTTTTAGATACAAAATTAAGGGAGATAACATATCAAAAGAGATGCTCGTTAATTCTCCTAAATCGAGAAGTTCGAGCGAAATTTTGCGTTCAATTTTAAGATTTGCAGTATCTATTGGTTTGGGAGCAATAATAATGAATCTTTCTGGGGTAATCGATTCGATATTAGTGAAAAGAAGATTATATGATATAGCAGTTAACTCCCAAGATAGACTTGTGAGCATGTATCGCGGATTAATAACCAAAGATGTCGTATCAAGGGGAAATATACACGTTTTTCTTTCGGGATGCTTTGGATATACTTCGACTCTCGCAATGTTCATACCAACTATTGCACAGGGGATATCGATAAGTACACTTCCGACTGTAACTTCTGCGTGGACTCTTAAGAACAAGGTTGACATAAGGAAGAATATAGAAAAAATTCTAAAGATGTCGTCAATAATTTCTATTCCTATGGGATTAGGACTGTCTTCTCTTTCTTACCCGATAATGGATCTGATTTATAACACTCTTCACAAGGGAAAACATATTAGCGAAGTTGTTATAGGTTCGCAGATAATGTCTATTTTTGCAGTTGCTGCAATTTTTATTTCTTTGAGTACTCCAATTTGCAGTATGCTGCAGGCAATAGGAAGAGCAGATATACCAGTTAAAGTTTTGAGTATCGGAATGCTTATTAAGATAATTTTTAACTATGTACTTGTTGGAATTCCAGAAGTAAATATAAGGGGTGCTTGTGTTGGGACTCTTGTTTGCTACTCATTTATATTCGTGTGCACCTTGATATTGTTACTGAAAAATGCCCGTATATCCATCGATTTTAAATCTATATTCTTAAAACCTGCCTTATCTGGAGTAGTATGTGCATATTCTTCAAAATTACTTTATAAGGTATGCTCGATATTCTTGGATGGAAAAATTTCGACTGTGTTTTCTATCTGCTTGGCGGCGTTAGTTTATATAGTAATGCTATTCTGTTTGAAGATCGTAACCAAAGATGATTTGAAATCTTTCAATATTGAAGGGAAGCTCACAAAGATATTTCGAAAAAGGAAGTCTATTTGATTTTAAAGATGTTGTCACAACAAAGACTTATTATTATGAAAACCAAAGAAACAAAGTTAATCGATAAGCTTTATTTCGAATTTTTTCCCTTGTCCACGGTGCCTTTTTATTGGTGATTTCTGTCTTAAATGAAATGTGTGAAATAATACTTTAGTCTAGAGTTATAGACCAAAGTGTTGATTTTAGTTGATTAAATATATAGAATTGTGATAACTGATTGCTCGAGGAGAAAAAATTGGAATTATCTGATATTTGTCGTAAAATCAGACGAGATATAGTCTTTCAGATTGGTACTTTCGGGGTCGGACATATTGGTGGGAGTTTATCGATAGTTGAGATTTTAGCGGTCCTATATTCAAAGTATATGAGGTTCGATCCTAAAAGTTGCAAAAAAGTGGGAAGAGACCGTCTTGTTTTATCTAAAGGACATGCTGGCCCTGCTCTTTATGCGACACTATGTAATTTTGGATTTTTTGATAGATCACTTTTATCAACTCTTAATCGTCCTAATACGAGTTTACCTAGTCACTGTGATATGAATAAAACCCCCGGTGTTGATATGACCGCTGGATCTTTGGGACAGGGGCTCTCGTGTGCGGTAGGGATGTCTTTAGCCTCGAAATTGAAGGGTGATGGTGCTTCCATATATTCGATAATAGGTGATGGCGAATCTCAAGAAGGCCAAATTTGGGAAGCCGCTATGTTTGCAGCGCATCAGAAATTGGGGAATTTATTTGTTTTTCTTGATTATAATGGTGCTCAAATTGACGGTTTGACATCTGATGTTTGTTCCATAGATCCTATATGCGAAAAATGGAATGCATTTGGGTGGCATACTTTGTTTGTTGAAGATGGAAACTCCTGTAAGCAAATAGATGAAGCAATTAGTGAGTCAAAAAAGTTCAAAGGCAAACCTCATATGATTATTGCGAAGACTATTAAGGGATTTGGGATTTCTTTTATTGAAAAAGATATCGCTAACAATCATAGTATGAAAATTTCTAAAGAGCAAATGGCCCTTGCATTTAAAGAGTTAGGAGAAGTTTGATATGGAAATGCGAAAAGTCTTATATTCTAAGCTATGTGATTTTATGTCATACGATAAAAGCATAGTTGTCATAAATGCTGATCTTGCGAAGGCAGCAGGGTTATCTGACTTGGTTAAAAAATTCCCGGATAGATGTTTTAATGTTGGGGTTGCAGAACAAAATATGGCAAGCATAGCGGCTGGTCTTTCGAGTTATGGAATGAATCCGTTTATATTTACGTTTACTCCTTTTGCTACGCGCAGAATTTGTGATCAAGTTGCGGTTTCTATATGTTATGCGAAACAAAATGTTAAAATATTTGGTCTTGACCCAGGGATAGCGGCTGAAAACAACGGTGGAACGCATATGAGTTTTGAGGACGTAGGGATAATGAGAAGTATGCCGTCTATGTCGATATTTGAGCCTTGTGATGATATTCAATTAGAAAAATCGATGCGGCAAGTCATAGATTTCAGAGGTCCGTTGTACGTAAGAATGTTTAGAAAAGAAACTCCTAGGGTGTTCGATGATGAATATGAGTTCAACTTATTTTCTGCTGATTTAATTCGGAGTGGGGAAGATGTCTCGATTTTTTGTACTGGAATTTTAGTGTACGAATGTATAAAAGCATATGAGATTTTGAAAGAAAAAGGAATTTCTGCTGAAATCATTAATGTTCACACTTTGAAACCTTTAGATGAGAATTCAGTTATAAGTTCTATGAGAAAAACAAGGTGTGCCGTTTGTGCTGAAAATCATAATCGATATGGTGGGTTGTTTTCGGCTGTAAGTGAAGTAGCGTCAGGAAGTTTTCCAGTTCCCATTAAATCTGTTTCTGTGAACGACGAGTTTGGACAGGTCGGAAATTTAGACTTCTTGAAAAATTATTATGGTCTGACTTGTGATCATGTAGTGAATTCTGCTATGGAAGTTATAAAGAAACGTGTATAAGCTAAATAAGAGAAGTTTTATATTTTTTTTGCTTTTTTTGGTGTCTCTTTTTGCGACTCATCGGATTTGTGTTTTTTTGTTTGCAAGAGTCAAAACTGAGTATGCCAAGTATGATGTACATAGTGAATATGTTGATGCGTGTGCACTCTTTATTAGGGATGAAATTTTAGTTAAAGATGATTCCAAGTTTGTTAGATTGACAGTGGATGATAAAAAGAGAGTTGCGAAAAATCAAGTTATTTATCGAACTTACGATTCAGAAGAAGATTTAAATAGTGATTATCAAAGTTCTTTGGGCGAGGATGGTTTTATAAGATCTAATAATATCGATTTCTTAAATTATCAGATAAATAATTTTATAAGGAAGTTTACTCGAGAAAAGAAATATTATCCGCAAATAGAAAAATTTATTATAAATAAAGAATCCATAATGAAAAAAGGAGTAAAAAACATATCAAAGAGTAGTTTGGGAGAAAAAATAAAGTTCAATGAGGTCAGGTCGAAAGAAAATGGAATTTTTTCTTATTTTGTTGATGGGTTTGAAGAACAGCTTTCCACAGAAGTTAATTTCAATAGTTTAAACTTTAAAGACTACAAGAAGGAAAAATCTGTAGATGGAAACGTGCTAGGTAAAATTATCGTGGGAAGTAAATGTATTATGGTGTGTGATAAAAAATTAGATCCCCCAGGCAATTATGATATAAAATTGGAAATGTCGAGCGACGAAATCAAATGTTATCTTTCTCAATCTTATGATAAAATTTCTATTTTTGAAGCCGAAATAGATGATAATTTGATAAATTCTAGACTAGAGAACGTAAAAATAAGAACTAGCTGTGTAGAAGGCATAAAAATCAAAAAGGGAGCGGTCCATGAAGTCGGCGGTCAAAAAGGAGTTTTTATACTAGATAAAAGAGTTTTCAAATTTAAAAAAATAAATATAAAATATGAATCAAACAACTGTGTGATATGCGAACGCAATGAATCAGATCCATTGTCTTTGCATGAAGGGGACGCGGTAGTAGTTAATGGTGCTAATTTGTATGATGGTAAAGTTTCAATATATTAAATTGGTACTGCTGGAGATAAATAGAAATTGTAAAACTACTAATAAGTAAACAAAAATAAGCTTGTTAACTATTTTGGCATTTTTAAAAGCTAATAGACGTAATATGGAATAAGCTTACATAAATTAAATAATTATCGATTTTTTTGCCTACTCTTAATATTTTGAAAAACAGGCATTGATTTTTTACACTATTTTTTAGTTTTTTTCAATTTTGGATTTCTCATATTCTTCGAAAGATGGAAATTTAGGCATTTTCATTTTTCTTGTCTTATACCATCCTTCTGGCATCAGCGGGTTGTTGTTTACGCTCACTTGATCTAAATCAATAAGTTCACTTTCACCTTTTCTCAATTTGCGAGCAAACACAACGGTTCTAAAACCTTCCATTTCGTATGAACATGTCGATAATGTTAATATTTTGTCATATTCGCAAACATCCACTGGAATATTCAAAACAGATCTAATTTTCAGATCATATATTAATTTCAAAAAATCATGTTTTGAACTAAAAAATGGCATTAAATAATTATAAAATAGGCTCCCATGTTTTGGATTGCTATTAGTTTTTATTATGGCAAAAATTTTCCAGGTTCCCGGTTCAAAAATAGTATCGAATTTAATTATCGGAGCTGATTTAAAAAAATTCACATTTCCATATTTATTTCCGCATTGACTACCATATTTCGCAATAGATGCGAACATAGTTCCATTTTTCATGTTGTGCCCATGTAAAACTATATTTTTAGTATCTCTTTCAAGCAAAGATATATCAGAGTTCATAAAAATACTTCCATTTTTATCTTTTTCTTTTTTGTAATTTCTATAAAGGTAAAACGAAGGATCCTCTTGTGATGACTGCAAAACTGGATAATCTATAACCGTTCCATTTATTTTTATCCATCCTTTGATATCAGGGTTTATTTTCATAAGATCATAAAATTTTTCATTGTAATCATTGTAATTGTCATTTAGATCTGATTGTTCCCAAACTTTTTGTATTTCATTTGTATTTTCATTGAATTTCAGTCCGTCAATTACTGCATACTCGAATATGAGATATAGAGAAACTACAAACATAATTACGCTTGAAAAGTAAACAGATTTCCTAAAAGTATTCCAAGGGCGATTATTTTTTTTTAAGTGAGGTTTTATTCTTATCATAACAATTATCATCCCCATTATATCATTGTGTATATTTTAGTATTTCTTTAACTCATATAAGAACACCACTCTTATGCTCCATTTCAAACTGTAAGTCTTTTGGCCGTTTATACGTAAGTACTCCATAATTTATAAACTTTTTTGATAATTTTGACAATACGACTACTTAGAACAAAATTGAAACTGAACCAGAATTCAATTTATTTAGCGTCGCCAAAAATAAGCAAAAACTATGAACCTAATATTTAAAGGTAAAATGTGAAATCATTTCATTTTGAGTATTTTTTCAATTGGAATACCGCAGAATATTTTATTGTGTTTGTTTGACCTTAGAAATGTTTTGATTGATATCAGAGTTACTTTCACCATCTATATATTTTTTTAATAGCTTCTTGCACTCATCTAAATTTGATATAAGAACACTATGACCGTTTCTCATCCCAGATTGATAATTTTCGGGTATTCTATATGTAAGTATTCTATAATTTATAAATTTTTTCGATATTCTTGCCAACGAGATTGCTTCAGATAAACTGAAGTTGGTTTTTAGCGATTTCATCACATTATTAACAGCCGATATCAAACTCAATACACCATTTTCATTTACAATTTTGCTTGCAACTTGCTTTATTATTGCACCTACAAGTTCTCTCTGTCTTTCTGTACGTTTAAAATCTGCCGTCGGATCATCCCTATCACGTGCAAATTGAAGCGCTTGATCTCCATCTAGATGCATTAGACCACTTCCACGCAATTTTGTTTTGTTGGTAACGGCACGATTGATAAAGTTAACTTCGTCCTTTGTTAGAGAAAGATCGACACCCCCCAATTGGTCTATCACATATTTAAATCTACCAAAGTCCATTATGACGTATCTGTCGAATCGTAGACCAAATTGATTAAATATGACATTAGAAAGAAGGTTTATACCACCTTTTGGATACGCCCAATTTAATTTACCTTCACCGTGTCCTGGAATAGGGACCCACAAATCTCTCATCAAAGAAATAAGTTTTATAGTCTCGGTTTTCGTGTTAACTGAAACTGCCATAATAGCATCGGTTCTTCCCCTACACTTGCCATCTAATTCATCAACACCTAGCATTAAAATATTTAATACCTCATTGTTCATACTTGTCTCATTACTATCCTTGCATCCATCTATGATGATGACATCTTTATCGTTTATCTTAGAGTATATCCAATCTAGGTAAACCATGCCGATGCCTGAAAGACAAAGTAGGGTGAAAAAAAACAAAAAAAGATGCTTCAAATAACCGCTTTTCTTATCTCTCATTTCACCTCCAAAGACTATTCTTTTAAAAATTAAATCTTACAAGAATTATTATAAGCGCTAACAAAATCCAAAAGCCGAATATTATTATGTTGATATACTCAACGCTTTTTCATATGTACTAAAATCAAATTTCTTCTTGAAATTTCTTATCTCCGAAAAAGGGACCGGAGACATAGAATTTCCGACAACTGATACCACATTATT
The DNA here is from genome assembly GCA_947165155.1 of uncultured Clostridia bacterium. GTDB lineage: Bacteria > Bacillota > Clostridia > Oscillospirales > Acutalibacteraceae > Improbicoccus. The sequence continues at coordinate 63,590 of CAMUZI010000003.1, read as the reverse complement.
CAAGTTATTTTCTACAATAAGTTCAACAGCAAAACATCCCATTTTACTTGCTAAAATCCTATCAGCGGAACTCGGAGCGCCACCTCTTTGAACATAACCCAAAATAGACACCCTCGACTCGATCCCAGTCCTCAGCGATATCTCAGACGATATCTCTTGTGTCATTTTAAGGCCTTCTGCTACGATTATTATAAAATGTTTCTTTCCGTTTTCTTGTGCAAAACCTATCTTCTCTATTATATCAGAATCAAAATCAAATTTATATTCTGGAACAAGAATTGCTGTGGCACCTACTGAGATCCCCGTATGAAGTGCTATGTTTCCGCATTTTCTTCCCATAACCTCAATCACGCTACATCTATCATGTGCCTGTGCAGTATCTCTAATTTTATCAACCATAGAGGTTGCAGTATTAACAGCCGTATCAAATCCAATCGAATTATCACTACATAGAACATCATTATCTATAGTACATGGAATACAAATACAATTTACTCCGTTTTCATATAACCTCTTCGCACCCAAAATGGAGCCTTCTCCGCCCAGAACAACCACAACATCTATTCCCAAGTCTCTGCAAGAATCAGTAGCTTTTTTCAAGCCGTCATTTGTAAGAAACTCAGGGCTTCTGGTAGTGTAAAGAATCGTTCCACCCTTTTCTATTATCTCCGAAACTGTGTGTATGTTCATTTCGTAAACGTCGCGGTTGATCAAACCTCCAAATCCCCTTAGAATTCCAAGAATTCGAAAGTTATTTGCTACAGACAGTACAACTATCGCACGAATAACCGCGTTCATTCCGGGAGCGTCTCCTCCACTTGTTAAAATAGCAACTGTTTTCAACTGTTACCCCACTTTGCGATCATGGGTACTATTAAACATATTTTACAAGTAATGTCAACATGTAATTTATTCTAGGTATTGCTAAAAGTAGGTAGAAATCGTGAAACTATCACTCGAAAAATGAAGGAATAAAGTCTGCTGATTACTTTAATTCTGTTGTTTTTTTAACTGGTGTACTTAAATTACTTCGCTTTATCTATCTATTTTTAGCAATACCTTACTTTTACACTTCATTCAAAAACAATCTTACTTCTGATAAAACGTTTAAAGTTATCCAATTCCTTCTCTTTAACGAAGGCGCCCTTATCAATGCAAATTATCCAGTATTCAAACAATAGGTAAAAAGCTTTATCTTTCTCGACCGCAGCATGAACCTTGCTGTACATAACAATGAGGTTAAAAATATCTGTTTTAATTTCTAATCTGTCTTCGTAAAAATTACACTCTTGTTCCAAGTCATAACTATATTTTGATTGTTTTTTTAAAATATAGTGATAAAAGTGGTGAATGTATAATAAATAAATCAAAATGAATAGAAAAAACAATGCAAGACCATAGTGTTTCCAAATCATACTCAATGTACCAAAAATTAATGATAAAGAAATAGCAAATATTCTGTAAAAAGTAAAAAACTTTCTTTTCCTAAGGTAAAACTTAACTCCATCAATAAGCAGAGGCTTACTTAATCTAGTTTTAATTTTAAATAGCACATCACCATTCATTTGAGTCCTCTTATGTGTCAAATTAGATAATTCTGTCAATTACAAATCATACTTCCAATTCCTGTGTCCATCATATCGAGTCTCACATTTTTAATTATTTTTTTCAATTGACTAATTTAGACAGTATTATCAGAATTGAATCAACAATCTTATATCATGAAATTGTTATGAAAAAAGAAGGGGCTAAAATGACATAAACCAAGCTCTCATTTTTTAAATCTTATTCTCGGAATATTATTAATCATTAGCAAATCCTGCTACTCCCAAACAGTGTCCTTAATTCCAATATCTTTTGCTATAAATTTCATATTCTTATTTTTCTTTTTCAACTCAGAGTAGTTATTTAAGCATTTTACCGCCTGTGTAGAACCTTTTAATATGAAAATTATATTCATTATGGCCATCAACCCCATGCAAATATCTGCAATATTCCATGCAAGCTCCGATTTGATTATCGTCCCTAAAAATACCGGAACTATACAAAACGGTCTGAAAAATTTTAACACCTTATTTGTCCCGCATATGTAAAGTATATTTGATTCTGCATAACAATAATTTCCAAATATCGAGGTAAATGAAAAAAGAAGAATGAAAAATGATATGAAGTGAATGCCAAAAGCACCTAATTGACTCGACAAAGCTTGTTGGACTACATAGATACCAGTATCATTCGGATTTATACTTACACCAGAAGCTAAAATCAAAAATGCAGTAGAAGTACATATTAAGGTATCCATAAATACAGAAAAAATCTGTAGTATTCCCTGTCTCGCTGGGTGACTAGTATCTGCAGATGCCGCTACATTTGGTGCACTTCCCATTCCTGCCTCATTAGAATAAAGTCCTCTTTTTACTCCGATCATTAATGCACTACTAGAAAATCCGGCAAAAATAGCTCTGAAATCAAACGCATTTGAAATTATCGATCTAAATATAAAGGGGAGTTTATCAATATTAGACAAAGTTACATACAGTGCAATCCCAATGTATATGATAGCTTTCGTAGGAACTAAAACGGAAGACATTATACCCACACTTTTGATTCCTTTTGAAATTATTAACAAAATTGCACACGAAAGCCCTAACCCAACTATATATTTATAAGCACTACTTTGATATCCATCTATGTAATGCTCAAAAGAAGATGAAAAATTGTACGCTTGCAACCCATTGAATCCAACTGAAAAACATAAAATTAATAACCAAGAAAACAAAACACCTAATCCACGTTTGCCAGAAAGACGATGAATATAATATGCAGGTCCTCCGGTAAATGCGGAACTATTACCATTGCGTACTTTATAAATTTGTGCTAATATACATTCTACACATGCGGATGATGATCCTAATATTGCAGTTATCCACATCCAAAGAAGTGCACCTGAACCTCCCACTATTAGCGCGTATGATACACCGATGATATTTCCAACACCAACCCTGGAGGCAGTAGCAATCATAACAGCTTGAAATGACGAAACTCCTCCTGTATTTGTTTTTTCTGTTATTAATTTAAAGGATTCTAAAAAAAATCTGATTTGCGCGAATTTTGTTCTAAATGAAAGGTAAAGCCCACAACCGAGCAACAATATTATTAGAACATAGGTATATAGCGCATCATTTAAGTTCGATAGTATATCTAGCATATTAGGAATGACCTTCCCCCTTTTTTTGACTCATCCGCAGATTTTAAAACAAATCAAATTGAAAAATCAACATGATATTACATAAAGGAGAATTAAAATGAACATATTGTTATCTACATGCTCTCAGGGGCTTTTATATTCAATTTTAGCCCTCGGAGTTTACATAACCTTTAGAATTTTGAATTTTGCAGATATGACCGCTGAAGGAAGTCTTACCTTAGGTGGGAGTATATGCGCGGTTATGTTAGTTAATGGAATCGATCCAATTTTAAGTACAGTCGCATCTGGATTATTGGGTTCGCTTGCAGGGCTTATTACTGCATTTTTACATACTAAACTTAAAATTCAAGATATCTTAGCTGGAATTCTTACTATGATTTCTTTGTACTCGATAAACATAAGAATAATGGGACAATCTAATATTTCCCTCTTAGGAAGGAGTACTATATTTTCGAAGAATCTATCATTTGTCATAGGCGCAATTATATGTTTGATTTTGCTTCTACTTTTGAACCTATTTTTTAAAACACAGATAGGTCTTGCAATTAGAGCTACTGGAGATAACGAACAAATGATGAAAGCTCTTGGAGCAAATACTGACATAAAGAAAACATTAGCGTTAATGATAAGTAATTTTATGTGTGCTATGTCTGGTGCATTGATATCTCAATTTCAAGGATACTCTGATATTAACCTAGGGACTGGAAGTATTGTTATAGCTTTGGCGTCGATTGTCATAGGAGAGGCAATTTTAAACGGAGCATTCATAATGAAATTAATTTCTGTTATTTTAGGTTCTGTACTATATAGATTCATAATAGTTCTCGTTTTAAGTTTAGGTCTGAATCCAAGTGATTTGAAGCTTTTCACATCGATTGTAGCCGCTATCTTGTTATCTTTACCAAATACCAAGAAGTTTATAATGAGGAGATCTAAAAATGCTAAGAATTGAAAATTTATGTAAGACATTCCACAAGGGCAAAACCGATGAAAAGAAGATATTCGATAATTTAAATTTTTCCATAAACAACGGTGAGTTTGTTATTATCCTTGGAGGAAATGGAGCGGGGAAATCTACCCTTATGAATCTAATTTCAGGTTCCCTTATTCCCGATGATGGAAAAATATTCTTGGATGATAGAGATATAACAAATTTGCCGGAATATAAAAGAGCAAAATTTATAGGAAGAGTATTTCAAGATCCGCTAAAAGGTACTTCTCCAAACTTAACCATTGAGGAAAATTTGTCTCTTGCGATGCTCAGAAACAAAAAAAGGACACTATCGTTTGGGATAAACAATGAAAACAAAGAATTTTTTAGAAAAAAACTTTCAGAGCTAAATTTGGGACTAGAAGATAGACTTAGTGCGAAAATGGGGCTTCTTTCTGGAGGGCAAAGACAGGCAGTAACGCTTTTAATGGCAACAATCGTGAAGCCCAAAATTTTATTGCTCGATGAACATACTGCAGCTCTTGATCCGAAGTCTCAAGATAAAATTTTAAATCTGACGAAAGAAATAGTATCCGATGACTCCATGATAACGATAATGATAACGCACAACATGAGTCATATCGAAAGATTTTCTTCTAGAGTGATAAAATTAGAAAATGGAAAAGTCGAAGTTTGATTACATTTATGTATAATTCAAGTCTATTCATATGATGTTTTCAAGAGTGAATAACGATTACGACTTTACTTCTATTTTAAACTAAGTTATTTGAGAGAATTTTTATTGATTGTATATTTTAAACCATTTTTTTTAATCTAACTGGTTTCGGCAGTGTCATTGTAATTCGAGTACATTTGTAAAGAGATGGTACATTACAACCAGAACAATATAGAACAAACAGAATAAAAATAGATTGTATAGATTAAAACGTTATGTAAAATTCACTTTATTCTATTTTTATACTTTTTTAGTCTGGTTGATTTTTTAATTTTATAATTGCGTGACTTGTAAATTTTACGCTTTTTCTTTTTTATATTCTTAGGTGATGAAAATTTATCTCAATTATTCATCTTTCTTTTTTTGTTCGATGATTCTACAATTTCATTTTTCTCTTTGTATAGATTAGAATGTTATGTACAATTCACTTTATTCTCTTTTTGCACTTTTTTAGTCTAGTTGATTTTTTAATTTTACGATTGCGTGATTTGTAAATTTTACGCTTTTTCTTTTTTATATTCTTAGATAATGAAAATTTATCTCCATTATTCATCTTTCTTTTTTTGTTCGATGATTTTACAATTTCATTTTTTTCTTTTGTGCTTTTTGTATCGGATATTACGGCAAGTTCTGAAAGTTTAGATTCTTTGGTACTCTGATTTTCGAACAATAACGAAATGTTTTTCATAGAATTATCAAACTCTTCTTTTGAAGATTGTAGACATGAAAAATTACCATCCATGCCTTGTTGCCCAAGTTTACTCGGAACTAAAATTAAATTTCCTTTTATTGACTTCCATGCACCAACAGCTTGATGCCATCCGACATGTGCCAAAACAGACTCAAATACACACCCATCTCTTTCATAAATTTCACCTATTTGTTCTGGAAACGGAATATAAAAAATGCACCCCGAATCCCATATTAGTTTTGTACTATTTTCTTTATCAAATGTGCATGCCTCAACGTACTTCACATTTTTAATATTATCTTCACGGAACTTACTGTTAAATTCAAATAAATTTACATTATATTTTTTTTGAACTTCATCAAAATTTACATACGCATTACATTTCAAAGAATTACACGCCAAAATACTCGATATCGATGCTATCAATTTTGAAATAATTTTACTAATAATAATCACCTCCAAAAGTGGTAAACCAGAATATCACATCTAAGAAATAGCACAAAATTCAAACAAAATCAACTTTTGCATTTTATTTTCAAACAACATTTATCAACTAGACATTTCTGATCTAAAAGTGAGTAAAAATTACAAATTTCAGTTATTGGAAATCAAAAAATAAGGTCATCAATTATGCAAGTTTAGCTAATTATTTAAATGAATATTTTTATTGACATTGCTAAAAATAGATAGATGAAGCAAAACAATTCGAGTACACCAGTTAAAAAAACAACAGAAATAAAGTAATCAGCAGACTTTATTCCTGCATTTTTCGGGTAACAGTTTCACGATTTCTATCCACTTTTAGCAGTGCCGAAATGTAAGATGTATCTTATTTTAGTGTGTATAAATATTGATTAGTTTTTCCGTTTCTTAGAACAATTCTATCATTAGTATCTATCCAGTCTTGGTTAGATTATTTGAGATCTAGCATTTGAGTCTCAAATGTTGTATGATGTGCTCTAACATCTTGTAAGGAGTGTGTCTATGTATCTTTCGAAAGACATAAAAGAAGATTTTTTGAGCTTCTTTAAAAAAAATGGACATCTTGAAATTGACGGTTCCTCGGTAATTCCCAAGAATGATCCTACATTGCTTTACATAAATGCGGGAATGGCATCTATAAAAAATTATTTTACAGGAGATGAAATACCTCCTCAAAAAGAACTGTGTGACGTTCAATCATGCATTAGAACTATAGATATAGATGATATTGGAGATAGATATCACTTGACTAGCTTCCAAATGCTAGGGAGTTGGTCGATAGGTTCATATTTCAAAGAACGTGCAATAGAGTTGGCATATGATTTTTTGGTTAATGTTTTAAAGATACCAGTTGAGAAGTTATATGTCTCTGTTTTTGAGGGAAATGACGAGATTGGGCTTCCATTTGATGAAGAATCCAGGGAAAATTGGATTCGCGTTGGAATTCCTAAAAATCACATTGTCTCTTTTGGAATGGAAGACAATTTTTGGGGACCTTCTTCCGAAACCGGACCGTGTGGTCCCTGCACTGAAGTGTTTTATGATACTGGAATTGGACCAGAGTACAAAGTGGGAGGCTTTTTTGATACCTCGAGGTACATAGAGATTTGGAACGCTGGAGTCTTTATGATGTTCAATAAAGATTCTGAGGGCTCTTTTAATAAACTTGCTTTTAATAGCGTAGATACTGGAGCTGGTTTAGAGCGCTTGACTATGACTTTGAATGGATTTAATAGCGTTTATGATACTGATCTTTTGTCTCCAATTCAAAACTTTATAGGCCAGTACTACGAGTTCAGTGATGATGGAAGAAATGTTAGGATTCTGACCGATCATTTAAGGACTTCTTGTTTGATACTTTCCGAAGGACAAGAAATATCAAACGAGGGAAGAGGATATATTCCTAGGAAACTGATAAGAAAATGTATTTCGATTTCTAAGAAAAATTTGAAGAATAACGATTTTGATATCTCTGAAATTGTTGAATTTATAGTGAATTCAAATGATGATTTTAAATCTAAAAAAGAAAAAATTCTAAGTAAATTTAACGAAGAAAAAGAAAAATTCGAAGATATTTTTGACTCTGGTTTTGAAAGACTTAAGTTTATCGCAAGAAATGGTAAAATATCTAGCACTGAGGCGTTTGACTTGGTTACTTCGTTTGGATTTCCATTTGAGTTTATAAAAGACTATGCGAATGAAAATAACATAAAAATTGATGAAAAAGAGTTTTTTAATTTACTAGATAAACATAGGGAGATATCTAGGGCGAATGTTTCATCGAGTGAAGTATCTTCTGAGGTCTACGAAAAGGTCTCAGATGTTGAGAGCACTAATTTTGTGGGCTATTCTTCGCTTGAGTCTAAAAGTAAGACTTTACGTATTTTAGATAAGGATTTTAACGAACTACAATGTTGCAGCAAAGAAGATGACGAAGTATTCATGATATTCGATTGCACACCTGTTTACGCTAAAAGTGGTGGACAAGAATCTGATAAAGCAGAGATTTTTTCTAATAATTTTTTGGCAATAGTTGATTATGCTATCAAAAAAAATGGTATTTTCATTCATCATTGTAAAATCGAAAGCGGGAGTGCTTCGAAAAATGAATGTGTGAACATCAAAATTAATAAGACAGTCAGGGATTCACACTCTCGAGCACATTCTTGTACTCACTTGTTGCAAAGTGCGCTGAAAGAAGTTTTCGGTTCAGAAGTTCATCAAAAGGGTTCAAAGGTTGCAGATGATTCTTTACATTTCGATTTTAACTTCACTGAGAAGATATCGAGAGAAAATCTTTGTGAAATTGAGAGGATTGTTAATAGAAATATATGCAAGAATATTCCGAGATGTGTTGAAGAGATGAGTTTATCTGATGCCGTAAAGAGTGGCGCTACTGCGATATTTAGTGAAAAATATGGTGATAAAGTTCGCGTAGTTTCATTTGGAGATATTTCAAGAGAATTATGTGGGGGGACTCATGTTGAACGCACAGGGGATATTGGAACTTTTATAATAAATTCTTGTGAGAGCATAGGAAAAGGAATAAAAAGGATATCAGGTTATACTTCAGGCAGGGCAATAGAATACATACAGAATATAGTGAGTATATCTACTGATGTTTCAGAAATGTTACATGTAAAAATTGATGATTTACCAAAAAGTATTTCTAAATTTCAAACTCAGAAAGTTGAGAGTGTCGTCAAAAAAATTGATAAGTCGCATTTGAGCTTTTTTAAGACAAAAACTCCATTTGCATATTTCATTTGTGATAATAATTTTTCTAATAGTTTAGTTTCTGAGATTTCAGAGAGTATAAAAGGCATATTTCTTATAATATCTTCTGATAAGAATAGAGTTTCGATTGGAGTTTGCAAAAAATTAGATATTAGCGCCAAAGATATTTTAATGAATGTGTTAAGCGATATAGGTGCAAAAGGCGGGGGAAATGATAAAGTTGCTTCAGGGGGGTTCCCTCAAAATATTAGTGCATCTGATTTGGTAGAAAAATTTAAAGAAAAATACGAAAATAGTATTTAAATTATATTGTAAAATTAGAAAAACACAAAAAGATTATCTCTGATACGCTGGAGATAATGTTTTGTTTTTATTTTATGAAAACTGATTTAAATTCATCAATTATAGGATATCAATCTATTTGTATATATAAGTTTTCCGTTTTCTAATTTTGCGCACTTTATTCCATTTTTATTAATTTGATCCAGATCATGCGATACTAAGAGTATTGGCATATGAAATTCTTTTCGCATTCTCATTATTAGCGAAAAAAAGAATTCGATCCCGCGCTTATCGAGTGCAGATGACGGTTCGTCTAATATAAGAACATCTGGAGACGGATAAAGTGCAAAGGCTAAAAGTACTCTCTGCATTTCACCTCCTGATAAGTCTCCTAAACATCTATCGAACAGATGAGAAATTTCAAATTTTTTCAATATTTCGTCTATTTTATTCTTTGTCGATTTACCTACACAAAGCCAAACTGGAATTTTACAGATATTTGAAGCAAAAAATTCTCCAACGGTCAAAGGGGTACTTTTTTCAAAATTCAATCTCTGTGGCACATATCCTATCTTTGGATTACTTATCACTTTACCTGCAGAATTAAAAAATGTGATTCTACCAGAATATGAAATTCTATTTAATATGGTTTTAAGTATAGTCGTCTTTCCAGAACCATTCTTTCCAACTAACGCCAATATCTCTCCATGATGAACCTGAAAAGAAATTGAATCCAAAATCAAATTACTTCCATCATAAACTGATACATTTTCCAATTTAATACTACAATTACATTTATCCATTATCATTTAACTCATTACATATCTTTTCTAAATTTTCATACACACGATCAACATAATCTCTATTATTATCATAATCCAACGTATCGAGCAAAACCGCCTTACATCCCGATTCTCCTTCGATGACCTTACATTTCGGATCATTTTTATCACTAATGAAAAAACTAACATTGTTATTCTTAATTTCATCTACGGCTTTTGAGACTTCCTCAGAAGATAAACTACTTTCATGAGAATGTCCGTCGATTAATTTCAGTGGAATTAAACCAAAACTTTTAAGAAAATAGTCAAATTTATTCGATGAAACGGCAATCTTAGAACCTTCAAACTTCCCTAGTTTATCCTTACCATCACCAACAAGTGATTGTAACTCTTTTCTATAACTTTGAAAATTATTACTTATACTATCCTTGTATCTAGCAAAAAATTTACAAAATTCCCCCGAAAGAAATGTAAGCTGATTAATATAGTTATCGACCGACATCCATACAAACGGATTATTGTTTTCTATTTCTAACTTTTTGCTTATGTCAATAATATTTAAATTTTTATTATTGATATCTGCAACAAATGACTCAAAACCAGCACCATTTATAATAAAAACAGAGGCTTCTTCAAGTTTGCGTGCATTATCAGGAGTCAAAGAGTAGTCGTGCAAACACGAATGGTTTTGCAAATAATTAGAGGTCAAATTAGAAACATTAAAATCATTTACCCCACTAAGTAAATGTCTCGTCAAATTGTAAACCGGGTAACAAGATGTGACAATCTCTATTTTGCCACTCCTTTTGCTAACACCTTTATTTCCTCCTTGTTTAAAAATCAGTAAAAATAAGGGAACAATAAAAACAACAGCCAAAACTAATCCTATTTTCCTATTTTTCATTAAAAGATCTCCCTAATAAGCTTTTGCGAAGTATACCATATTTTTTGCCTTATTTCCACATACTGCACACTTCATATTAGCCTCTTCATTACCATTATCTCCAAAAGGTATGCAACGCGGAGACATACAAAATCTATTTTTCATAACATCTTCACATTTTTCGGATTCGCAAAACGGTATTTTAACAAACCCTGAGATATCGCCTAATCTGTCAATAGATGACATTTCAAACATATTCGATTTAATAAAATTCAACGAAGAATTATACATATCCTCCTTCATTTCCAAAAATACTTTCCCGACTGAATTTAAGATATCATCAATTTTAAACGACTGTTTTCTTCTATTATCTCTTCTGCACACAACACACGAATTGTTTTGAAGGTCTCTCGGACCAATTTCAATTCTAATAGGCACACCCTTCATCTCGTAATACGAAAATTTCCATCCTGCACTTTGATCAGAAACATCCAACTTAGTTCTATACTTTTCAGATAAAAGCTTGAGAATTCTGTTAGACGTCTCCACAATTTCTTCATTATTCACATTTATCGGAATCACCACAATTTGAATTGGAGCAATATCAGGAGGCAAAACCAGGCCATCATCGTCGCTATGTGTCATAATTATCGATGATATGATACGAGTCGAAAGCCCCCATGACGTATAATAAGCATATTCCGTCTTATTATCACGATTAGTAAATTTTATGTCAAAAGCTTTTGAAAATCCGTCGCCAAAATAATGGCTCGTGGCAGATTGCAACGCTTTGCCATCTTTCATCATACATTCTATTGTATAAGTTTCTTCAGCGCCAGCAAATTTTTCACTCTCGACTTTTTTTCCTAGTATTACTGGTATCAATAAATTTTCTTTCAAAAAGTTCGCATATAAATCTAGCATTTTTAACGTAAAAGATCTTGCTTCATCTGGTGAGGAGTGAACGGTGTGTCCCTCTTGCCAATGAAATTCCACAGATCGCAAAAACGGTCTAGAGGTTTTTTCCCAACGCACTACAGAACACCACTGATTATACAATTTTGGCAAATCTCTCCATGAATGTACGATGTTATGGAAGTGCGAACAAAATAGAACTTCTGAAGTAGGCCTAACACACAAACGTTCGGTCAACTCTTCACTTCCGCCGTGCGTAACCCACGCGACCTCGGGTGCAAATCCTTTTATATGATCTTTTTCTTTTTGTAGTAAACTTTCGGGTATAAAAATAGGCATAGAAACATTCTCTATACCCACACTCTTGAATTTTTTATCAAGAATTTTTTGTATATTTTCCCAAATAGCAAAACCATACGGACGCAAAATGAAGCATCCTCGCACGGACGAATAATCTAGCAACTCCGCCCTAATAACTATGTCCGTGTACCATTTTGCAAAGTCCTCACTCATAGGTGTAATATTTTCTACAAACTTCCCCAACCTCTTGCCTCCAAAAAATCAACACAACCACGATATTCGAACTCCAAATGAAAAAAGCAAAAGCGCAAAGAACTCGAACACTTCTGGTCTCCTAGAAAGTCTAAACTATATTAAATATTTTTTCAATCAAGAAAACAGCCGCAGTAGAGGACAAGGAGACTGTCAACAAACCTCTATCTAAAAGACTTAAAACCACCGCTACTCCTACGCCAACCGCCGCAGAACCAAACGACGAAGTAGAATGAAAAACCTCCGGAATCGTCATCGAAGTCATTATCGCGTATGGTATGTAATACAAAAATGAACTTAAAAACTTATTTTCTATTTTCTTTTTTAGGAAGACAAATGGAACTATTTTCATTAACCACGAAACCAATCCCAATATAATTCCCAACAACAAAACAAAACCACTATTATCCACTGCAGACCTCCTTACATGTTATTTTCAGCAATATTCTCTTCCTCTTCTGCTACGCCACTTTTTTCTTGCTCGACCGGGAAAAAGATTGCCCCTATCAAGCACGTAACTATAGTGCATATCATCATTACTTGACCAGACGTCAACTTGACGATCGGTACACACTCAAGCAAAATACTCATAGACGCTGCAAGAATTACTACTATCGAGATTTGGCGCGATTTTTTCATTGGTGGAACTATAAGTGCTAAAAACATAGAGTACAACATAATTCCAAACGCAGACTTGACGGATGCGGGTAACATCGAATTGAATACAAATCCTGCAAATGCCCCGAAGCACCATCCAATGTATGGAACAACTACAATTCCGAACAAATAAGGTGCTCGCAAGGCGCCTTTCTGCTGCATAGAGACCGCAAATGTCTCATCGGTGTTGAAAATTACAAAAACCACCCGCTGCAAAAAGCTCATATTTTTATCTGTCTTTTGCGCTAGCGAGAGCGAAAGAAGAATATGCCTACAGTTCACTATTGAAAACGCTAAAATATACATCAAAAGTGCAGTTTCCCCGCCTGAAATCAAATTCAAGATGACGGACTCACCCGAACCCGAGTAAACTAACCAATTCATCATTTGCCAAGGCAGAAATGCTAACCCCATTTTGGATGCCATAACGGATACTGCTACCGAAACCGGCACATATCCTATTCCGATTGGGATCCCAGCTTTCAAGCCTTTCATAAACAACGCTCGACCATCACCACTCACAAACTACCCCCTATTACAAATATATGTTCTATCTTATTCACAAATTCGAAAAAATTCAATCTACCCAATGTAACGACAGCCACCACCAGCATCTCCTAAGTCTTCATAAAGCGTACCCAACCCATAATTTATCATATCTTTAGGGTCAAGGATTCCACCACACGCTTTCAAAAGAGGAGCAACCAGCGCTGACTCACCCCCGTCAAGAACATACAGCTTATCTATCATTGCAAAAGCTAGTGCACTAAGCAACTGCTTAGCACCGTCCAAAAAGCCATTAACCGTATACCCAGTAGAAACATAAACGGCAAAATATCTAATAAGCGAAAGCATTCTAAGGAAATTCGTCGCTTTTTTGTCTTTTTTTAACATTTTAACCCTATTGCTAGCGCTGAACTTGACTTTCCCCCCTTCCAACTTTGCGTTTTTTGAACACAAGGTATCCAAAATTGATTTAACAACGCCTTGGTATTTTCCTCTACCAAGTTCCCGAAGATGCTTCAAAGGAGAATCAAGATTACCATCTACCGTTCTTGTCCAACCATTGCTAAGAAAGCCTCCCTTTTCTCCTATGGTAATTGTATCCCAATTCATACACGCCCTAACAGCCGATTCAAGCTGCTTTTTATATGCTAATTCTGCAGTGTCCGCAACAAACGTGATCTTGCCATAAGCAGTTTTCCCACTGGTTGAAAATTCAAGCACTTCCTTTTCACCCTTACTTATGACCCCTGCACGCGTTGATTCACTCATCGATTGTTTGCCATATCCAAACTGTACACCTAACCCGACATCTTGTCCTAAATTCCACTCAATATTATAGTCTCTTTTCAACTTAAGACCAACTTTATCTTTACCAGTTCCGAAAACAAACTCATGACCAAAGAAATCCCCCTCTAAATTTTCATTTTCAAGGAGTTTCAAAGCAAGCCACACCTCAAACTCATTAGCACTCATACGCAAAACACACTTTGGTAACTGCCTCCATAAGAATAACTTAAGATTGTGCTGCGGACGCTTAGAATGATACACATTATTTGCCGCTTCATATCCTTTTCCACTGTTGCCATCCAACCCACTGCCCTTAAAGCTCGCTTTTATGCGAACGGGATTCCCTTTTGGAGGCTTTTCACTTTCAAATGCCTCTTTAACTATCGCCAAAGCTTCATCATAACTTTCTGCTGGGGCGTCATCTCCGTTTTGAGGGCCAAAACTCAAATTGCCGCCTAAATTATTAACGACATTTTCTTCTTCAGCGCTATTATTATCAAGATATTGAGAAGCAGCAATGGGAAAAATCTTTGGATTTTCACCGCCGCCAGCTTGTGTAACAGGCTGGTCAAAAACTTGATTAGTATTCCCCAAATCGCTGTCTAAACCATTATGGACAATTTCTTTATTAGTAACACCAGGCAAAACAATGGGATTCTGTAGATTTTCACTACTGCTGCTAGTTTGCACACTAGATTCGTTTATATTGATAAATGTCTGAGATGCTTTATTGTTGTATTCAGCGGGTTTATACTGATTTGGATTACTGCTTCCAAGAAGCTTTTCAGCACCTAATACGACACCAGTCCCTACAACCGCAGTAGTAGGGACACCCCACGCAGACGTAATACCAACATTTCTCCACCTAATGTTGCCATCTTTATCTACGAAATATCCACCATTAGTTTTTTGAGCCACCTTCCGCCGATGCAACGAACGTAAAGCACGGTTCCTTCGCGAACTGCTCATCTTAACATTTTTCTTCAACGATTTAACATTCTCTGCCCCAACAATTTTTTTCTTGTTGTTTTTCGCACCTTTAGGATTTACCTTTTTTTCGATTCCAGATACACCTACATGCTTCTTTTTCAGCACTGTTTTTTTAGCACCAAAAACTGCCTTAGAACCTGGATTCATTTTTTCCCTCTTGACCTTCTTAACTGCCTCAACATTCATCAAATTAAAATTAGTTATCCCCACAATCAAAGATAAAACTTTTTTCACCCTACTAAATTTACTCATATTTCTCTTCCCCTACTCCAAAAAAGTACCCGAAACTGCTTAGATTCTAAACCATCTAAGTGTAAATGTCAAGCAAAGTATTGCTAAAAATAAACAGAAGAGAAATAGTCACGGTATAAAAAAAATAAGAGGGAGTAAACAATCGTGTTTAAACTTTTAGACCAGCAATAAGTTTTGCAATGCCCACCTTGAACAACAATTTTTTCTACATTATAGTGTAGGCTTAAACTTATCGGAGTATTTTTATGTCATTGATATTTGATAATTTTTTTCTTTACATGTCCAACGTAAAAGGAAGGTCACATACAACTATAGATGAATATAGGTTTGATTTGATGATCTTTTCTAAATTTTTGTTAAAATCAAGAAAATTAATAGACGAAAAAGATGAAATCAAAGATTATTTTTCGCTAATCGATGAAGATTTGCTAAAATCTGTGACTTCTATCGAAATCTTGGAATACATGAATTATTTAGTTAAAGGTCGTTCATGTTTGTCTCCTACGCGTGCAAGAAAGTTGGCGTCCCTTAGATCATTTTATAAATATTTAACAGTACATCTGAAATTGATGGATGTAGATCCTATGAATTCCATCGATGGTCCAAAATTAGGAAAAAGAATTCCAAAATTTTTGACATTGGAAGAGAGTAAACATCTTTTGGAAACTATAAAAAACACTAAACAGAAATATTGGGAGCGAGATTACGCTATAACAACAATATTTTTAAATTGTGGCCTAAGGCTCTCAGAATTAGTAGGAATAAACTTTAGCGATATAGGATCAGATGGCTCTTTAAGGGTGATAGGCAAGGGGAATAAGGAAAGATTGATATACTTAAATGAAGCATGCATAGAGGCCATAGAATCTTATAAACTAGTGCGCGGAGAAGCAAAAGATAAAAATGCATTATTTTTAAGTAGACTTAAAACTCGTATAAGCCCTAAAACCATACAACATCTGATGGTGAAATATTTTAAACTTGCCGGACTTGGAAATCGTGGTTTTTCTACACATAAATTAAGGCACACTGCCGCAACGTTGATGTATCAACATGGGCACGTGGATATAAGAGTTTTAAGAGATGTTCTGGGACATGAAAATATATCGCTAACTCAAATATATACACACACAAGTAGCGAACAAATAAAAAAAGCAATAGATTTAAATCCTCTTTCAAACTTGTAGGTAAAAGTTAAAATTTAGCTTTCACCAAAAAGTATAATTTTAATTTGAGCGTGTATTTTTGAGTTAAATTATTCAATTAGTGCATAAATGCAAAAATAAACATGTTTTCCATTGTGTTCGGATGTTAAAAATAGAGCGTTTGATTTAATTTTTTCTGTAGTTTTTCGAGAAAAGCTCGTAATTTTAATTTTTATTCCAAAAGATATCATTTTTTCTGATTTTTTTGTTGACATACAAATTGATTTATGATAAAAGACTGACAAGGGTTGTTTTGCCCAAGTAGCTTAGATTGAAAAGCGTTGTATTTTTCGCAGAGATGTCGGTTCGAAACCGTCCTTGGGGTAGATTGTAGTAAAGTGAGGTAGTTGTTATGTGCAGTGAAGAGTATGGGGACATCGAGCTGAAGTGTGAGAATTGTGGTCAACCTTTTATTTTTACAGCAGGTGAGCAGCAATTTTACGCAGAAAAAAATTTTCAAAATCAGCCAAAAAGATGTAAGGCATGTCGTGATGCACGCAAACAGAGAGTGCGTGGTGAGATGTTCCATTCAGTCTGTGCTCAGTGCGGGCAAGAGGCAATAGTTCCTTTCAAACCGACTGAGGGGCGTCCCGTTTATTGCAGCGAATGTTTTGCGCAAATGCGATCTAATTAGGCTGTCTTGTGTCTAAAGTTTAGCGCTTCCGGTTTGCCGGAAGTATTGTTTTAGTCGACAAATGAAGTGAAAAACAGAATCTGCAATAAACCTAAGACGTTGAAAAAATCAAAAAGGGTTCCTTTATTTCGAAAAAATTGAATTTTTTTCATTTTTTTCGGTGGCTTGTGTCCTCAAATTTTTCAATACTTTTGAGAGTGTGGGTTTGGTATATCTTTTATTGCATTTCTCGATTTTTGCAATTTGCAAAATTTTTAATCCGTAATAGAATTTTAAAATTATCCTTCTCCTTTGCTTCTCGGGCAAGGAATTGATTCTTGTACAAAGTTTTTCTTTTTCATACCTTTCCATAAATTCGTTTTCGCTGGATTTAGGTGTAAATTCCCCAAGAATGACATTTTTTGCATAAATTTTCATATGGATTTTCCTTTTTTGATTTTTTGTTTTGCCAAATTTGTTTTCAGTAATCGTTTTTATTTATTGAATGTCCAAACTTCAAAATTAACCTCAGCTTTTATTACCTTCACTAACATCTGTAGATTCCACCACGTAATTGTTTTTCATAATTTATTCACAAATAAAAAAAAATAAAATTTAAAGAAATTCGGCAGAGCTCTTACAAAAAAAAATCTTAAAAAGCCTACCAAGGTTGTCTGCTTAATTAAGGAAAGTCCTAAACAGACTTCATAACTTTCTAAATTCTTGACCTCCAAGAAAATCACAAAAATAAAGATTCCTAGAAATCTAAAATTTCCGGGATTCGATTTGCTTGTTTGATTACTCTGTGACCTTTGCAAACTCTGTATCTATTAGCATTCTGAATTTTAATACAAAAAATAAACCAAAAATCATCACTCATATCCTAAAAGCTCACTAAACCATTACGCAATTTCTTACAACTTTTAGATTTTTCTAACTATAATATAATGCTCTCATGAAGAATCTTATTATCCGAATCATATTTTTTTGTTTCAAACAGTCTAGCGACCAGTAACTTCTTTGCCGACAAATCCGAGTTACAATTCCGATTTTCGATTAAATTTACATTATCCCATGTGACCACTGTATCTTTATTCCTATCATATCAATCGCTCTGCCTAAGTCTATTACGCGCAGAGATCTATTTTTCCTGCGCACTATATTACTTGGATTAAGATTCCTGTAAAACCCATTCTCTACCATGCAAAGTCCTAAAAACTTCAAGAGTTTTCAAAATCCGATCCAATACGTCACCTGTGTTAAATGAATTTTTATCAGTGCATGTTTCAAAATTTTTTGCCTCTATTCAATATGTAAAGGTCACGATACACCATTCATCCTCACTTTCCAATCTTAATGATCTATACAAAACGTGTATTTTGGCAATTTACCTCTAAGATCTACTTTTAGTAATGCCTATTTTGATATTTTTAAAGGTATTCCATAGAAAATATCCGAAGTAATGTTCAACTAAGAATTTTTTATTGATTTGAAGTGCTAAGATTGCAGTGTAACTTGGCCGCAAGTTTGTTATATCTATTTTATAATCACAATGATAACCATATTTACGGGACATTAGAAATATCAAAATGAAGAAATATGAATGTCAATAATTGAATATATTTTAATACTTGAAACGAGAGGATAATTTATAAAATCGTATGAAAAAAATAAATATGATACTCATGTCATCGTCATTTGTATCATCTGTTGTTTTTCTCGGAATAGTTATAAATAAAAAAGTTCTGGTAAGTATTCATGATAGACCAGCTATTAAATATATAAATTTTCCGCCAAATTACATAAACATCAAAAATGTACAAATATAATAAATAGAATCGATAAAATTCGTGAGAAAATTTCTTAAAAATCATTACTCAATTTACCGAAGTTAATTTGATTATTCAGAATTTACCACAAAATTCTATGTAATGAAGAAATATGAATGTCAATAATTGAATATATTTTAATACTTGAAACGAGAGGATAATTTATAAAATCGTATGAAAAAAATAAATATGATACTCATTTCATCGTTATTTGTATCATCTGTTGTTTTTCTTGGAATAGTTATAAATAAAAAAGTTCTAGTGGGGGCTCATGATAAGTCGGTTATCAAGTATATAGATTTTTCGCCAACATTAGAAGTACTAAAAGATACCATGAATGCAGATATATCATCGCATCAATTGAAAGAAAAAAATGAAATAAACTGGATTAGCGTACTTTCATATTTGGGAACAAAATATGGAGGGAACTTTAAAAGATATCAAAAAAAACATCTAGAAGAATACGTAAAAAAAATCAAAAACGAAGAAGAAATAGAAATTTCAAATAGAAAATTACACGACTACTATGTTAAAGCTTATTCTTCCATATTGAATGGAGTTCTGGGAGAAAAAGAAATAACTAAAAAAGATGGAACAAAAACTAAGGAATACGGAATAAAAATCTCTAGCCCCATTCCTAGAGGATATCCATTTACCCACTATGATGATTTCGGTGCCAAACGTACCTTCGGTTTTAGAAGACCTCATTTGGGTCATGATTTATTTTGTGCCATAGGAACTCCAGTTTTGGCAGTTGAAGATGGATATATAGAGATAATGGGATGGAATAGATTTGGCGGATGGAGAATAGGAATACGAAGTCATGATAAATTAAGATATTGGTATTACGCACATCTAAGAAAAGACAAGCCATTTAATCCATCGATTCACGAAGGGGATAGTGTTAAAGCTGGACAGCATATAGGATATGTTGGAAAAACAGGATATAGCGATAAAGAAAATGTAAACAATATCAAAAGAAGCCACCTTCATTTAGGTCTTCAAATAATCTTCGATGAAGAACAAAAAGATGGCCCAAACCAAATATGGATATCGCTCTACAATTTGATAAATCTATTGAAAGCAAAAGGAGTGTAAAATCACAAATTATGTTTTAATCTAAATAGCATTTTTTTCTTTATCAAGGGCATCAAAAAATTTCTCTTTTGAGCCAAACAAACTTACACCCAAATAATAAACTGTTAAAGCATAAGATACCCAAGTACCCCTTATAATTTTTGATACATACATCAAAAACTCACTACGAGGGACAGATACATTCTTGCCCCATTTGGATCTAAGATCCTCTAGTGCAAAACCAAAATGGTCATCTGTAGTCTGACCAGAATACTCACCCTTATCAATCGAAACATTATACCTATCCACCGACACAGTATTCCATCCATAAAACCAAGAATCATCAAACTTAATTTTATCACCTAAACGAAAAATATTTAAATTCCACTTATTAAACAAACTGTCAAAATACATATCAAAAAGCAATGTAGCAGAATTTCCAACAACATAATCACAATAATAGCCTTGTTTACCATAATGATCTTGTTTGCCAAAAAGACTATCAAAATGTTTGCCCAGATAATGTAGAGTTTGTGGTTTCATCCACGGATTTCTGGATTCATGAAAATGAGGTTTAAACGTAGTATCGAAAGTGGAAGTACTAACGACCTTGTTTTTATTAAACACGTCAAGATCATCTACTACTTTGTCATTCCCACTAAAATCGCCAACTATAGCAACTATTAAATCTTTAGAAATTCCTTTTTTCTGACTTTCTGCATAATCAAATGCATACCCTGGAGAAAAAATATATTTTTCGTCCATTTTTCTATACGGTGTAAATTTACAATTCGGGTCTACATCATTTTTTGCACACAAATAATCTCTTACACTATTCAAATATGCTAAGGCTGTTTCACGTTTTTGGTTAGCTAAAAAGGCATCCAAGTTACATTTCGTTCTCCACTCTAAAAAAGGAACACACCGACTAATACCCAAATACAACAAAGCAGACACTGGCAAGGTTCCTAGTAAACTAAAACTAACAACTCTCACTTTGCCATTTTTAAAGAACAACCTAACACCGTTGTTACCAGCTTTTCCCCAACTAATAGCCTTCCCGTACTTCATAAAATTATTAGAAACATACCTCTTTTGACGCTTTCCTACAACTGAACCAGATAAGCCTCTCCCAGTTTTAAATCTATTTCTACGAGTCTTTGTAAAAAAACCATTACCGATTTGTTTTTTCTTAACAGCAAAGACAGAAGAATTAACACAAAAAGACGCCGATAATAAGCCACACAAAAACTTACGAAACCTAGTCACTACTACAACCTCCTAAACAAAATAAATTCACAAAAAACTGGCGGAGAGATGGGGATTCGAACCCCAGAAACGTTTTACCGTTTACACGATTTCCAATCGTGCTCCTTAGGCCTCTCGGACACCTCTCCAACACTCACAATCAACCACCACGCTAACATTATAGGATAAAAAAACAAAAAAGTAAAGTTTGTAACACGGCATTACAAAAAAGATAGACGTTTTCAACACATAGGAAAGATATGTGACATTGCTAAAAATTGGTATTGCTAAAATATAGTATAGATAAAGCAAAATGATTCGAATAAACTGGTTAAAAAAACAATAGAATAAAGTAATCAGCAGACTTTACTCCTTCATTTTTCGGGTGATAATTTCACGGTTCCCAGCCGCTTTTAGAAATTACGCCTTTGATGATTAAGAGCTTGCAAAATTTAACATCAGATGATATAAGAGGGCGTGAATGGGGCCGTTTGGTCTCGGGCGGGTCTTTATATTAAATAACAAGTGAGGTTATTTTTATGTCCGTGGATAAGAGGAGAGTATTATCTGGTATTTTAGCATCGTTGGGAGCTTTTTCTATGGTATCTGGTCACAGTGAAAAAGTTAACAAGGGCTCTCGGCCGCGTAGCAGGTCTCAGTTTTCTAAGGAATCAACGAAGATTAAGCCAAATTTTGGTTTAAATGTTGAGAATGTGAATCAAAAAAGGCCCAGAATTGGTAGAGTAAATAGGATAAATCGTGATTTAAAAGATGAAAACGTGAAAAATAGATTGACTAATATCAATCCTGCAGCGAAAAATGTAAATTTGTTAAATGTTAATTTGTCTAAAAGTGATTCGTCTTCAAATTGGTGGGGAAGGCTTCCATTGGCTGGGAAGTTAGGTATCGGGATTGGTAGCCCTATTATACTTGGTGGAACAGGTTTTGGCGCATATTTTCTTGCACGTTACTTAATAAGGAAATTTGGAAATTGCGATTTTATGGAGCACATGAAAGTTTTTAATGACAACTTAGTGCGTTTTTGTGGTAGTGATGTGCTGGTTGAGTATGAGTGGACTGATAAAAAAAATTATAAGTTTTTGAACATCAAATTTTATCTGGTGACAAATGGCAAAAAAGGAGTCGAAAATAGAAAGTTTTACCTCATAAGCAGAGTTGAAGATATGGAGTGTAAAAAGGGTAAATTTGATGCACCACCAGAACAACTTAAGATAACAAGCGATGAGGAAAGCTTGTGCTATGAAATAAATAAAAATGGGCTTCAATTGGATAGTAATCTCAAAGAAAGGAGACTGTTTGAAAAATCAGCTGGTATGTTGGGTTATGTGCTTGTTACTCGATTGGTGGCGGGAAAAATGATGAAAGATTCCAGCAAACTTTATGATAACATAGCAGGGCATGGTACCTTGCAGGGATATGCTGAAAAATTTATCCTTAACAACTCAGGGGTAGATAAGCCGCCCAACAACGATGTCCGATTTTATGTTTTGTCAGACAAAAAAATTAACGAAATAAAAAATGCAGGTGCTTTTACCGTAACAGAGATTGATGTCAGCAAGGATGAGATAACATGATTAACCGGAAATGATCTTTGATATTTCTGAAATCAGCGGGATTATGGATTGTTTACCAGAAATTGCAGAGGTTTCAAATAATTTGAGTTTATTTTTTTTTGCAAATTTGCGAAATTTATGCAAATTTTCTTCCGATGATACGTCAGTTTTGTTTGCCACGACTATCATCGGAACTTTTAGCAGTTTTTTATCAAATTTTTTCAGCTCATCGTTTATTAATAAGAAATCTTTTATTGGATCATCTGATGAAACATCGACGACGTGAACTAAAATTTTGCATCTTTGAACGTGTCTTAGAAATTCATGCCCCAAGCCCAAACCATCAGAGGCACCTTCGATTAAACCTGGAATATCTGCAACGACGAACGATCTTTCAAACATATCAACAACTCCGAGAACCGGAGAAAGCGTGGTAAACGGATAGTTCCCAATCCTAGAATTAGCGTTGCTCACAGAAGAAATTATAGTAGACTTTCCTGCATTTGGCATTCCAATCAGACCTACATCGGCAATGAGCTTCAGTTCTAAAACTAAATCAAAAAACTCCCCGGGCTTACCCTCTTTCGCAAACCGAGGACTCCTATTTACCGAGGACTTGAAGTTTATATTTCCTGCTCCTCCGTCTCCTCCTTTAGCGCACACAAATTCCATGTTATTTTCACACATATCGCATAATATTTTGCCATCATCGGCGTTTTTAATTAGAGTGCCGCAAGGAACTTTTATATATAAATCTTCTCCTTTTCTTCCACTACACTTTTTCGATGTCCCATCTTTTCCGTTTTCAGCAAAAAATTTCTTTTTATTTCTAAAAGAAGATAAAGTGGAAAGATTTGAACTCGCTACAAAAATTATGCTTCCACCACGTCCGCCATTCCCGCCATCAGGACCTTTTCGGGTAGAAAAACCATCTTTGCAAAAAGAAACTGCACCATTTCCTCCCTTTCCAGCTTTTACGCTAATCTTAACTATATCTATAAACACACTTTATCTCCTAAATAAAAGGTAAAACACATCAATAATAATGATTACTAATCATCTTCACCATCACTATCAATTTCATCATCACACAAATAGCTTCGCTCTTTAGATGGACAATCACCAATGTTACCAACTTCTTGTAAAATTTCTTGTCTGTCATAGTTAACAACATTCTTTAATTTACTTATACTTCCTGTAGACAACAACGCATCGAAATAAAAATGCTCTGGAGCCCCCTTCAGACTCGCACCAAAATTGTTACCAATCATTTTAACCATAAATTCTTTCAATTCTTTTTTGTGTTCTCCTTTATACAGCTCATTATTATTCTTGTCTTTCATGTACTGAGTTTCATTCTCAATAATTTTATCAAGAACAATATCCAGGGCTTTATTAATTGCCTCAAGTTCTAATTTGTCTACTTTTTCATGTATGGCTTTCCATCTTGGGAATCTATATCCTATGTTGTTTATATCTACCGGTAATATTACCGGTGTACCGTTAAACATCTTATCCTTTCTGTTCTCATCTACAATTTTTAAATAAATATAACAATTATTTCTATTGTCATCATTTTTATCCTTTTCATACTCAAATACTAAAAAGAATTTGTAACAATGATAATATATAGTTCCATCTTCTTCTTTATATTTAACTTTAATGCAATAAGGATCTTCCCGCCTTCTTTTGACCAAACCACTGACATCCATATTTTTTAATAACTCACATGGTGCACCATTAACCCACCGATATATACCATATCCTGACCCTACGACCAGAGTAGTACCAACTAGACCCCCAACCACACCGGCAGTAGCCTTTTGAGGCGTCGACCAGCTTCGTTTGCGCGCAGAATTGTTATCTTTTAAGCTTTTATCAACAAAATTCACATTTTTATTCCCTTTACCAACATTTTTACCTCTCCGTTTTTGTTGACTATCACTTATGTTTGGTTTACGAGCACCTAACATTTTCATCTTTGTTTTAGAATTCTTAACACTTGGCTTCGAATTTCCAACTCCCTGAAGCTTATTTCTACTTTGAGTGTTTTTATTAATAAGAACTTCGCTCCCCCCACTTTGTAATTCAGTATTATTTTTACCTCCACCCGCAGCCTTCAAAGAACCAAACGCCCCTAGTGACGCTAACACTGCCGATATCAACCTTTTACTTTTCATAGTTATCATCCTTTCAAACAAATAACACCCAAAATTTTACATTAAAACACCTATGTTTGTCAACATTTACCTTCAAATGAAGCGAAAGCGATCAATGTATTTATAACATGGGGCATAGGTGCATTAAATAAAACGTATCATCAATGCTTTATTGAGAATAGAATGTCGTATGAAACTATTTTTAGGGTAAAAATGATAAAAACATTCCAAATAATAAGATCTGATGATAGGTTTAGATTTTTAAATGACATACTAAATCAAAGTTGTATGAGTTCTTCGTTAGTAGAAGATGTTAATGAAATTCATTGCAAAAATCTCATACTTCCAATTCCTCCTACAAGAGACGGAATAACGATCTCTGATACAGATATGAAAATTGCTGATCTATCATCAAAACTTACGGAAGATTTTAAAATATTTTGTGGGAAAAAAGAATTATTAGATGGGAAATTAGACGATAAAATAAAAATATTTGATTACTCTAAGAGTGAATTATTTTTACTAAAAAACGCAGAGTTAACATCGCATGGAATTATAAAAATATTGTCGAAATATTCAAAAAAGCCATTTAACAAAATGAAAATATTGATTTCTGGATTTGGAAGAATAGGAAAAACTCTTACAAAACTTCTCTTAGGTCTAAATTGTGGAGTTCATGTTTTGGGTAACAAAGAAAAAGATAGTTTTTGGATAGATAACTTTGGTGCCTTGGAGGTAACAGAATTCACAGATTTAAAATTTGATTTCATAATAAACACGGTACCTTCTATGATTTTTTCGAATGATGTAATAAAAAACATAAACTCTGAGACCTTTTTCATAGATGTAGCGTCGAAAAACGGAATCGATAAAAAATCGTGTGAAGAAAATAGTATGAAGTATCTACAGGCGCTAGGAATTCCAGGTAAATATTTTCCAAAAGAGTCAGCTGAAATAATAAAAGAATCCATATTTAATATAATAGGTGAAAAATGAAAAAAATAAAAATAGCATTTGCTATGTGTGGCTCATTTTGCTCATTTAGAAAGGCATTAGATGAGGCATTAAAACTTTCAAAAACTTATGACCTTATACCGATCATGTCGTTTAACGCTTCACAAATAGATACTCGATTTGGAAAAGCTAGTGACATAAAAAACGAACTAGAAGAAATATGTAATAAAAAGGCCATAGTTTCAATAGAAGACGCTGAACCTATAGGTCCAAAAAACGTTGCTGATTTGCTAGTTGTATGTCCATGCACAAGTAATACGCTTGGGAAAATATGTAATGCTATAACAGATACGCCAGTTACGATGTCTGTGAAGTCGCAATTAAGAGTTCAAAAACCAATTGTCATATCGTTTGCGAGTAACGATGCTTTAGGATTCTCACTTCAGAACATCGCAAAAGCCATGAATATGAAAAACATATATTTTACTCCGATGATTCAAGATGCGCCTGATCAAAAGCCAAACTCTCTGGTTGCCGATTTTACTCAAACTCAAAATGCTATAGAAAAAGCTATTAGGCACAAGCAGATTAGACCGATAATAGTAAAATAGTTAAACACTCAAAAGGTGCATCCAATTTTTACGCCGTACTTAATAAAACCTAAATTCATTAGTCGCCGATTTTACTCAAACTCAAAATGCTATAGAAAAAGCTATTAGGCACAAGCAGATTAGACCGATAATAGTAAAATAGTTAAACACTCAAAAGGTGCATCCAATTTTTACGCCGTACTTAATAAAACCTAAATTCATTAGTTGCCGATTTTACTCAAACTCAAAATGCTATAGAAAAAGCTATGAAACATAGGCAAATTAGGCAAATCATATTAAAATAGAAACTATATCATAAATTCACGCTATATGAGGGAGTAAAAATAATTGAAAACTTTTTCCTTAACTAAAAGTGTTTAATTATCTTTCATAAAAGCATCAAATCGACGTTCGTGTGACATAAACTCTTTCATATAATTTTCGTCAGATGAAGAATCTTTAAGTAGTTCTTTTTTATTAGGATCAAATCTAAACAAATCGAAGTGTCCTGATTTTACTGCTAATTTTTGAGTATCTATTGAATTTGAAAGGCCACCTTTAATTCCGTGTCCAATACACGGTGCATATGCAACTATGAGAGAAGGTCCTCTAAATTTTTCTGCTTCAATTATGGCTTTAAGACACTGATTTTGGTTTGCTCCCATGGAAACTTGCGCTACATAAGCAGTTTGGTAAGACATAATCATTCTGGAAAGATTTTTTTTCTTTTGATTTTTCCCTCCGAGTGCAAACGATGCTGATGCATGCTCTGGAGTCGCTTTTGAAGCTTGTCCTCCAGTGTTAGAGTATATTTCCGTATCTAAAACTAGAATATTTATATCTTCTCCCGATGCCATAATATGGTCAAGACCTCCAAAGCCGATATCATACGCCCATCCATCTCCTCCGATAACCCAAAATGATTTTTTAGAAACATATTCTTTATTCAATAAAACTTTCTTTATCTGTTCTATCTTTTCTTGTGATTTATTAAGCTCATCTACTAATTTAGAGGATACTTCAAAATTTTCATCTCCTGAATTAAATGTTTCGATATATTGTGAACATAACTTTTTTAATTCGTCGTCATGAGATAAAGATAGTATCTCTTTGACTAAATTAAGTATTTTTTCCCTCATCGATTTATGTGAAAGATACATACCGAATCCAAATTCCGCCGCATCTTCAAAAAGAGAATTTTGCCATGCTGGATTTAAACCATTTTTACTTACAAAATAGGGAACCGCACTTGCATTCCCTCCCCAAATTGAACTACATCCAGTAGCATTTGAAATTACTAACCTTTCACCGAAGAGTTGTGAAATTAACCTAACATATCCAGTTTCGCCGCACCCTGGACATGCTGAATTGAACTTCATTAAAGATTCTTTGAATTGAACATCTCTTATTGTTTTCACAATCTTACTTTTATAATTTGTTTTACTATTTTCAAGAAAATCGAATCCTTCTGTACTATCCGAATTCTCAGACATTTCTAGCGCTTTCTTTCCCATTCTTCCGGGGCAAACCGTAGCACATAGTGAACATCCAGTACAATGCTTATCTGAAACTGATATTACAAAGTTTTTATTTTCACTTCCGAACATCTTTTCGTGTTTAATATTTCCTAACTTTTTTATCTCATTATCATCCAACACAAATGATCTAATTGAAGCGTGAGGACATATAAACGAGCACAAACCACATTGAGAACAATTTTCTGAAATCCACTTTGGATGCTTATTTGAACTAATAATACTTTTTGATGAAGTTGCACATGGAGTATTTCCATTAAAAAACTCTGAAAACTTAGAAACTGGAATATTATTTCCTCTGTTCAAGTTAATTAAATCAATCGTATCGTAATTGTGTTCATTTTCTTCTAAAATTCCGATTTTTTCTACTTTTTTTACTTCATCAAAAGATAGATCAATAGCTCTTAAGTTTGATTCTATTAGTTTCTGATTTTTTTTATAATAAAAATCCCGAACAAACCTTTTAATCAAATCTTTCTTATCTTGATATTCCAAATGTGGGCATATTTTCAAAAACGCTCCTTGCATGACTATCCCATAAAAGTTCCCCAAGTTTAATTCTGATGTGATTTTTTTTGCATTAATCGAATAAACCGATATATTATTTTCTTTTATAAATTCGCATAATTTACAAGGAAGTTTTAATTTATCTTCTTTGCAATTAATCAGAAAAGTGCCTCCGTTTTTAAGGCTTTCAGTGAAGTCGTATTTCGATACGTAACTAAAATTGCTACAAATAACATAATTTGCTTTTTCTATGTAATATTCGGACTTTATAGGCACATCACTAAATCGAATGTGAGAAATTGTCAATCCTCCACTCTTTTTAGAATCGTATTGAGGATAATATTGAACATTCAACTCTGAAGATTCTCCTATCATTTTTGCAATGTTTTTAGAAGCTCCAACCATTCCATCAGAACCCACTCCAAAGAATTTCAATGAAATAGAATTATCAGTTTCTATGTGCTCAGAAGGATTAAGAGACAAATATGAAACATCATCATCTATTCCCACAGTAAATTTACGCTTTGAATTGTCGTAAAACATATTTTCAAAAACTGACAAAATATCTGAAGGAGACGTATTTTTCCCTCCCAATCCGTATATTCCTCCCAAAACCTCGATATTGATTTTATGTTCATATAGAGCGGAGACTACATCAAGATATAAAGCCTCGCCCGATGCTCCTGGAGTTTTTGACCTATCAAGAACGGAAACTTTTTTTACAGTTTTAGGTAGGAGATCAACAAAATGAGAGGAAGAAAAAGGTCTGAATACGCGAACTTTTATCACTCCAACTTTTTTATTTTTTGAATTTAAAAAATCAACAACTTCTTCAGTAGTACCACATATCGAACCTAATGCGACAATTATGTATTCAGCATTTTCGTCTCCATAGAAATCAAAGGGATGATAGGAAGTTCCAAAATATTCATTGAACTTATTCATGTATATTTCAATGTTAGATGTAACTTTAGCTTGAATTTTATTTCCAGCCTCACAACACTGAAAATATATATCATCATTTTGATTACTTCCTCTGATGAACGAACGATGATTGCTTAATGCACTATTTCTAAATTTTTGAATGCACTCGAAATTGACGTTATCGAGTATAAATTTATCATCTACGATTCGAACTTTTTGAATTTCATGAGAAGTTCTAAATCCGTCAAAAAAATGCAAAAATGGATAACTAGATTCTATTGCTGACATATGAGAAATACATGCAAAATCATGCGCCTCTTGTACATTAGAAGAACATATCATTGCCCATCCTGTTTGAAGACAAGAGTAAACATCGGAATGATCGCAAAAAATAGAAAGTGCATGTTTTGCAACAGATCTAGAAGAGACATGTATAACCGCGGGTAAAAATTCACCGCATATCCTATACATTTCAGGGATCATCAACAAAAGACCTTGTGAACATGTAAAAGTCGAACACAAAGAGCCAGAGGTAAGAGCTCCATGCAAAACAGCAGAAGAACCAGCTTCAGACTGCATTTCCCTAACGATAACGGTCTGACCAAAAATATTTTTTTCTCCGTCGTATGACATTTTATAAACTTTTTCAGACATCTCGCTTGAGGGAGTTATTGGATAAACACAAGAAACGTCAATGAATTTATAACTAACTTTAGAAACGGCCTCATTGGCAGATATAGTCAAATAATTACTCATAACAAACACCACCTAGTTTGATTTTACCACAAAAGTGTCGAGTAACTAAAGATTATAATATTTTGACGGACATTACTAAAAGTGAATAGAACCCTTGAGAAATATCACTCTAAAAACGAAAGAATAAAGTCTGCTGATTACTTATTTATACTTTATTTTTAATTGGTGTATTCGAGTTATTTTGCTTCATCTATCTATTTTTAGCAATACCTATATAATATCGCAGAATTTATTTTGATTTATTAAGTGATTCTATATATATTAATAGATTTAAAATAATTATAAAATATTACAAATTAACAATCTAATTTTTTGCGTTTGAGTTACGAATTTTACACTAAATAGTGCAAAAAAAGCGAGAATTTCCCCTATTAGTAGGGGATGTTTTATGACTTATCTAGATTTGCTGAATGCTTTTGACAAATGAATCGAACAAAATTCAATCTCGACGTGCCAAATCGCCATCTGGCATAGGATGGCTGCACTTTATAGTAAGCTCAGACGGCCAGAATGGATTTCAGTAGATAATCTGAAATTAATGTGGATAACGCAAATCAGTAATAAAAGCACTTTCATAAGAAATCAATATAAATTAATAGAACTCAAACTAATAGAATTCAAAAAAGGGAAAAAAGGAAAGCCAAATCATTATAAAGTAGCGACGGAGGTATTGGTAAATAGTTCAAAAAAGGTATCAAACTCGAACCAGAAGTTACACTAAAATTTGTAAACTTTATGAATAACCTATTCAATATTTAGCGAATATTCCATTAATAAATAAGTTTTTTTAGCTTATATCAACTGTCAATGCAAAAGAAAAAAGTTAGAAATTAAACGAGAAAATGAACTCAAACAAGAAAAATTGACAAAAATTGCAAAACTCAATTCTCTTTCTCTTATCAGCAAAAGGTACGAAGTGGAGAAATTCTTAAATTCGATGGTGAAAGCACACATTTGAGGTTTAAAAATACATTTCAAACGTCTCTCCCATGCTACTAAATATGGAATTTTTATGGTTTTGAACATTAAAATTATCACATAAACAATTCTTAAATTAACTATTTTAGTCAAATAAATAACTACATTCCCAAGTAAGATTTTTTTATTTCATCACTTGAAATTAGCTCGCTCGAGTTTCCTGATAATACTATCTTACCATTTTCAATTACATATGCCCTGTTTGAACAAGAGAGTGCTATGTTTACGTTTTGCTCAATCAGAAAAATTGTTACTCCTGATTTTGAGAGATTCTTTATTACTTCAAAAACTTGGTTCACAAATTTCGGAGATAACCCCATAGTTGGTTCATCTAACATGAGAAATTTGGGCTCAGACATTAAAGCTCTTCCAATTGCAAGCATTTGTTGCTCTCCTCCAGAAAGAGTTCCAGCTATTTGGTTTTTTCGTTCTTGTAATCTTGGAAACATTTCGTAAATTTCTTCTATTTTTTTTGAATTTTTATTTGTATATGCTCCTATTTCTAAATTTTCAAGAACTGTCATTTTGCTAAAAATTTTTCTTCCTTCTGGAACGTGCGCTATCCCCAGTTTTAATATACCCTCAGGAGGTCTATTCTCTATATTTTTATCTAAAAATTTTATTTCTCCATTTTTTACTTTTATGAGTCCTGAAATTGCATTCAAAGTAGTAGTCTTACCTGCTCCATTAGCTCCAATTAGAGATACTATTTCTCCTTCGTGAACCTCTAAACTTAAACTTCTGATTGCATGAATGTTTTCATAAAAAACGTTGATATTATTTATTTTCAGCATATTGTCCTCCCAGATAAGCATTCTCTACTTCTTTATTGTTTTGTATTTCTTCAGGCTTACCTTTTGCTATTGTTTCGCCATGATTTAAAACATATATATAATCACATATTTTCATAATAAAATTCATATTATGCTCTATAACTATAAATGACATCATTTCAAATTCATTTTTTATCTTATTAATTACTTCGAATAAATTCATAGTCTCAGAAGAATTCATTCCCGCAGCAGGCTCGTCCAAAAGTAATATTAAAGGTTCAGTAGCTAACGCTCTAAGAATCTCGACTTTTCTTTGAGTACCATATGATAAATTTTTGCATAAACAGTCTGCTTTGTCCTCTATTCCAAAAATTGACAGAAGTTTCAAGGATCTTTCTCTTATCTTTTTTTCTTCTGAAAAATATTTCGGAGTTCTAAAAATAGAATCAAACAGACTGTATTTTTGATTATTATGAAGTCCAACAACTATATTTTCAAAAACAGTCATTTCTTTGAATAATCTTATATTTTGAAAAGTGCGAGCTATTCCATGTCTATTTATCTGAGTAGAATCCATTTTTTTCGTATTTTTTCCGTTTAGAAAAATATCTCCCGAATTTTGTTTATAAACCTTAGTTAAAAGATTTAAAACCGTGGTTTTCCCCGCTCCATTAGGACCTATTAAACCATAGGTCTTTCCTTTCTCTACCTGCAAACTGAAATCTTTAACTGCATGATGATTTTTAAACATTAAATTTAAATTAATGCATTCCAGAGCATAATTACTCATTTTCGTTTCCTCCTGGATTTTTAAGTTTAAATTCTTTTTTGCCCATAATCCCTGATGGCCTAAGTATCATCACTAATATTAAAATTAATGCGTATATTACCATTCTATATTTGTTCATATTCGGAATGAATATCTGAAATATAACCGGGAATGCAACTAACAAACCGGTCGATATAACGGAACCTGTCATTGAACCTATGCCGCCGAGTATCACCATAACTAAGATTTCTACAGACTTCATAAATCCAAACTCACCGGGAGTTAAAATTCCTTGGTTTCCTGCCCAAAGAGCACCAGATATCCCTGCGAAAAACGCTGAAACACAAAAAGCTAAAATTTTATATTTTTTCGTGCTAATTCCAAGAGATTTTACTGCTATTTCATCTTCTCTTATTGCAATTATAGTTCTGCCATGCTTTGACTTAATTATTAGCTTAAACACTACAAAAGATAAAATTACAAGAGAATATATTAACAAAAAATTTGAATATTTTGGAATAGATTTTAATCCTTTAGGACCACCAAAAATTTCTATATTGACTATAAAAATTCTTATAATCTCACTTATTCCAAGAGAGGCAATTGCAAGATAATCTCCCCGCAAGCGGCTCGACAAAACTCCCACAATATATCCAACCAAGCATGAAGTAATAGCAGAAATCGTTATTGCTATCAAAAAATTCATTCCATTTTTTACCAAAAGAGCAGAAGTATATGCTCCTACAGCAAGAAATCCAGCGTGGCCAAGAGTGAATTCTCCCAAGTATCCTAATGTAAAATTCAAAGATAAAGATGCAATTAGATAAATTCCAATCTGAAGAATAACAGTTTTATATGAGTTTGAAATAAACCCACTGCCTATTATAAAATTACCGAAAACTAACGATAAGATAGAAATTAAAAAACTATAAATATTCTGTCTTTTCATAATCTACACCTTCTCTACTACTTTTTTGCCTAAGATTCCAGAAGGCTTAAATATTAAAACTAAAATCAGAATTCCAAAAACTATTGCGTCAAGCCAAGTAGCTAATCCAATAGAAATAGTGAAAATCTCAATAAATCCAATTAAAAAACCTCCGAAAACTGCACCTTTAATAGATCCTATTTTTCCTAAAACAGCAGCAATAAACGCTTTCATTCCAGGCATATATCCAGAAACAGGGCTGACTATAGGATACTTATTGAAATAAAGAACAGAACCAATTCCCGCCAAAGCAGCTCCTATTGCAAATGTGAAAGAAATTACGTTATCTATATCGATTCCCATTAGTCGCGAAGTCTGCATATCTTCTGATACAGCTCTCATTGCCCTTCCTAATTTTGAATATTTTATAACTAAATCTAGTATAATCATTAATGAAACTGAAATTATAATAGTAATTAAAGATACAAAGCTAATATCAGAATTGAAAATACTAAATGAAATATTTGGGAAAAAATTAGAATTTGGAAACGGCTTTCCGTTTGCAGAAAATATAATCTGAGCCATATTTTGTAAAAAAAGAGACACTCCAATTGCAGTTATGAATATAGAATTTCTTGGTGCATTTCTCAAAGACTTATACGCTATTTTTTCTGTTAACAAAGAAATGAGGACACATCCAAAAATTGAAAAAATAGAACTTAAAACTGGGCCCAATCCACATGACATAGAAACAATAGCAATATATCCTCCGAGCATTATGACTTCTCCGTGAGCAAAATTAATCAAAGAAATAATACCGTAAACCATGCTATATCCTAAAGATATTAGCGCATAAATAGAACCTAACTGTAAAGCATTAATAACTCGCTGCATAATCTTCTCTCCTATATTTTTTTATAAAATTTTTCTTCTCCGTCTTCAATTCGAATAATAACTACTTTTCTTTTTGAGTTATTATATTCGTCAAATGACATATTACCTGAAATACAGTTTATATTTGTGTTTCCTATATTATCTGTGATATTCCCTCCCAATCTCACAGCATTTTCGAACACTTGAATAGCTTCGTATCCGGCGACACTACATAAATCAGCAATTTCTCCATATTTTTTCTGATATTCTTCAGAAAAAGGTTTAGCGCTCCCACTTGGTTCATCAGGATCAAATAAATCACAATAAAAATAATTCTTATTTTTTAAGCATGATATATCTGGAACATATTTTGTTACACCTCGCCAACCATCAGGACCAAACATCATACAATTAACCTCTAATTTATCAGCTTGAGAAAGAATTAACGCAATAGTATCACGATAGTAAGGAATAAATATAAAATCAGGATTTTTAGATTTAATGTTTTCTAGTTGTCTTTGGAAGTCAACAGAATTTAAAGTAAAGTTTTCAGTTATAGAAACATTAATTCCTAAGTTCTTACACTTGCTTACAAAAGAATCTTTTAGTCCTGATGAATATTCACTTTCTCCGCAAAATAAAACAGCGGCATTTTCTTTATTTCTCGATTTTGCGAATTCAGCGGCTTTTTCTCCTTGAAACGAGTTCGTAACCCCTATTCTAAATACGTTTTGGTACACTTTTCCACTATCTTTGTTAAAAGTAACATCATCAGCAGAAGCAGTAGTCATAATAATAGGAATATCATCATTGCTAAATTGATCAACAATAGACAGTGCGGTTTCGCTTATAACCCCTGTAATGATTCCAGAGACACCTTTTTCTTTAAGATAATTATATCCTACTATAGCTTTTGCGGGATCTCCTTCATCATCAAATTCAATGCATTCTATTTTTTTGCCATTAATCCCCCCCGAATTATTGATTTCTTCTACGCGCATATCTATTCCATGCTTAGTAGCAATACCATACTGCGAAGCTTGTTTAGTCAAAGGAAGTAAAGCACCTATTTTTATACTTTGATTATCAGTCCTTTTTTTGAATATAAACACAGAAGCAACACATAAAATCACTAATATCGAGGCAGCTATCATGTAATTTCGTTTTTTATTATTTTGTTCACTTGTCATTTTATCTTTCTCCTTTTGTTAACCTTATAAAACAGTCATAAAAACTCTC
Organism: uncultured Clostridia bacterium; assembly: GCA_947165155.1. GTDB lineage: Bacteria > Bacillota > Clostridia > Oscillospirales > Acutalibacteraceae > Improbicoccus. Next base: position 27,668 of record CAMUZI010000003.1, on the reverse strand, counting down.
CGCTCATCTGAGCAGAGGCTAAAGGATGACCGTGTGTGAAAAGCATACTGTAGTAAACTTATCTAATTGACAACACAGCCACCCATAATAAGTCGTAACAAAGCAGAAAGAAGACAAGCATTCGATAGACGAATTGACATCAATCTTAAACTATTCATATTGCTCGCTCCCCTCAACACTAAAGTTAAGTTCAGTGTATCATATTCAATTTAAATTGTCAAGGAACATTTGCAAAAAGGCATTACTAAAAGTGAATAGAAATTGTGAAACTATCACCCGAAAAATGAAGGAATAAAGTCTGCTAATTACTTTGTTTCTACTGTTTTTTAATGGGTGTGTATGCTCGAATTATTTTGCTTTATCTATCTATTTCTCTAGCAATGCCTCTCCTGTTTTGAACTTGAAGCTTATTTAAATTTATAGTAGAATCCGATCAATTTGGAGGGATATTTGAAGAAGATAATTGTTGTTGAAGATGAAGATGTAATAAGAGAATTCATTGTTATTAACCTCAAGCGTGTTGGATATGAGGTCTGTGAGTGTTCAGATGGTATCGTTGCAAAAGAAATTCTGGAAAAAAATAATTTTAATTTCGATATTGCGATACTTGATATTATGATTCCTGGTATTGATGGAATTGAACTGTGTAAGTTCCTGAGGTCAAATAGTAAATATATCGGTATAATTTTTCTTTCTGCAAAGTCGCAAGAAATGGATAAGATTAGCGGTCTTATGTACGGGGCTGACGATTATATTGTCAAGCCTTTTAGCCCCTCAGAGTTGCTTGCTCGTATAGATGCTCTTTATCGTCGTGTGGCGGTGGATTTTACTAGAGCAGAAAATAATTTTAAAAAAACCGTCAGCATGGGAGACTTTGTTTTAAATTTGGCAAAACGCAGACTTAAAAAAAGCGGTAAGTTGATAAATCTAACTAAGACCGAGTTCTCAATAATGGAGTATTTCTTTTCGAATCCCGGTAAAATATTATCTCGAAAGGATATATTGAACTACGTTTGGGAAAAAGAGCAAAACATAAGACAAGATGAAAAGGTCATCGATGTTAACATTAGGCGTCTTAGAATGAAAGTTGAAGATGATCCATCGCACCCAAAGCATATAGTAACAATTTGGGGAAGCGGATACAAGTGGGATAATTATGAGTAAATTGTTCCTTTATTTTTTGAGAAAGCTTTTGCTTGTACATGCTGCTTTTGCATCAATTTTGGCTTTTGTCTTTCTATTTTATCGAGAAATATTCTCACTATTATTTTTTGTATTCGTTGTTTTTTTCGCCTCTAGTATACTGATAGGGTTTATTGTTTTCGGTTTGGTATCAGAAATATCTAAAAAGACTTCAAAACTTGTCGATGTTATCAACAAGTCTTTTCCAAGAGACGTTTTAAACCGAAATCTATATAGTTCGACAAATAATGAAAATGAGATAGAAATACTTTGTGAAAGTATCGAAAAGGTACTTTTTGAACTAAAAGCTTCGGAAAAAATAAAAAATGATTATATATCTTCCATGTCACATGAGCTTAGAACTCCATTAACCGCCATTAAGGGATGGGCAGAAACTATGAAAATGGGAGATAGCATAGATCTTTCAACCGTAAGAAGAGGATTAGAAATAATAATAAATGAGGCTGCGCGTCTTTCGACGCTCGTAAACGAATTATTAGATTTTTCAGTTTTATCTAGTGGACGTATTAATATGCGCATAGAAAAAATGGACATTATTGCAGAAATCCAAGACGCTATTAATGTGTGCAAAACAAAAGAGTCTATGAATAATAAAACTCTAAATTTTAGTGCTCCTAAGATGTGCTTTGCGTATGGTGATAGAGATCGTCTAAAGCAGGTATTCATAAATTTAATTGACAATGCAATTAAGTATACCGAAGATGATGGCACGATAAACGTTTCGGTTTCACAAAAAGAAAATATTATAAACGTTGAGGTTACCGATAACGGATGTGGAATAGAAAAAGATGAGTTGGGAAAGGTTACTCAGAAATTTTTTAAATCGAATTCCAAAAGCGGATTCGGAATTGGTTTATCTATAGTGCAAGATATTGTGCAAGCTCATAAAGGTAAGATGCAAATCATCAGTGAAAAAGATTTTGGCACAACAGTTATTGTATCAATTAAGGCATGCGTTGAGGATGAAAAATGACAATACTAGAACTTTATATTCTTGGAAAAAAGGAGATAGAAAACAAAAATGACGTTTTATTTCTATTCAAATCGATTTTTGGATTTGATAGGCTTGGAATATCATTAAATTCAGACGTAAAAGTGACAAATCAACAAGAGGAACTTTTTCTAAACAAGTTAGAACAATTGAAAAATAATATTCCAGTTCAGTATGTAGTTGAAAGCGTAGATTTTTTAGATTTCAACCTTAAATGTGGAGAAGGTGTTTTTATTCCTCGAAAAGAAACCGAAATTTTAGTAAATGAAATAGTCAAAAAAGTTGATAAAAATTTTAATGGGAATATAGTAGATTTATGCTCTGGAACGGGAAGTATAGGTATAGGGCTCAAAAGAAGAATTGAAAAAACTAATGTTTTTTGCATCGAAAAGTCACCGAAAGCTTTTGAGTATTTGGAATACAACAAAAAAAGCCTCAATGTTGACATTAACTGCATTTTGGGAGATATCTTTAGTGAAGTAAATAATTTTAAAGATAGAATGTTCGACGTTATAGTTTCAAATCCACCATATATAAGAACTTCTGATATAAAAAACCTAGACGCAAATATCCAATATGAACCAAAATTAGCCCTCGATGGCGGTGAAGATGGTCTCTATTTTTACAGAAAAATACTTTCAACGTGGAAGAGAAAATTGAAAATTAATGGTTTTTTCGCCTTTGAAATAGGATACGATCAAGATGAAGAAATGAAAGGAATAGTAAAAAACGAGAATCTTAAACATATGGACTTCGTGAAAGATGACAATGGATACAACAGAGTATGCATATGTTCATAAAAAATAAAGGCATTGCTAAAAGTGGATAGAAGCCTTGAAAATATCGCTCTAAAAACAAAAGAATAAAGTTTGCTTACCACTTTATTCATGTTGTTTTTTAACTAGTTTATTCGAGTCATTTTTTCTCGTCCATCTATTTTTAGCAATACCAAAGATAAACTTCACAATACATACACCTCGACGAATTTAGAAGGCACTATATCAAACTAAGGCACTGCTAAAATTGAATAGAAATCGTGAAACTATTACCCGAAAAATGAAAGAATAAAGTTTACTGATTACTTTATTTCTATTGTTTTTTTAACTGATGTACTTGAATTATTTTGCTTTGTCTATATATTTTTAGCAATGCCCAAACTAAATAGCAACAGAAAAAATTCTACAAAATAGAACCACGCAGTATAATCGTATTGATTTTCTTGGTATCGCCACCAAATTTATAAAACACAACTTCAAATGAATCCACAACAAGCAAAAAGCATACACATTAACTTCTCACCACAAACAAATTCTATAAACAAAAAATATCAATATACATAATAACTCATATCATACAATTATGCCAAACTTCTTGCACATCGTCGTCATCTTCAAGAATATCAATAAACCTTGAAACTTTTTCTATGGTCTCATTATTTAAATCATCTTTATAATACTGCGGAACCATAGAAATTTCGCAAGATTCTATTTTATAATTTCTTTCTTCTAAGCTTCTTTTTAGGCTAACAAAAGATGACCTATCTGAAATAATCACAAAATTTTCTTCATCGCTCTGAACATCACTTGCGCCAAAATTTATTGCGTCTTCCATCAAAAGATCCTCAGGTACGTTTTCTTTGTTTATCATTATTACTCCCAGTTCGTCAAACATATATGATACACATCCGGAAGACCCAAGATTTCCACCGAACTTGCTAAAATACATTCTCAAGTTCGAAGCAGTACGATTTTTGTTATCGGTTAAAACTTTCACCATAAATGCACATTCACCAGGCCCATATCCTTCATAAATCAACTCTTCGCAATTATCTCCGCTACTAGAACTGGAAGCCTTTTTTATTATTCTTTCTATGTTTTCATTTGGCACATTAAACGATTTTGCTTTTTCAATACACTCAGCAAGCTTAGAATTTGCCGCTGGATCTGCGCCTCCCTGCTTCACTGCGACAGAAATTTCTCTGCCGATCTTAGTAAAAATCTTTCCCCTCTGAGCATCAACCTTTTCTTTTTTCCTCTTTATATTACTCCACTTTGAATGTCCAGACACAAAAACACCTCACAATAACAAAATAAAAAATACCATCCGAATCTATTATAAACTAAAATCAAATAGTTTTTGCAAGAAAGTTAGAAACGACATTGATAAATAGGCATTGCTAAAAGTGAGTAGAAATTACGATTTATTACCGTAAAAAGTTAAGAGCTAAAATTGTGGCACTGCTAAAAGCGGATAGAAATCGTGAAACTATCACCCGAAAAACGAAGGAATAAAGTCTGCTGATTATTTTATTTCTATTGTTTTTTTAACTGATGTACTTGAATTATTTTGTTCTATCTATTTTCAACAATGCCAAAATTGTTAGTTATTTTGTTTTAAATAGTTTTTTGATCTATACTTTTAAGTTATTTTCAGTATAATTTACTCGATTTTAGCAATGCTGCCAAATATAAACAGATTCAACAAAATATGAAGCCACAAACCAATAGACAAAGCTTCCAAAACCGTATAATCGATACTTTTACTTTGTTATCTTTTCATCGACATACTCAACTCTTATACATGTTCTTAGTGAGGACTGCAAAACAAACTCCCAAACAATAGATTGTGATCTTAGTAATAACTAAAAAGTAAACTATTAAATGTAATCCGAATTTATGATTTTAAGCATAGCTTCGAGATCCAAACCACAATCATGAAGTTGTTCTTCTACGGTCGCATGTTTTATAAACCCATTAATACATATATTCTCGAATTTTCCCTTAAACTGATTTTTTAATAACATATACGCAAAGCGTTCAGAAACTGACCCTTTTTCATAGGATTCTTCGAAAAAAATGATTCTATTATACGAGCAAGAAGCATTTATATATGAATCATCTAACGGAATAATCTTATTCAACTTCATGAGGCTGAATCTTTCAGGGAAATCACAAAAAATCCTAGATGCAAACGAAAACAACCTACCATACGTGACAACCATAGTACTTCGATTAGTACCATATATGTCGAAATCTCTACATCCATCACTGATGAATGGAGGTTTAAACAACTCTGTTCCTTTTGGATATCTTATCGCTATAATTCTACTTTCTTCACACTCAATCGCCAAATTTAAATAAAATTTCACCTCATCAAAATATGAGGGTGAATAACATACTACATTGGGAACAGAATTCAAAATTGAAACATCAAATATGCCCTGATGCGACTCACCATCTTCTCCCACCAACCCTGCTCTATCAATACAAAGAACCATCTTAAGGTTCTGCATAGAAACATCATGCACAAGCTGATCAAAAGTTCTCTGCAAAAAAGTAGAATAAACCGCAAACACTGGGATCATGCCTCCCGCCGACAATCCACCTGCAAACGTCACGGCATGCGACTCCGCTATACCGACATCTGAAAATCTATCTGGAAACTCACGAGAAAATTGTGCCAATCCTGTTCCATCAGACATAGCAGCAGTTATGGCATAAACTCTCTTATTTTTTCTAGAAAGCTCACATAAACAATTTCCAAAAACAGACGAAAATGAAGAGACAGCCGAGCAATTAGAAGCCTTTTTTAGATAATCACCAGAGACTCCGTGAAATTTAGAGGGATCTTTCTCCGCTAATTCATATCCCTTACCTTTTTGAGTTATTATGTGAATCAAAACAGGTTTATCGATAGATTTAGCCACCCTAAAAACTTTCGACATCTCTAGAATGTCATGCCCATCGATTGGCCCATAGTAAACCAACCCTAAATTTTCGAATAAAGTACTTCCACTTATAAGAAGCTTTCTCATATTCAAATTAAAATTCGACAAAAATGCCTTTAAATTACTCCCGAAAAAAGGAGTCTTATCTAAAATACTCTTGGTTATGTTCTTCGTATTGATGTAGGCACCATGAACCCTTATCTTAGAAAGATAATCGGAAATTCCACCGACATTTTTAGAGATCGACATCGAATTATCATTCAATATGATAACTAAATTCGAAACGTCGACGCAATTATTAAGCCCTTCATACGCAAGTCCTCCAGTCATAGCACCATCACCTATGAAAACTACGACTTTCCCTTTCTTCCCTAATATAAGTCTACTTTTTGCCAACCCCAACGATGCAGAAATCGAAACGCTGGCGTGACCAGACTTAAATCTATCACAACTGCTCTCTTCAGGGCTAGTAAAGCCAGAAAGGCCACCTTTTCTTCGGATTGTACGTATCTTATCCAATCTACCCGTCAAAATCTTATACGCATAAGCCTGGTGCCCCACATCCCAGATTATATCATCAACCCTAGGATCGAAGACATCCAAAAGCGCTAGAGTAGCTTCGACAACACCCAAATTAGAAGATAAATGACCACCATTCTTGGAAACCACTTCAAATATCTTCGTTCTTAAATCTTTTTTTTTCATCACCAAACCCAAAAAACAAACGCATTTTTAGACGCGACAAAAACCGCAAGCAGAACACCAAAATTCCAAAATTTCTGCATCACCAATCAAAAAACACGAAACCACTTTGAAAAACAAGCCAAGATATCTCCGACCAAGCTCTATCGCATAAGTGCAAGATTTCTACATAACTTAATTGTTTTTGAAACCTTCTTTTGATGTTGAGTGCACAAACCCGTTATCCGACGAGATAACATTCTATTACGATCGGAAACAAACCTACGCAACTTAAGTGGATCTCTATCTATAACTTTCGAAGAATCTACACAAAAGATACACTGCTTCGGTCTTCTTGGACCACGAAAAAACGGTCTCCTGAGACGGCGCTGCTCCTGATTTTGCTGCTCCTCGCCACCAGATACAGCAGAACTATTATCAACCATGTTCCCTTCCATAAACAAATCCTCCAATCAAAAAGCAATGAAACAATCAAAACATGTTCCAACGACCATTCTACAATAAGCAAAGAGTAAAATCAATATTCGCCATCCAAAGGAAAAATAAAAATAAATACACTCCAAACCTATTGCAACATTTGGCGCTGCCAAATAAAGAATGGATACCATCAAATACATTCAGAAACACAACGCACGGAGCAACACTATCGAAATTTGTTTTTTATCTCTACCACTCCATGTACAATCAAGATTTCAATGCTTTACTTTATTATCTATCTCAATTACGGCACGAACAGCTTCCACAACATCCACCAACTATCCAATTAAGAATAACTCGCCTGTAAGAAGATACAAGATTCCTATCCCATATTTTCTATCAACAAATTTGTGAACTCCCAAAGTACCCAGGAAAATAATAACCAAGAGATCAATTATTTTTCTTTTGTCATCTCCTTTTGCGTATCCTTCACGATCCTTTAAAACTACTTCATAAGCCCTTCCAAAGAACTTAAAAAATTATTACAAAAAATACACCTCTTCTAAAAAAGCCACACATTCTGCCGTATTAGTTTAAAGATGAGAAAAAACTATAGAATGATAACAAGCATATAAGAACAAAGCTTACCGACCATTTGCACAGGAAACTTTCAAACTAAGGCAAAAAATACTCCGGTATGTCTATTTGCTTCTACCGTCAGCCCACAAATGGTCCGAGTGGCGGGACTTGAACCCACGGCCTCTTGAACCCCATTCAAGCGCGCTACCAAACTGCGCCACACCCGGTCTGGAGCTGGTGGAGGGACTTGAACCCACGACCTATTGATTACAAATCAATTGCTCTGCCAACTGAGCTACACCAGCACGCACACTGGGTACATTCTAAATTTCAAATTATGATTTGTCAACGATATTGCCAAAAAGGAATTTCTAAAAGTGGATAGAAGTTTTGAAACTATCGACCGAAAAATGAAGGAATAAAGTCTGCCGATTACTTTATTCCTATTGTTTTTTCTACTGGTGTATTCGAACTATTTTGCTTCATCTATCTATTTCTAGCAATGCCGATCTACATTATTTGCCTCTGTGAAATCCACTTTTTACTTTTTCTCTTTATCCACATTTCGAACATTTCATTTCGTTATTCCATATCTTCTCTCTATCATCTATCTATATCTCATTTTTGCAACGCCAAAAAAAGCCACACCCCCGAAGATAGGCTAAGTGAAATATTCAACTCAAAAGACATCGACATACTCCCAAAAGACACGCTTAATTTTTCAAACACAAAAAAAGATAAAAAAAATTGGCGCCTCCCTATTTTCCCAAGACGTCACCATCTAAGTATCTTCGGCATCACTAGTCTTAACTTCCGAGTTCGGAATGGGATCGGGTGTGTCACTAGCATCATCAACGCCATGTTTTGTACTTTACTACATCATTTTTTGTTTGTCAAGCACTTTTTCAATTTCTAACCTTATTTTTTAATTAAATTTATATTATTATTTGCTTTCTATTCCCACCATAGATATCTTCGAATCAACTTTGACGCAGTAAGATGCTCCCGATAAATAATCATCAAATTTCACTTTTTTAAATAATTTGGGATTGTTATTCCTCAGTATTTTCCCAAACTTGAAGATATCACATTTTTCTAAAATAGATGAATGTATAGTATTCTCACAGATTTTTTTTAAATATTCATCCAGAACCTTCTTTGATTCGTTTATCATATCTTTTGTATTATTGAAAACTTTAGTTGATTCTATCAAATCGCACGATACTTTTATGTCAATGCGGAATTCAATACTTTCATCTTCACTGACATAAGGTTTGATTTTAGATTTTACATTTTCAATTTCAAAAGAGATGAAATCATTGTCATCTATTTTAACACTACATGCTCCTATTTTTGGATAATTTTTCAAAATCTTAACTCCTAACGTTTCAGCCTTGGAAAAAATCTTTACTAATTTATCACCTCTAAATAATACTATTTTTTCACAATTAATCTGTCCATTATCATTCTTCTCAATCAAAAAGGATATAGGGGATGACATATTCGATTCAAGAGCCTTTTCAAACTCCAGAATGTTTATATCGGACTTTTCATCGACAAGATCTCTTATTTCAGAAGCTTTTACAGGTCTATTGTCAACTTTAGTTTTAAATATATCTTCAGCTGTTCCCCTTGAAGTTCTTAGTTTGACGGATGGTCTATTTTCATAAAATCGAACAAAAAAATCTATTATGTTTTTCATTCCTTTTCGCGCAACATTTTCGCTTATTATTATTGTTTTATTTTGAGAATAAATAGGAGATAATCCAGTGATTTTTTTTATATTTTGTAAAGCTGCACTAATAGTTTCATTTTGAGATTCAATTATCTTTATTTTAGGTTCATCTTTATTCTCTGGATTTTTAAAATCATAAGCCTGAATGGTGACTTTGTATTTGTCATTTAAAAAATCTATACCTACTCCTTGTACCATAAGCTTTTCATGTATTTCACTCTGCTTTTTTAGACCAAACGACAAAAACATAATTGGAAGTACGAGGACAAGAAAAAGATTGGTATTTTTTGAGTTTATCTTCAAATTCTTCAAGCAGCCTCCCTAGATAATTTTTTATATAAATAAAATTACCAGATCACAAATAGTGATGGTTTATTATGTCCAAAAATTTTTAAATTAAAATACCTACATTTCATGTTGCTTTTTTCCCCCATTGTTATAATAAGTTCACTTTGCTTGGTAAAAATTTTTGGAGGTATTTTGTGATTTACAATAGACTTAGCGGATCTTATTTTATTTATATCCATTTGTTTCATATCTTCTGGATAATCATTTCTTCCGCCAGTTATAGTTACATACGCAATTTTTATATTTATACCTTCGCTTTCCTCTCATAAATCCATTTTTCACTTTTTCTTTTCGTCCGCATTTTGGACATTTAGTTTTGTTTTCCATAATCTTCTCTTTGCAATTTATATCCTATCTTTTCAATGCTTTAATAAGGCACTGCAGAAAGTGGTTGGAAATCATGAAACTATCATTCAAAAAACGAAAAAATAAAGTTTTCTGATTACTTTACTCCTAATTGTTTTTTTAACTGGTGTATTCGAATTATTTTGCTTTATCTATCTGTTTTTAGTAATGCCTCGTAGCAAAAACTCTTGACTTTTTTTTTGGAATTATGTAGAATGATTCTCGAGTGCTTTTAAGGGCTCTCGAGTGCTTTTAAGGGCTCTCGAGTGCTGGTTTTCAGGGGAAGGGTGCACTGATTATATTAATTTTTGTGGGAGGTAGTCTATGAATTTCAAAAAATTGAAGAGGAAGTTAAGTGCCGTTCTTTGCTCGGCGATGACGGTTGGTGGCTCAAGTGTTTCGAATCGCGTGGCGATGGCTGGTGAAATAAAATTGCAAACAAAATTAAATGATATTGATACTTATGATAATCAGTATTTCGGTCCTGTCGGTTTTTGTCAATCGATTACAGAGAAGTGCAATGCTGGCAAGGAAAGTGGTAGTGTTAAGAGTGCAAAAGTAACTTTCGATGAAGGAGAAGAAAAAGAATACGAAGCGTTAATGTACAAATTAGCTCTTCCAAAGAAAAAGAATGAGAATAACAACGCTAAACGAGAAGTTAAGTTGTTTCTTATGCCGGATATAGATGGTTTTGGTCTTTCTGTCAAGAACAATAATGGAGAAGATAAGTTTGGGATCTTACCTTTAAGTTATTTCGCTTATCGTTTGCATAATGCGGATATAGAGGTTGGTGATTTAGATCTGTCCGTTTCTTTCGAGACCATGGATAAAGATCTGCAAAATAAGCTTATCGTTGCAGTTGCCAACATTTTGGGAGGTAAAATTGACGCCCGTAGTGGTAATGAGGCGCTTGAGCGTGCTTATACTACGATAGATCGTGTTGTACCTGATGAGAAAGTAGAAGAGGGAGATACTGGAATTTCCAATCTCTGTATTCGTGCTTTTTGGGATACGAATCCAAATGACGGTGGTTTGAGAGAGTTGGAACAGCAGCCGGCAAGTGAACCCCAAGTTCAAGAGCACGAGGAAGAAATAATGATCGAAACAGAAGTTGAGTCCAAGGACCCCAAAGTTCTGCCCGAGGAAGAAGCATCAGATGAACAAGGAAGTGCTCCAGTGTCCACACCTCTGTCTGGATCTAAGCAAGTTCCTAATAAGCAAAAATGGTCCAAAGGAAAACATTTGGCTGTTTGGGGGTCAACTGGGGGGGTTGGGCTTGCTGCTGTGACATCACCTATTTGGGGTAGGTGGATCGCGAATCGTAGAAATAGATCATTGCTGCGAAATAGGAGGATGATGAATAATATCGGTGTTCCAGTAAGGCCCAATAATGGAGGCGTTAAGTCGAATGGTGTAAGTAAAGGAACTAGGCTCAGAAGTCGAGGTCGAGGTAAATTGCCGCTGAAAGGTAATCGTACGGGAAAGGTAAAAGGTTAAACAATTAGACTGCTTTATCGCAGTCTTTTTTTGACCTATAAAATGAGTGGAATCCATCAGTCATGACTTTGTTTACATAAACAACAATCTACTCAAATGTAACTCAACTAATGCAGAAACCACTTGTAATATCTTTAATGAAAAAAATAACTCTCTGGATTGAGCTGCCCGTAGAAGTACGCCAAAACAACTGGCGGAGGAAAAGGGATTCGAACCCTTGAGCCCCATAATAGAACTATCAGTTTTCGAGACTGACCCCTTCAGCCACTCGGGCATTCCTCCACTTATACGTTACTTTCTAACAAATTTTTTGAATAATGTCAATAGCTAAAGAAGTTTGGCATGGTATTGCTAAAAATAGATGGAAAAAGCAAAATAGTTCAAGTACACCAGTTAAAAAAAAAGTAGAAACAAAGTAATCAGTAGACTTTATTCCTTCATTTTTCGGGTGATAGTTTCATGATTTCTATTCACTTTTAGCAGTGCCTTTCTGTGGAATATTCTTAATTTTAGAAGCTAATTGCTTAACCCAATATGTATTAACCTTTCTATTCTTCTAAAACAGTTTCCTTCAAGAATACTTTGCTTGTAACCTGATATAATCCAGGTAGCCACGCTGTCACCCAGTATATTTGCATCTGCAACTTTTAAATTTGTGAAATTCACTTTTTGCTTTTTTATACAAAAATCTTATTCTTCATAACCTGATCCACAGTATTTTTCAAAATAACAATCAAGACATTCCTCTGTACTTGTATCATATTCCGGCAAAATAAAATCCTCAGTCGCTCCTATGTTGTTAAATGATTTACAATCTATGTTTGACGTTCCATCCTCCATTCCTGTATCTGATCTACAAATAGGACAAGAATGTTTCTGATTCCACCACGTCGAAGCGCATTGAAAATGAAGTACCTGCTTCTTACAGTTCTTACAATAAGTTAATTTATCTGTTTCCTGTAATTTCTGGAGGCAAATAAGGCATTTATCGCCGAGTTTAAACTTATTATCAATTAGGTTACGTGCATCAATTCCTTTTTTGGTCGGATACTTATCTCGCAAATATTTTCTCATACAATAGGCACAACACAATCTGTTATCCCAATTAGCATTACAAAATGCATATTCATTATGTTCATTATAATCAACAAAACAGAAGTAACCATTAGATTTTATTTTTTCAAGAATCCACTTTTTAACGTGCTTACATCCAGAAGACCTATATGATGAATTAGCTCGGTCAAAATATGCACTCATATTACCTGCTGAACACAATTTGCACTCTTTCTCACAACAAAATTGCAAACACCTTTCAGCTAAATTTTCATTACATACACAACAACTTTTGCGACTAAGATTATTATCTCGATCCGGGTAATGTCCAACAAAATAAACCAAAAAATCTCCAGGTTCAGCGGCAACATTAGAGATTGACGAAAAACCAACGCTACATAGACTAATCAAAAAATTAAACATTTTATTCTTACAATTCATAAAATTCTCCTCATTTCTTATAATTTAAATCTAAAAAGACTCGAATTAAGTCATTATTATCTTACTTTTTGCGTTAACGGTTATAGTTTACAATCTTGCAAAATAAAGCATCATCTCCTAACCAAGTTATTAACACCTATTGTTAGAAAATAAAAATTAATTTGTCAATAGAAAAACGATATTTTTCAAAAGATATATCGTATTTTATCCGGATTAATATAATTAAAAATATTAATAGTAATTGATGAAAGCTATTTAAATATAGCGGAAATTCATTCCTTGCATGGATAAACGATCAACCTAAAAGACAAAAGAACATTGAAACTCCTCTATCAACAATGATAGAGGCTTTTAAACAAGCAGGAGTTTCATCTCAAAGTAAAGACATTACAATCGAAGCAAACGGTGATTTCTCACAATTCATACGATTCTTAAACTTCAAAATCAAAGAAGAAGATGCAAGACTAGGGCAATCTTTTGTTTCGGGCGATAGTTGGATTTAAAGGAGCCAAAATGTCAGAACAATTCGATAAAACAGTATTTCAAGGTGTGTTTGAAATAGGCATTGCTAAAAGTGGTTGGAAATCCTAAAACTATCACTCGAAAAACGAAAGAATAACTTTATTCCTGTCGCTTTTTTTACTGGTTTATTCGAATCATTTTGCTTCATCTATCTATTTTTAGCAATATCCTTTTAAAAAATGGAAGTTGAAATAAGAGTTGCAAAACGTCCATTGTATTGTAATAGTATATTTAAATGTTGATAAAATTTTCGTATATACTTTTTCATTATTTCGCTTGCTTATAAAAGCCAATTTTTTGAAATTATAACTATATTATGCTATAATCAACTTAGTGCGCCGAGATTGCAATTTATGTAGGAGGTGATTTTGTGTCAGTAGGGAAAACCATATGCTGTGTGTTATCCGTTTTATCGTTATCCGGATCAATCGGATCTGCGTCTTTGAAAATGAACGGAGTTCCCAGAGGAACTAGCTTAAGTTCAAAAATAGGATTAAAAAACAGTGAATCTAGAAAACATCATGGAAATTTTAATGTGGGGAATTCACGGGTTTTCGAGGGTGGTAAGCAATATTGGAAACCTAATGGTGAAAAAGTAAACTTCAAATCCAGATCGGATTATGAGTCAAATGGTTCTAACGAAATGCCTCAGATTTCCCAGAATGAAATCAGGTGCTTGTCACAACTCAATTGTGATAGTATGAAAAAATTTGCGAAGACTCATAAAGGTAAAATGATTGGTACGGGGACATTTATTGCTGGCGGATTGGGGACCACTTATTTTTTGGATAAATATTTGAATTCCTATTCTGGAATTTTAAATACTTCTTCGTTGACCGATTTGGGTAAAAGTGGCGGAAATCAGAATGCAGGAATTAAACTCGGAAGAAGATTCATAACAGATCATAAATACATAATTAAGACCGTCCCTCTAAAGTTCGAGCAAGCTGCAAAGAGTGAAATTGAGGCATGTAAAAAACTTAGAAAATGTAAAGACAAAAGAATAAAAGCACCGGTGTTTTACAAAAAAAATTCTGATGGGAATTATGTTTTAATTTCCGAATTTGCACCAGGTAAAAATATTAACGAGTATGCGGCTAGTGTCTCCAAGTGCAATTTTAAAGAAAAACTTACTAAAGTGTTACAATTAGCTAAACAGTTTTGTGAGATATACTGGAAGTTAGGAAAATACGGAATTTTTCACAGTGATATATCTCATTCCCTAGAGTGCAATAATTTTGTTATAAATGAGGAGAAGAAAGGACCTGTAATTTATATTTTTGATTTTGGACGTAGTACATCATTTAACCCTGAAGGTGATTTATTTGTCAAATTTCCTCATGTCGATTTTCCTTTTGAGGGAATATCGCTTATTGTGGAAAAATTGCTTGGCTTGGAACTTGATGGGCAAACACATCCCATGCTTAGGGTATTAGAACATTTGAATAAAGATGATGTTGGTTATATGAATTATTCAGAAGTTAGAAAGGTGTTTAGTAATAATCATGGAGACCATAGTTCTTCAGTACATAAAGATGTTTTTCCTGCATTTATAAAATATTTAGATAAAAAGGTTTATGAAGTCATAAACATGAACAACGACAAAGTAAACGAAATTCGTAAATTGATTGAATCTAAGGTTACAGGACAAATTAATAACAGTTAATAAAAATAAAAGTTGTTTTTTGTGAATTCCCCTTCAATTTAGATGTCGCTTGCGAAAACTGCGGAGAAACAAATTGTGCAAATTTTTTTAATTCTAAAGTTAAAGTATTCTCGTCTCGTGGGCCTTGATGTGCTACTTTTTTTAGTATTGTAATGGAGTTAACTTGTTATGATTCCTCCACCGATTAAAATATTATTTATATAAAAGACCGCAGACCGCCCTGGAGAAACAAATTGTGCAAATTTTTTTAATTCTAAAGTTAAAGTATTCTCGTCTTGTGGGCCTTGATGTGCTACTTTTTTTAGTATTGTAATGGAGTTAACTTGTTATGATTCCTCCACCGATTAAAATATTATTTATATAAAAGACCGCAGATTGCCCTGGAGAAGCGAATTGTGCAAAATCTTCAAATTCTACAATTAAAATATTCTCATCTTGCGGATCCTTATATATGATACCCTTGTTTGGTTTACAGTTATATCTTGTTAGAATGTCGGCTTTTATTTTAAATCGAAGAGTATCGAATAAAGTAAAATTGAAATTCATTACTTTTATTTTTTTTATCTCCAGTTTTTCGCATAAAATTATGTTATTAGACAAGGGATCTATTTTTTTTATATAAAGTCTACACTTGTTTGAAATTCTCAATCCACGACGCTGTCCAACTGTATAATTAAATATTCCACTGTGTTTACCTAAAATATTACCATTTTCGTCTACAAAGTTTCCTACTTTATTCTCAACTCCATTTTTAAATAAAAAATCTTTATAGCTACCTTTTATGAAGCATATATCCTGACTTTCAGTTTTGTTCCAAACCGAAAGTCCATTTTGTTTTGCGATCTCCCTCACTTCATTTTTACGGAATTCTGCAAGTGGGGTTAGAATTCTTTCTAATTTGCTTTGGCTCAAAGCATAAAAATAGTAACTTTGATCCTTTTCGTGTATATTTCTAGTTATAAAGTATTTCCCATATCTATAGTTTATTTTTACGTAGTGTCCAGTAGAAATGTAATCAAATCCTAATTCAAGTGTTTTATCTAATAAAAGACCAAACTTAATTGTTTTATTGCACATCACACATGGATTTGGTGTTCTTCCGTTTATGTATTCGTTTATAAAGTAATCGATAATCTTTTTTCGAAATTCACAAGATATGTCTAATGTAATATGCTCTATTCCAATTTTTTCGCACATGTTCTTAGCATCAGCGACTCCGCTATTTGGAAAATCTGAGGACACAAAAGTAATTCCGCATACATCGTATCCTTTTATTTTTAAAATAAGAGCAGAAGTTGAACTATCAACTCCACCGCTCATGGCGACCAAAACTTTTTTGCACACGCTACACCTCAATAGATTCTACAGAAATTGAAAAACTTAAGATAAAGTAATTATGTATTATTGTTTTTTGGTAGAAGAAGCAGAAGTTGAACTATCAACTTTACCGCTCATAGCGACCAAAACTTTTTTGCACATGCTGCACCTCAATAGATGTCTAAAAAATTTGAAAAAACTAAGATAAAGCAATTATATATTGTTGCTTTTTTATGTCAAAAATACAATACAAAATATCGACGCCAATACCAAACACAGTAACCCTTTTGGTCATTAATGTAAATTCGTACCACAATGTTTGAAAAATCTTGAGGTAATTAGGAATTGCTAAAAGCGGATAAAAGTCTTGAAAATATCACTCTAAAAAACGAAAGAATAAAGTTTGCTTACCACTTTATTCCTGTTGTTTTTTTACTAGTTTATTCAAATTATTTTGCTTCATCTATCTATTTTTAGCAATACCAGGTAATTATGCTTCGTTTTTGTTTCTTTTAAAGTTTAAAAACTTAATTGTGAATTGATTCTAATGATTAACATTTCATTTACATTAATTCTCTATTTTCTGTTAAATATCTAGACAAGGTGAACAAAAATACAGAATTTTTGGGTTTGCTGGCACCTGGCAAGATATTAAAAATATTTTGATAAATCATGTTGAACGATTTATGTGCATGTGATATGGCATTTCTAATATTCGTTTCTATGTTTTCAGGTGATGTATTGTAATGCTCAGCAACGATTTTATATATCTGTCCAATTCCTAATTTTTCATTATTTATCATAATTTTAATTGCAGCATTTATATATTTGAATCCCAAAAGATTAGGTGGAATCCCGATTTTTTCAACAATTCGGTATTTGCTAAATTTTAAAATTTTATCTTCGCGTAAAATGCTACTTATAATTAGCTTAAAATGATCAAAATTGAATGATTTTTTGAAATAATAATCTATGTTATACTCAAACGCTCTGCTTATAATTTTTGAATTTCCAACCGCAGAAACTACTACCACTTTTGTCTTGTAACCAGAAGAATCAATAAATTTCAGAACTTCTAAACCATCTTTGTTTTGCATAACCAAATCTAAAATCAGCAGGTTATAATTCTTAGATTTTATAAACTCAATTGCTTGATCCCCATCGCATGCAGAATCAACCTTTTCTACCTCATTTATCGTTCTAACAAACTCAGAAATTGTGTCTCGAGCATATTTTTGATCATCTACAACCAAAACTTTATACATCCATCAAATCCTCCACTATATCGCTAACATTCACGGGCCCAATAGAATTTTCATATAAAAATTGTAAAATATCTAGAATTTTACAATAGTCACAAGAAACATACTCTATGATTTTTTCAGTTATAACAGAACGTCTTTTTTCTTTAAGATGAACACCATAAACTATGAGCCCTTCAACTTGCGATTCGTACACATTATATTCGATGGTGCGTCGCTGCTGTATCTTTTCAATTTTCGAAAAGGTTTTAAGATATACGTGTTTTAATTTCATTTTCAATCCTAGAATAAAAATACAAATTTCAAGTTTGATAAAAAATATGTTTATCAATGCTAGATTAAAACAAAAATAGTTTCAAGATATAAAAATCGAAAATTTTCGAAAATAAAGTATTGAAAATGTCAATAATAACAAAATTTGACCAATGTTGTTGGCGTAAATAGTACATAGTTGACATTTTTTTTTGTATGATTTAGAGTGTCTTACTAAGTATTTTAGAAAGGGGGTTCTTGGATAGTTTGCTGGAATTTTACGTTGAAAGGTGGTTTTATTATGAGTTTTAAGGAGTTTCTTAGGAAGGCGTGTACCGTTGGATTATCTGCATCGATGTTGTTTGGTTGTTTTTCTTCTCAGGTTAACGCTGAGGATAGTCAACCTACAACAAGTATTAGTTCATCACCTGTAGAAACTACACTTGAGGTTGAGGGTACGGTTAAGGGCAAACTGGTGACTATCGATGCCGGCGCTTTCGGAAAAATACGTATTCAATTGTTTTCAAATTTGAAATACAACAAAGTGAAACAAAGACTTATTGACTTTGTGGCTAATCAGTTGGGGGGGAGTGTTAGGTTGTGGTTGCGATACACTTTCACAAATGTTGAAGGAAATTTAAAGGAAACTTCAGATTGGGTAGAATATGTTGGTGATGCGACGTTGAGCAATATGATAGTCAAAGAAGATGGGAAGTACGACATACATTATATTGTAACCCATGATGTGAAGATAGGATCCTAAAATTGGTAGTTAAGGAGTTGTTGCTTTATGATGTTTAAATTTAAATCGTTATCAATTGCCGCATTGTCTATGTCGATTATTTTAAATTCAGCTGGAGTACTAAATGCTGCTGGTGAGACATTGATTCCACCTAGCAATAATAACCTTGGTACTTCGATCGGATCTGTACAAGTCACTAGTGATAAAGAAGTGACTTTAAATTATACGGGAGAGGCACAAAATTTGATTAACATTAGTGATTACTACAAAGGAAGGGGAACTATAATGTACAGACTTGGGGAAACTGGTACTTTCAGTCCAACGGTTCCAATGGCACTCAAGGAAGGAAAATACGATGTGTACTACTATATTACAGGTGACACAAATTACACCGGTAGTGAGTCTGATCCTAATCATTTGGTGGTGAATATCGTAAAAAAAGAAAGTAGTGAGAACGCCCAGGACAGTGGAGACAGCCAAAGTAGTGGAAGTAGTAGCTCAGATATTCCTATGAATATAAATTATTCTGTTTCGGCAGATGGTACCACTAGTGCAATTGTTGATAAGAAAGGTGTCATATGGCTGAGAGAAGAATCCGAAGGAACAGGTGCATGGTATGGTCTTGATAACACAAATGGAGTATTTGAGATAGGTTCACGCTTCCATGTTAAATGGCTCAAAGAAGGTGATGAAGAATATGCGGATTACTTCAAGCAAATAGACGATGTTTACAAAAAGAAAGCAGAAGCTAATAAAATTGAGATCTTTTTGGTTGGTGTTACAAAGCCAGACGGAAAAACAGAATACAAAAATTTTTATGAAGAAACTGGTAAAATAGCTGGATTATACGTTCAACTTGGGGATGATTGGGATCCTAATGATATCAATGGTTTGTTTATAACAAAAGATAACGATAAACTTGTTGCAGTTCAATATGCGAGTGCTAGTAAGTTTACTGATATCTATGGTGAGGGATTCCCAGAGGCAGGTATGTATGCCAGGTTAACTTTGACTCATTACTCACCATATGCAGTTGTGGGTGCGAAAAAATCAAGTAGTTCAACATCTAGTTTATCTAGCCTTTCTCCGTACTATAATGCGTTGAGTACAAAAACCGGTGAAGATTATTCAAGTATTTTGTATCTGTCACTTATGTCTTCTATTAGTTTGATGTATGTTTTGATTTCAAGGAAAAGAAAGATAAGAGATTGACCTAAATAGGAAGAAAATACAAGATATCTTGTGCATTCCTACTTATTGGGAATGCATTTGCTTTTGTTTGAATATATAATTCAATGAAATTTTTCAATTAGGAGGAAAAATTGGCTAGGTTTGCTGTGTTAGGTGTTGGAAGATGGGGAACTTTAATATCTTGGTATATAAGTAGGCTAGGACATAACCTAGTAATATGGGGAAGAGAGGGCTCAAAAAAGACCGAAGATTTGATTTCTAAAAGGTGTAACTCATCGGTGTGTTTTGGGCCAGAAGTTAATATTTGCTCGGATTTAAACTTGGCTTTGGCTCAAGATTATATTGTTATTTCTATAAACTCACAGAATTTCAGGTCATTTCTTTCAGATTTGAAAGATAGAAATATAAATTTAGAATCTAAAAAAGTTATATTGTGTATGAAGGGTATAGAAGAATCCACTGGGCTTCGTTTAACTGAAATTTTTAGTGAGTTTTTTCCAAACACTCCGGTTGCAATATGGGTTGGGCCAGGGCATGTCAAGAGTATCACAAATGGAATTCCTACCTGTATGGTTATAGACTCCAAAAATGAGAATTTAAAAAATGAGTTGATACTTCTTCTATCGAGTAATCTAATCAAATGTTTTAAGGGAAATGATCTTGTTGGAAATGAAATTGGAGCTGCATGTAAGAATGTCCTTGGAATCGCCGCAGGCGTGTTAGATGCCTTAAATATGGAATCTTTGAAAGGCCCTCTGATGGTAATGGGGGCAAGAGAAGTTTCTAAACTCATTGAAAAAAAGGGAGGGAAAAGAGAATCGGCATATGGATTGTGTCATCTTGGTGATTTTCAAGCTACACTATTTTCTCATGAAAGCAATAACAGAAAATTTGGAGAATCATTAGTTACAGGTGAGAAAATTTCGTTTATCGCTGAGGGTGTTGGGACTTCAAAAGCTATAAATAAGATATGTAGTGATATCAAACTTGATTTGCCTATATGCTCTGAAATATATAAAGTTATTGATAGGATTAAAACACCTAGGGAAGCTATAAAATATCTTTTTTCTAGTAAAGGAAGTTAATGTTAAATATAGGATGTCATTTGTCATCTAGCGACGGTTTTATGTCAATGTCTTATGCCGCTTTTTCTATCGGAGGAAATACTTTTCAATTTTTTCTTAGAAATCCAAAAAGTGGGAAGAGTATCGAGCTTAAAAAAGAGGACATAGACTCATTCATAGAATTTTCTAAGAAGAATAATTTTTCACAAATAGTTGCACATTCACCGTATACTATCAATCTATGTTCATCTAGACCGAATGTTAGGGAATTTTCGCTAAAAATGCTCAGTAGTGATATAAAAAAAATGGAAAGTATCCCTGGTAATATATATAATTTACATCCGGGAAGTCACACCGGCTTAGGAATCTCGAGGGCAATTGATTTTATTTCTGATTCGCTAGGAAAAGTTCTTTCGAGGGATTGTAAAAACACATGTATAGTTCTTGAAACCATGGCGGGAAAGGGAAGCGAAGTGGGTTCGACTTTCGATGAACTCTCGGATATAATAAAGGGCTCTGGTTCTAGTCCGAATTTGGGAGTTTGCTTTGATACTTGTCATATGTTTGATGCAGGATTTGACTTCAATAAGTTAGATGGTATATTGGAAGAGTTTGATAAAAAAATAGGAATTGAAAGATTGAAACTTATCCATTTGAACGATAGTAAAAATCCGATGGGAAGTAAAAAAGATAGACATGAAAAAATAGGAAAGGGGTTTATTGATATTAGTGTATTCAGAAAAATTATGAATCATTCCTATCTTAAAAATCTTCCATTTATTTTAGAAACTCCCAATGACCTTATCGGGTATGCGGAAGAAATACTCAATTTGAAAGAAATGATTCAATAAGGGGAGGAGTTTCGTGTCTGATGTTGAAAAAGTAAGACAGATTATAAGAGCATCTCTCGATCCATTCTTCCAAGAGGTTAGAAAATACGGAATAAAAAAGAGTATAGAAAAAAAGTTCCCCGGCATAGATTTAGAAAAACTTATTATAAGACGAATCAAGAGATGTCTTAGGTTAGTGAAATCTGTTAGTATAAGTAAAAAATTAGGTAAATTTAATATATATTATAAAAACAACGCAGTTCATATTGACTGTGTTGGGTGGATCTCTTTTTTTGTTTCTCAGATTGTTATATCTGATGATAAGATAATAAAAAGCGTAGATGATGTGTTCGAGCAGATTCAAGATATTTTCATAAAAGATGAGAATTATTTGATAAATAAAATAAATAAAGTGTTAATTAAATTAACCCAAAAGGAGTTTATTTCCAACCGAGATTTCGGAGAGAAGAATTTATATGATTTAGTCATTTGTATTCTGCTTAACTATTACAGTACAGCAAATGTGGGATTCCCTGATTGGCTAATATATGCTATCAGTAATATAAACGAGATGGATTTGGCAAAAGATTTTGTATATTTTATTTCGGATGTTATTGTAAAATCTTTGAACAATTTGAGTGATAATGTCTATTTAAATTACGATATCATACTCGATTCCAAAGTTCTCAGGTTTTTACTTAATAAAAAGACGAACCAGGGAAAGGTTTCTGATCTTTTGAAAATTTTTAAATTGAACTTTGAAAAAATGATGGATAACTTAATTGATAACTATGTGGGAGAAGCATTTTTAAAAGGTTTAGGAGACCATCTTGTTTCGATAATAAACGACTTAATTTTTAATACATCTGAAACTTCTAGTAACCGTGGAGAAAATAGATTTAATTTTACTATGTGCATGGGAAGTAATATACATTCCCGTAGATTCAGATGGTTTGGCGTAAATGACGTAGACGAATACTTGGAAATAAGTGAAAATATTGCTTTTTTAAATTCTGTTCTGGTGAAAGCAAAATGCGAAACGGTGAAAGTATCTCGTCCGACTGTATTTGATTTTGGAACTATTGCTGAATATCAGGTTGAAAATATGAGTAGATATTCAGTTACTCTTAATAATCTTAAGACAGATAAGAGATACTTTATAAGAGTTCGACGAGGAATTGGAAACTTTAAGAGTGATTTTACTATAAAAGATGATAAGTGTTGCGATTTTCTAGTTATGTCAGATTCTCAGGGAATGACAAAAAAAGATTATGATACATTTGGGGATGTATTCGATAAAATATATAAAGAGTTTGAAAGCGCGCAATTTGTAGCTCATCTTGGCGATTTTGTTGACGATGGGAACAATGAAAATTACTGGGATTTTCTTTTAAACTCAAAAAGTTGGAGTAGGATACCTATTTTTCCCATAGCGGGAAATCACGAAGCTAAGTTTCATCCTAATCTCGACTTTGCGGGTGTTCCAGAATCTATTACAAATCATTTTAATGTTGAAATTCCGGAGCAAACAATAAAAAAAGGAGTTTATTATTCATTTGAGAAAGATAATTGCTTATTTGTATTTTTAAACAATAATACTGGTGACGGTCTTGATGATGAGCAATTCAGATGGATGCATTCGGCTTTTAGTAATAGTAAGGCTAAGTGGAAGATAATATTTATGCACAAAAGTGTTTACTCAAACGGCCCTCATAGTGATGCAGAAGATATAAGTAAACTTAGGAATCAAATAAACGAAGCATGTGTAAAGTATGGAGTCGATTTAGTAATAGGAGGACACGACCACGTATATTCAAGGTCTCGCCCCATGAGTTTTGGAGTTCCTACTGATGAGATAAAAGAAGCAGATGGTAATTTTTTGAACATGGTGGGAACTATTTTTATAACTTTAGGTCCAATTGGAGTTAAAAACTATCGAATTTTTGTAAATAAGAAAGCAAATAACGAGATATTGTTAGATCTTCACACTCCCTCGTTTTCTAGAATAAAAGTAACTGAAGATGAAATGAAAATTGAAATCATACATCTTGCTGATGAAAAATTTAGTGTAATAGATGAATTTAAGATAATAAGAGATGAAAAATTAGCGTATGAAAGGGAATCGATAGAAAGTGAAATAAAAAATCTGACAATTGTTCCGTGGATTTCTATGCAAGCAAGAGTGGATAACTTGAATGAAAGGTATAGGTGCCTATCTGAAGATGATAAATTAAAAATAAAATCTTCTGAGCGTCTGAAAGAATTATTAAAATATAACTCTTCCTATAGAAAAATAAGAACGGGTAATATTGCTATTGTATTCAATAAGGACGAGTTCTTGTCATCGTTGAAAAATAAGAATATAAGAACTATAATAATAAGATGTGATGTGATAAAGTTTGAAAATAGATTTGGCTTTGGGAGAAATCTAAAAATAGATAGGGATTTGCTTATAAAAGGAGATGCAAAGCTAAAATTTGTTAGTTTCGTAGTGAAAAGAGGAATTAATTTTCACATAGGTGGGAAGATAATAATAGACAATAATAGAAAGAAGCTTTCACTGTATCCTCCTATCTCTTCTTTTGTTATGTATGAAAATAGTAGTCTAGTTCTTATTGATGATGTGTGGGTAGAACAATATTCGAGTTTATATAGCAAAAGTATAATTAAGGTCCTCGGAGACGTTAAAGTTTTTGTACATTCTAGCAATTTGAAGAAGATCCCCAGTAATTTTGTAAATAGTAAAAATGTAGATTGTATTTTTAGAATGGAGTAAAAATGAAAAAATATAAATATCTAAAAGAAACAAGACTTATAAAAATAAAAAAGTTCTTATTTTCATTCACTATGCAAGTGATTTTATTTTCAGTTTTGATCGTTTCTTTTTTAGCTCTTTGTATATTTTTGTTTTATCAGAAGCTTACCGGATTTTCTACTTTTAATCCGATTGACAATGTTCCAAATATTTTGCGGGAAGAAAGAGTTGTCGAAACTTCATCTTCAGTAGATGATGATTCTTCGATAGATGAGAAGAAAGATTCTAAGGATATTCGAAAGAATATTGACAGTAATCCGACGAAAGAAGAGAAGGTTAGCGATGGTTCATCTTTTCTTTATGATTCGAAAAAAAATGAGGGAAATCTTTGCGATTACGATTTTTCTGAGTGGAATAAAACTTGTCCTCCCGAGCTTAGAGTAGTCAACGGATCAAATCCGATTCCAAAAGATTTTAAGCCCAAGAGTTTGAAAAAATTTTCTAATAGAAAGAGTGACAAATACAAAGATGTTAGAAATAGCGTTGAGGTAAGTGGCGAGGTATATGATTCTTTAACTAAAATGGTTAATGATGCCTTGAAAGAAGGGGTGGAAGTTTTTGTTGGCTCCGGATATAGAAGTTTTGATTATCAGAATAATTTATTTCAAAGGAAATTGAAAGAGGTGCTAAAAAATGAGAAAAATCGTGAAAAAGCGACAAAAATTGCATCAAAAAGGGTTGCAAAACCTGGTCAAAGTGAACATAATTATGGACTAGCTATTGATTTCTATCCGATAGACTATAGTTTTGAAAAAACATCTGGGTGCAAGTGGTTATTAGAAAATGCGTGGAAGTATGGATGGGTTCTTCGGTATACGAGGGAAAATATGAAAGATACTGGAGTTGATTATGAACCTTGGCATTTCAGATATGTCGGAGATTATGCTGGCGAGGTGAAAAACTATAAAAGTTTGGAGGAATATGCAGTAGCTAAAATAAAACAAAGGGGATGATGTTCATTGACCAGAACGTCGAAGATTGTGATTGCATTATCGTTTAGTTTTGTATTTTTTGCTGCTGTAGTTTCATCGTTGAGTCTTACGCGAAGACCAAATCGCTCTGTTGTGCAGAGAAAAAGTGATTGTAACTATGAATTTCTAGCGCCGAATTTAGTTGGGCAAGATTTTAATAAAATTTCGAGTGATTATAATGTGGTTCAAATCAAAAAAGATTGTAGTGAGGAGTTTTCGGCTGGATGTATTATTAGCCAATCTCCTAGGTTTGGAGAAAAATGCAGAGAAGATACCACTATAATGGCGGTTGTAAGTGAGGGAAGTCGATTTGCAGAGTTACCGGATGTTAGGGGTAGAGTAATCGGAGAAGCGTCAATTAAGATATCGAATGCTGGGTTCGTTCCTAGAGCTATGGTTATTCCAAGTGAGGGGGAAGAGGGAGTAGTTTTAGGATACTATGGAATTTCATATAAAAAAGGCTTAAAATTAGAGAAATCTAAAGAGATTATTTTAGAGGTTTCTGGATGATTAGATTTTTTATTCATACCATGGGATGTCAGGTAAATAGTTGTGATTCATGCGATTTTTACAGCAATTACTTCAAAAAATGTATAAGAAAAAAATTATCATGATATCATAGAATTTCATATAAAAAAGGCTTAAAATTAGAGAAATCTAAAGAGATTATTTTAGAGGTTTCTGGGTGATTAGATTTTTTATTCATACCATGGGGTGTAAGGTAAATAGTTGTGATTCATGCGATTTTTACAGCAATCTTACATCTTATGGACTTGAGTATTCTGATCCAGAGAGTGCAGACATCATAATAGTCAACTCATGCGCCGTTACTCGTGAAAGTGTTAGAAAAACTAGACAATACATAAGTAGATTCAGAAAGATTAACAATAACGCTTTTATAATTCTAACTGGATGTGCCTCAATTTTGGATGAGTTTAAATCGAATTTGATACTAAATGCGATTGTTAATAGAGATGATCTTATAAGTTTTATATCGAACAAATTTGATTTAGATAGGATACATGAAAAACGTATTACTTCGTTTGAAAAGACAAGGGCATTTATAAAAATAGAGGATGGATGTGAAAATTTTTGCTCATATTGCATTATTCCCTTCACTCGAGGAAAAATAAGGTCTAAATCGATTAAAAACATAGATTGTGAGGCAAAAAGATTTTCTGAATTAGGATTTAAAGAGCTCGTATTGACGGGTATAAATTTAGGAAGATACGGGCAAGGAACAGAATTCAATATTATCGATGCAATAGATGTGGTTAGTAGATATTTTGAAAGAATACGTCTTAGTTCTTTGGAACCCGATACTTTAAATTTAAAAATAATAGATAAAATTTCAAAATATAATTCTATTTGTCCAAATTTTCACCTATCACTACAGAGTGGAAGTAATAAAATTCTTAGAATGATGAATAGAAGATATGATATAGAATATTACTTAAAGATAATTGATTTGTTTAGAGATAAGTTTGAAAATGCTACCTTCACTACAGATGTGATTATTGGATATCCTGGGGAGACGGAAGAAGATTTTTATGAGACCATAAATATTATAAATAAGGTATCTTTCATAAAAGTAAATGTATTTCCATTTTCTCCTCGCCCGTTTACTGTTGCATCATCATTAATTCCAGTCGATCAAAAGGAAAAGAATGAAAGGGTCAAAATAGCAATGAGAGAGTCTGATAGAGTTTCAAAAATTGAAATTGCAAAGTTTGAAGGTAAAAAATTTAATGTTTTATTCGAGTATAAGAATAAAGAAGGTCTATATGAGGGATATTCAGAAAATTACATAAGAGTTAAATATCGTTCAAGTGAGAATTTATGTGGCAAAATCAAAAATGTGATATTTTCTTCTTTTTGATAGAATTCAAATATATACAAACAAGTTAATTTTTTGTTCAAGTATAAGAATAAAGAAGGTTTACATGAGGGATATTCAGAAAATTACATAAGAGTTAAATATCGTTCAAGTGAGAATTT
>CAMUZI010000002.1 GCA_947165155.1 uncultured Clostridia bacterium | reverse complement strand
TAAAAGTGAATAGAAACCGTGAAACTATTACCCCAAAAACAAAAGAATAAAGTTTACTTACCACTTTATTCCTGTTGTTTTTTTACTAGTTTACTCGAATTGTTTTGCTCTATCTATATTTTGGCAATGCTCCGAATCAAAAAGCCCTTGACAAAAAACTATTTAACAATTCGGGCAGAGGAATGTGCAGAATCCCAGCAGGACTTCTTCCTCGAGCACTTCAGCAAGGGTTACACCGACTAATAATTACATTCACAGCTTAATCAAGTAGGGTTTATTTTTTGTTTTGAATCATCGATTTTTTTAAAGGTATCACAAATTGTTGACAAAACTATTTGAATAATTTAATATCGAGAATCGTGATCCTATCATTCGGTAGGGTTATTTGTATTTTAATTTTTCTGGAGATACTTATACGAGTATGGGATTTTGTTTTCGAAAGTTTCCAATATTAGCATGTTCATTATTTTTATTTATTTCGAGCGGCGTTTCTTTTGCTAGGCCGGGAGATTATCTAGTTAGTTCTTTGGATGCTGAAAAAGATAAAAATCTGAAATGCTGTTGTTGCGGTTGTAACCTTCTTGATAATTCAATAGTTAATTACAGAGCAAATCCGCCAGTATTTTATATTAAATACAATGAAGGTGATAACATAAAAGATGCAATTGCTAGTGCAAGAAAATTTAATACTGATAAAAAACCTAAAGATTTGAGAGCTACATTGTTTAAGAAAATCGAAGATATTATAGCGAAAGTTCGTGTTAATAATCCTAAGGCAATATCTAAGCGTTTAGGTAGTAAGGGGGAGCAGTGACTTGACTACGAAGCGTGAAGTAGCTGAAGCTTTTAGAAATTTTATTGAAAACTTGAATGGACTTTTTTGCATTGGCTGTATAATCGATTCTATGTATATGTTAGGTATTAACACTTTTCATGAGTTTTTAAGTTTTGAGCCTAGTAGGAAATATAGTGAAAATTGTACGGTATGCTTCGGGAAAATATTCCCTTACGTTGGTGCAAAATTTTGTGATATGTGTAATTATTGTTATCTTTGCAATGGTTGTAAATCAGGATGGAGTACGTGTTCCGTATGTAAAATAGGGCTCACAGAAAATAATTGTTATTTGTTTAATAAAGTGATTCATCGTTATTCTGATCGCGCCAATGGCCGCTTCGAGGTTTACTTAAATCAGGGCGTTGGTTATTGTAAGCGGATGGAGTTGGAAGAAAATGGCAGACAGTTTGTGATTGAATACAATTTAGAAGAAGGGAATTGTGGATTTGTTATTAAGAGCTATGTTTTTAACGATAGCAATAGCAAAACTCACGTCGTCTTTTCACCACGATGGAAAAAAGATATAAATTTACTGCAAGCCTAAGTGTTTATATGCTTCTGCGGTAACAACTCTCCCCCTGGGAGTTCGGTTCAAGAACCCTATTTGCATTAAATAGGGTTCATATATGTCTTCTATTGTGATCGTTTCTTCACCAATAACAGCCGAGATTGTATCTAATCCTACAGGCCCACCCTTGTAATATTTTATCATTGCATTCAGTAATTTTTTATCGTTTGCATCTAAACCCAAAGAATCTATCTCTAAGCGATCCAGAGCATATCTTGCAACTTCAGCCGATACTTCACCATTGGATTTTATTTGCGCAAAATCCCTAACTCTTTTTAAAAGTCGATTAGCAATTCTTGGTGTTCCTCTTGATCTTTTAGCAATTTCAAGTGCACCATCATGATCTATTTTTATTCCTAAAATCGAAGAACTCCTGAAAATTATTTTTTTGAGTTCATCAGAATTATAAAGTTCTAATTTAAAAATCACACCAAATCTATCGCGAAGAGGAGAGCTTAATTGCCCAGCGCGCGTTGTAGCACCTACTAGTGTAAATTTGGGCAAGGGCAAGTGATATGAGGACGCCATTTGTCCCTTCCCGGTAACTATATCAATAGAAAAATCTTCCATAGCAGGATATAGAACCTCTTCAACTTGACGAGAAATTCTGTGTATTTCATCAATAAATAAAACACTTTCGTCTTGTATGTTTGTAAGCATAGAGGCCAAATCACCTGGACGTTCAATCGCCGGCCCAGACGTTATTTTAATTCCTACTTGCATCTCATTTGCTATTATCATAGCAAGAGTAGTTTTACCAAGTCCGGGAGGACCATAAAGAAGCACGTGATCAAGACACTCACCACGTATCTTAGAGGCATCAATAAAAACTCTCAGATTTTCTTTTACCTTTTCTTGTCCTATATAATCATCTAAAAACCGAGGTCTAAGAGGATTTTCAAATTCAGAATCTTCAGCGCTTCCACACGGATTTACAACTCTATTTTTTTCCAATATTTCCCCCTTTAGAATTAGAAAATATTTTTTTACCTTCATCTAAAAAATCTCTTTTCTGTTCAAAATTATTCCAATTAATTTCAATTTTCGCTTTTAACTCATCTAAAATATCACCAGTAAATTGAAAAAGTTCATAAAAGTAACTATCAAGATGCGTTATTTCTTTATTTATCTCAGATTTATTATTTAAACTCAAGATTTTTTTCCTGGCAATCCCCAAATTTTTAATAGACATGAAGACTCTACTGACCCAACCAGACCCCACAGAAAACTCTTTTGCATCAATATCTTCTTTAAGTGGATTATTTTTTCTCCAGTTGGTAAATTTTTTATAACAATTACTAACTAATAAGTTAAGCTCTGCTGATCCAAATATTGAAAAATCACGATCACCGAATTTTTCTAACTTGTTGTCTTGACTATAACTTTGGATAGTAGAAAACCAAGATGCAAATACAGTATCCCTAAACTGTTCCGGAGACATTAACCCCCTTATATTAGAAACCATATCACTACGCAAAATCTTGGAATCGAGACTATTACATTCCTCTGTGCTAAGATTTCCAAACTTATCGACTTCATTTTCAAATATTAGAGTCACTTTGTGCAAATATTCATCTATTTTAGTTATATCATTACTATCTAACATTTTAGAAAAATTATTAAACAATTTCTCGATTCGTTTTCTTTCTTTTTTAATTTTATTTTTTTTTAATCTCGCAAATAACTCTTGAAAAATACCAGACATAAGCCACACCATCTTTCACACAACACATAACAGTAACATTATATCATATTTAAACAAAAAATGCAAGTGTGAAACATTAAAGCATTGTGGATTAAAATAAAAAATCGTCATTAAGAAAACAAATAAAAATTGAATTATATAAATCTAAACAAAAAACCATGATATTCCATAAAATATCAGATCTAATAAAACACTCAAGAATATCATATATATGGATTTGATTATTTTTCCAGGATATTGTTTTATAAAATCTAGTGAATTGTCATTTTGCTTAAAATAAAATTGCTTTATCATTTTTAGGGAAATATCAAAAGATGCTTGAGCTAGCAAAATTAAAGAATATAAGGATGCGAACATTCCAGGAAGTGTTACAAAAATTCCGAATAGTATTCCTTTCGTATGATATTTTAAATATAAATTACAAAGTATCAATCCTATTGAGTAACTTTTAAATGTTAGTACTAACCATGGTGATATTATACCAAAAGGAGTAAGAGACATAAAAAGCATTATCCACAACAGATACGATGAACTTTCTAAATTATAAGTGCATCGTTCCAGCAAGCACATAAAGTAATTTCCGCAATTTTTTTCCATCAAATATGAAACATCATATGTGTTAATTTTTGTTGAAATAATTACTGATAAAAATAACCCCAAAAATACTAGAAGGTAGATGGCAATTAGAAAAATAGGGACGCCATCAAATCTTCTAGTTTTTTTTAATAATGAAAAATTACTCATGCTAAGTACTATTCAGGAACGACAAAAACTATTCCATCTTCTAATTCTTCCATTCTTTGTCTCCCTCTTTATAGATTCCAATACACTCTTCCATGAATGGAATTTCGTGAATGGGGAACAATTCACGCTTGTCCAAAGAAACATACGATCTACATTTTTTTTGTTCCTCTAAAGTTAAATTCACTAAATCCTCCTTATTTGTAACAGCTAATGTGCGACTCCTTAGTCTTGTGGGACACAAACACCAAACAGTTTTGGAACCTAGAACTCCCCGAATATCCTTGAAGTTTTTAACTCCTGTTTTTTTCACAGCGTCTTTCATGCTACTGTCATCATCATCACTATAATTTTTGTCCTCATAATGTTTTGTCATCTTAGATATAGAGGCAAATGACTTATTTACCTTTCCATGTGCCCAAAAAACTTGCTCGCTTCCCTCTTTAGTCCTAAACATATTCATAGCTCCCATACTCATGCGGATATAAAATGGCTTCAAATATAGATAACCACCTTTTACGGGAGTAGAAGCATCATTTGCGATTAAATTTTTCATAATCGGATCCATTTTTTTGAATTTAGGTTCTTCGCCAGTAGAACATTCCTTGGAAGTTGCAAAATTTAAAAAACAATTTTTAATATCAAAAACAAGATACATTCTCCACTTATCATCTTGATCCGATTTCCCCATAAATTTCTTAACAACATCTTTGTGTATACCAAAATATGCATCACCTTTTGTCTTAAGAACTGTTCCACCATAACCATATCTGATTTCCATAATCAATCACCTCACAAAAAAAGAAATTGCCTGGTATGTTTATATTATATAATAAATAAAAAAAAAGTCAAATTTATTCGTGCAACACGCCCAAACATTTGCATCACAAACAGGCATGAAAAAAAGATATTTTTCAAGGTGAACATGCAATATTGAGTTATCACAAATCATAAACATATTTTTATACAGTGTTAATAAAACACTTGAATTAGAGAATTGCTAAAAATGGATAGAAATCGTGAAACTATTACCCGAAAAATGAAGGAATAAAGTCTGCTGATTACTTTATTTCTGTTGTTTTTTAACTTGTGTACTCGAATTGTTTTGCTTCATCTATCTGTTTTTAGCAATATCTGAATTAGTATAAGTGAAAGCACCAAACTGCTAGGCCATACACTATTGAGGAAATAACACCATAAACTATTACTGGTCCTGCGATAGTGAACATTTTAGCTCCTGTTCCTAAAATTTGTCCTTCAGTTTTAAACTCCATTGCTGGAGAAACAATAGAATTTGCAAATCCGGTTATCGGAACTATGGTACCTGCACCAGCATATTTTGCAATATTATCATAGATATTTATAGCGGTTAAGAACGATCCTACAACGACTAGGGTAACGGAAGTCCATAATTGTGCCTCTTTTAATGATATTTCGAGAATTTCGTTATAAAAATCTGTAAATAACTGTCCTATAGAACAAATTAATCCTCCAAATAAAAATGCAAAAAAACAGTCTTTAATGATTGGGCTCTTTTCAGAAGCTGATTTATAGATGTTTTGATATTCTCTAGGTGTAATTTTCATGTTTTTCTCCTCTCAATTTTTGTCATCTGTTGTATTGTTTACAGACAAAAAGATAGTATTCATTATTAAATTGTGAAAATAGTAATTCGTTTAACATATTACCGAGATTTTGATTTTTAAATACTGACTTATGAGCCGTATTTTGCCCATTTCTGGTTATATTCAGTATGACCCTATTTGAATCGGTATTTTTTAGATTTTATTATATTTATGCATTTTTTTCACAACCGTGACAAATAGTAACAAAGCTTGATTTTGTAACAACAAATACATGAAATGACTATTTTAAACTAAATTATTTGTGCTTTTTTGACAAATAAATTTGATGATGTTAGACTGACGCTCTATAACATTCATTGTGAAGAAACATGTCGTTATGTTATATAATTTAAATCATCATAAACTAGTATTTGAGGAGGCGACGCTTTGAGTAAGATTTTTGGTACCGATGGAGTTAGAGGAATTTTTAATAAAGAACTTACAGTCGATCTATCCATGAAGATCGGAAAGGCTGTTGCGCATGTATTGGCACCCAATTCGGGCAAAATATTTATTGGAAAGGATACTAGGTTATCTTCAAGTGCTATTGAGTGTGCAATAGCCTCTGGAATTTGTGCACGTGGTTCTTCGGCAATATTATTGGGGGTTATTCCTACTCCGGGAGTTGCATATTTGACTAAGAAAAACAGGGCAAATGCTGGAATTATGATCTCTGCATCACATAATTCATTTGAGTTTAATGGCATCAAGATATTTGATAGAAATGGATATAAGATTTCTGATGAGATGCAACGGAAAATAGAAGAGCTTATATTTTCTGATTTTTATGAAGTCTCTCTTCCAATTGGAGAAAAAATTGGCTGTGTTAAGTATGAAAAATCTTACGTAACTCAATATACTAATTATCTGAAAACTTGTGTCAAGTCTTTGGATGTTAAAGTTATGTTCGACTGTGCTAATGGTGCTTCGTGTGATTGTGTGAGCAAGGTCTTTAGGAGAATGTTTCACTATGATTTTATGGGTAACTTTCCTGATGGCATAAATATAAACAAAAATTGTGGTTCCACTTGTTTAGTACCCCTTTCTCAAAAGGTAGTTGAAAATAGTTACGATCTTGGAATTGCTTACGACGGAGATGCTGATAGATGCCTTGCAATTGATGAAAATGGAGAAGTTATTGATGGAGATCATATAATTGGCGCCTTGGCGTTAAATATGAAAGAAGAATCAAATTTAATGAATAATGTTGTTGTTGGAACCACAATGTCTAATATGTCACTTTCTGATTTTTTAAAAAAGCATGAAATAGAGTTCATAGCGGCGCAAATAGGAGATAAGTTTGTTTCTGAGGAAATGAGAAAGAAAGGATGTTCGATTGGTGGTGAACAATCCGGGCACATCATATTTTCTGATTATTCTACTACTGGTGATGGTATTTTGACTTCTATAATGCTTATAAACTTAGTTGGAAAATTGAAGAAAGCTTCTAAAATTTCGAATTATTTTAAAAAATATCCTCAATGTGTCAAAAATTTAAAAATAGTCGAAGGAAATGATTTTTATAACTCCGATCCTTTCAAAAAAGCGCTATCAAATATGCGTAGTATTCTTTCAGAGAATGGAAGAGTGTTAGTTCGCAAATCTGGCACAGAGCCTTTAGTAAGAGTTATGATAGAAGCTAAAAATATAAAGTTACTAAAGAATGCCGAAAAAGAACTTTTACCATTTGAGTAAACGCTTTAAGGACGAATGTATAAGGATATGTGCAAGAATGAGATTAGGTATGCAGCGCATGTCGTTTTATGAAAAAAAATGGAATTTAATTAATTGGTTTGGGCTTTCTGAGTTTATGATCTTTGTTTTTTTGAATAATATGTTTACGTTCTGTCCTCAATCTTATTGGCATCTATAAATATATGAAAAAATGTCCAAAACAGTATTTATTTTTTAAACAGTAAGCTATCATTATGTACATTTGTTGCAGTGTTCTGGATGATATTTGTTGACTTGTTTGTTAATTTTTTGTATAATGATTAGGGAGTGGAGTGTTGTATAGAAAATTTAAATCTTCTTCCGATAAGCTCAGCGAATTTATTTCTTGGGTGGAAAGTTTTCTTGAAAATTTTGAGTGCGATAGTGTTTGCTTACACCATGTTTTGGTTTCGTGTGAAGAGATGTTTTTGAATATTTGTAATTATGCTTACGATGATGAAATAGGCGAAATTAGTGTTGAAATTTCGGTGCACGATAAGATTTTTAAGATAAGTATCTCAGATAGCGGAATTAAATTTGATCCTGTTTCTTATGTTAATGAGAATTATCACCCTGGAGAGCATATTGGTGGATTGGGAATATTTTTAACAAAAAAATTTATGGATAAAATTGAATATAAGAGGGAGGATGGGAGAAATAATTTGGTTTTATACAAAAAGTTAGAAGGTGATTTTAATGGATAAACAATTTAGTTTTGAAGTCAAAGATGAAAAAGCCGTTGTACACGCATCTGGCAAGATAAATGGTGTGACCTCTCGGGGTTTCGAAACTGAAGTTAGTGCTTTGTTTAGTAGTGGACTTAAATTTAACACTATTGTTTTTGATTTTAAAAACGTGGAGTATATATCTAGTTCGGGCCTCAGGGTTATTTTGTATGCTCGCAAAAAACTTTACTCGATGCTAGGAAAAGAGGAAGAATCTAATTCAAGTCTTGTAATTGAAGGGGCTATTCCTGAGGTTAAAGAAATTTTTGATGTTACTGGATTCGATACGATAATTGATATAAAGTAGGAAATTATGACTTTTTTAGATAATAGTTCTACCACCCAAGCTATCCCGGAAGTTATTGATAGAATGTCTGATATAATGCGTAATAGGTATGGAAATGCTTCTTCGTTTCATTTTCTAGGTATATCTTCGGAGAAAATGATTAGAGAAGCAAGTTTTGATATGATGAATTTTATATGTGCTAAGCATGGAAAAATATATTTTACTTCTGGTGGTACTGAGTCTAATAATTTGGCGATCTTTGGAAGTATAAATTTGAAGTCAACTAGGAATTTAGTCACATCAGGCATTGAGCACCCCTCTGTTAGTAAGCCAATCTTGAAATTAAAAGATATGGGGGCAAATGTTTCGTATATAATTCCGGATAAAAATTTCTTCATTTCTGATGATAAATTAGAAAGTCTGATAAGTAAAGAAACTGATTTTATAAGCGTTATGCATGTAAATAATGAAACTGGAATGATTTTTCCACTTGAGAAGATATCTGAAATCAGGAGGAAAAAGTGTCCTAAAGCTATATTTCACGTAGATGCTGTTCAGGGATTTGGCAAAATCCCGATAAATGTGGAAAGACTTGGAATAGACTTCTTGAGTTTTAGTTCTCACAAAATACACGGTCCAAAAGGAATTGGAGCATTATACTCTTCTGAAAGGGTTAAAATTAGTCCAATTTTTTTGGGTGGTGGACAGCAAAATTTAGTTCGTCCAGGAACCGAGCCCATAGAATTGATAGCTGGCTTTCATACCTCTGTAAAGTGTTGCAATATCAATGATAGATTTTCTAAGGTAAAACTTTTAAACGATTATCTTAGAGATAGATTGCGAAACATTAGAGGTGTTCACATAAATTCTCCGTTAAATGCTTCTCCTTATATAATTAACTTTTCAGTTTTAGGGTTAAAATCTGAGGTTTTACTAAATTTTCTATCCGAGAGAGGAATATGCGTTTCCAGTGCGTCAGCGTGTTCTGGGCACTCAAAGAGTAAAACATTGTCTTCTGTTGGCCTTGAGGATAATATAATTGATAGTTCAATAAGAGTGAGTTTTTCATTTTTGAATTCAATTCACGATATTGATTCACTTGTTGATAATATCATCAAGGCAAAAGAAATTCTGATACACAGGTAGATGATACATATGATTACGAAAAGAAGGTTGGTGAGGTGCGAAAATATTTTTATTTTTGAGTTTAATCTAAGATGTTGATTCACTTGTTGATAATATCATCGAGGCAAAAGAAATTCTGATACACAGGCAGATGATACATATGATTACGAAAAGAAGGTTGGTGAGGTACGAAAATATTTTCATGAATAGTGACTTTTTCATTTTTAAATTCAATACACGATATTGATTCACTTATTGATAACGTCGTCGAGGCGAAAGAAATTCTGATACACAGGTAGCTGATACATATGATTACGAAAAGAAGGTTGGTGAGGTACGAAAATATTTTCATGAATAGTGACTTTTTCATTTTTAAATTCAATACACGATATTGATTCACTTATTGATAACGTCGTCGAGGCGAAAGAAGTTCTGATACATAGGAAGTTTACATGGAGAATTATGAATAGAGAAATACTTATAAAATTTGGAGAAATTTTCTTAAAAGGTGAAAATAGACGCAAATTTGAGATCGCTCTTTTAGAAAACATAAAGAAAAGAATAAATAAATTTGGTGATTTTAAGATAAAGCAAATGGGAGCCGTTTATTCGATATGCGGTGAGAATGTCGAGAATCTAATGGACGAAATTTCAAAGATATTTGGGATATCATCGTTTAGCCTTTCTTGGAGCGTTGAAAAAAACTTAGAAGCGATAAAAGAAGCGTGTAAAAATGAGTTCGATAATGTAAACGCAAGTTCATTTAAGGTTGAAGCTAAACGCTCTGATAAGAAATTTTATTTAAACTCGGCGCAGATTTGTAATGAGATAGGGGATTTTATATCAAACAAATATAATTTAAGAGTCGATGTTCACAACCCAGATGTTATTTTGAAGATTGAGATAAAAAATAGTGCATATGTCTACTGCCACAATAACAAAGGACTTGGTGGATTACCTGTTGGGACGAGTGGACTTGGTACTGTTTTGATATCTGGTGGAATTGATAGTCCTGTTGCTTCGTTTATGATGGCCAAACGAGGTCTTAGATTGAATGCGGTTCACTATTCGACTCCGCCTTATACAAGTGCTCGTTCAGTTGATAAAGTAAAAAGAATTTTAGATGTTGTATCTAGATACTCTGGTAAAATAAAATTTTTTAATGTTAATTTTTGTGATATTCAAAAGAAAATAAAGACATTATGCGCAGAGGAATTGACAACTATAATTTCTCGTAGATTTATGTATAAAATCGCACAGATTATATGCACTAACGAGAAAAGTTCGTGTTTGATAACAGGTGAAAGTCTTGGACAAGTTGCAAGTCAGACGGTTGGTGCTATAAACTGTACATCACATGATGTTGATATTCCTATATTTCGCCCCCTCATAGGAATGGACAAGGAAGAAATAACTAAGATTGCCAAAAAGATTGGAACATTTGATATATCTATTGAAAATTTTGAAGATTGTTGTTCGCTTTTTAGTCCTAAAAATCCTAAGATAAATCCTATATTGAAATTTGTAGAGGGTGATGAAAAAAAATTGGGAGATATGAAACAAATGATAAATGATGCAATAGATAATTCTGAAGTGAGCGAGATAGGTGATTAATGTCCAAATTTACCGTAGACGTCATGACTTTATTCCCCGAAATTTTCGATTTAACTATGAATATCGGTGTTGTTGGACGCGCCATTCGTAATGGGATAATTGATTTAAAATGTTATCAAATTAGGGATTTTTCAAATGATAAGCATAAAAGAGTAGATGATTATCCGTACGGTGGGGGAGAGGGGATGATAATGACCGCTGAGCCTATATTTCAAACATTTATGCACATAAAGGGCACCAGGGGAGTTTCTCCCTACTTGATAATGATGTCTCCCAGGGGTGAGGTCTTAGATGAAAATATGATAAAAAGAATTAGAACCTTAAAAAATATATCGATTTTGTGTGGAAGATACGAGGGAGTAGATCAGAGACTAATTGATGAGATAGTAGATGAAGAAGTTTCTATAGGGAACTACGTTGTAAGCGGAGGGGAACTTCCTGCTATGGTTTTTTTAGATTCTATTTTGAGAACAATTGATGGTGTTTTATCTTCTCCCGATTGTTACAAAAATGAAAGCCATTTTGATGGAAAACTTGAGCATTCGCAGTATACGCGTCCAAGGGTTTGGCGTGGAAGAAAAGTTCCAGAAGTTCTTCTATCTGGTAATCATGCGAAAATAAATGAGTGGAAATCAAAACAGGGGAAGAAATTATGAAAATTAGATTTTGAAGT
This sequence comes from uncultured Clostridia bacterium, assembly GCA_947165155.1. GTDB lineage: Bacteria > Bacillota > Clostridia > Oscillospirales > Acutalibacteraceae > Improbicoccus. The sequence continues at coordinate 96,042 of CAMUZI010000002.1, read as the reverse complement.
ACGCTAGAGGGATTAATTGTTTGTAGTGTTCGATTTCTAGAGTTTGGTATGAAAAAAGTTTAAAAGATTCGTTTTGTCTGGTAATCATGCGAAAATAAATGAGTGGAAATCAAAACAGGGGAAGAAATTATGAAAATTAGATTTTGAAGTACGCTAGAGGGATTAATTGTTTGTAGTGTTCGATTTCTAGAGTTTGGTATGAAAAAAGTTTAAAAGATTCGTTTTGTCTGGTAATCATGCGAAAATAAATGAGTGGAAATCAAAACAGGGGAAGAAATTATGAAAATTAGATTTTGAAGTACGCTAGAGGGATTAATTGTTTGTAGTGTTCGATTTCTAGAGTTTGGTATGAAAAAAGTTTAAAAGATTCGTTTTGTCTGGTAATCATGCGAAAATAAATGAGTGGAAATCGCAATGAGAGGGAGATGAATATTATGAAAATTATACTTTCAAAGTATATTGGACCGTGCTTTGGAGTTTCTAGTGCAATTGATAGGATATTTTCTGAAAAAAAGAATATCAAAGTTTTTGGGGATGTTGCTCACAATGAATACATAATTAAAAAAATTTCAGATATGAAAAACGTGAAGATAGTTTACAATACAGATGACACAGTAAGTGGTGATTCTGTGGTCATAAGAACTCATGGGATTTCGGTGAATGATATGTATAGGCTAAAAGAGAAAAATATCGAAATTATTGATAAGACGTGTCCTAATGTGAAATTTATACATAAAATTTCCGAAGAATGTGAGAATAAAAAAAAAAATTAATAATTATCGGAAATAAAAACCATCCTGAGGTTATAGGCATAAAAAGTAGGTGTAAAAATAGCATAGTTATAAATGAGATTAATGATGTTAAAGGTATTCAAATAAACGAAAAAGACGAAATAATTGTAGTTGCTCAGACTACATATAATCTTGAAAGGTATAATGAAATATGTGATTTTTTATCATCTAAATATAAAAATATAAAGATATATAATACGATATGTAACGATTCACTAAATAGAAGAATGGAAATAGTTGATAATTTTAATTTAGTAGACATGATTTTGGTCATAGGGAGTAAAAAAAGTTCAAATTCTACTAAATTATTCGAGTTTGCAAAATCTCTTAAACAAGAAACTCTGATGATTAGTAATATATCGGATATCGAAAGTAATATGTTTATGAATGTAGAAAGTATCTTTGTGACTAGTGGTTCTTCGGTTATGAAAGAAACGGTGGATGAAGTAATCAAGAGTATCAAAATTAAAGTTTTATAGTTTATAAGAGAAACTGAATCAGAAATGTGAATGAATATTTTTTTATCAAACAGAAGATAAATAATTTGATATTCGGCTGTATGAAATTGATAGTTTATAAAGATTTTTTAAAAATATGAATATGTATAAATATATTTGTTTTTTCTTCATCAAGTATAGAACAGTTGAATATTAATATTTCACAGAGGCTATTAAAATTTCTTAGTTGCGAGGAAATTTGAAAAACTTGAAACACGGACGTAGATTGGTATCTTCGTTCTTTTTTTTAGTAAACTTATTAAATAAAAATATAAATGCACTAGACGTTTCTGCACGTTCGGCGATACTTATTTGTGCGGATTCAAGAGATATTATATGGTCAAAAAATCACACTGAGCCTCGTGCAATGGCGAGTACTACTAAGATAATGTCATCTTTGTTAGCTTTGGAAGAAGCGGCGGCTAGAGGGGAAAGAAATCTCGAAATAACAGATGAAATGATAAGAGTTGAAGGTTCATCGATGGGACTGCAAGTTGGAGACTCTGTGAGTTTAGAAACTTTAGTCAGAGGAATGTTATTACCTTCTGGAAACGATGCTGCTAATGCTGTTGCGATATCTGTTTGCGGTAGTAGAGAAAAATTTATAAAAAGAATGAACGACCGAGCAAAAGAAATTGGAATGATTAATACAGTTTTTTGTACACCTTCAGGTTTAGACGAAGGAAATCATCATTCGACGGCATTAGATATGTCAATTCTTGCGGCGTATGCTATGGAAAACGAAACCTTTGCAAAAATAGCTTCTGAAAAAAGTGCTAGAGTTCAGGTAGGAGATAGAACTATTTGGCTTGAAAATCATAATAAACTTTTGAACCTATATCCTTATTGTATAGGAATAAAGACAGGTTTTACTGAAAAAGCGGGAAGATGTTTAGTTTCTTGTGCAGAAAAAGATAACGTACGTCTGATATGCGTAACTTTAAATGCTCCAAACGATTGGAATGATCATATAGCACTTTATAATTATGGGTTTTCAAACACTAAGAATATAAAATTCGATGACACTAAAGAGTGTATAAATGTAAAAATAAATGGGGGAGAGGTAGAGAGTGTAGAGGCTAAGGGTTCAACATCGTTTTCGAGAACATTTCAAAACACGAATTCTCCAAATGTAAAACGAGAGGTAGAAATAAATAAAAATCTTCGCGCACCGATAGTAAAAGGACAATGCGTTGGAACGATAAATTACACATATAACGGGAAAAGTATAGGAAAAAATCTTCTGATATCTCAACATGACGTAAAAATTGCACCTAAAAAGAACATATTTATAAGAGTATTCAAATCTATATGTTCATTTTTTAAAAATTTGTTTTCTAAGATATTTCGAAATAAATCCGATTAGTATTTGAGTGGTTAGATTGAAGATTTCGTTTATTTTAAATTTATTAGATATGTAATTGCTTACTGCTTAATAAAAAAAAGTAGCATATTTGACTATTTTATTTTGATATTGTATAATAAACTGTGGTTTTTACACTTAAAAAAATTTACTGTGAGGTGATAGATCATGGAAGAAATTGAAAAAATTGATTTAGAAATTGACACGCAAAATTTGAACTCAATGAGTGGTGAAAATAAAAGTGGTGAAAATAAATATGATAGAACTCGAAGCAAAAAAATCGATGAAGCAATTAAACAATTCAATAAAGAATTGAAAAACAACAATAATTTGAAATCATCTAATGAGATTTTGAAAGCTCTTGGAAAGTCTCTATTGAGCCTTTGTATTTGCATTCAGGAGAATTGTAATGGAATTTATCACAAAAATCATAAGAAAGGTCTTGATGCATTTTCAAATGATTATGTTTCAGAACTATTCAATACTAATCAAACTAATCAATTATACGTTTCAGATCAGAAAGTAACGCTCAATATTGAACTAGACAAAGAAAAATTAACAAAAATTCATTTTTTTCTTGTTGGTATGAGAAAATACAAAACGAGTGGGTCAAGAGTTAATAAATTAATCGATCAATGTGAAAAAGTCTTTAAAGTTTATGCAAAAAAAAGACTCCAAGAAAAACAGCAAATCACAGATTCTAATAAACTCATTAAAAAAGCAAATGATGAACTAGGTAATATATGTAGTATTTTAGATGATGTTAAGTCTGTTTTTAAGGTGAAAGAAAATTATTTTTGCTCATATAAAGAATGTGATAAGGGAAGATTAAAAGCAGGTTTGGAAAATTGCGATAAAAAATTGTCTGAAGTATATGAAATACTTTGTTGTTTGGCAGAAATGGAGGGTAAAACGTCATCAAAATCTGGTAAGGGACTTGCAGGGTGGTATAATAAAAATAAAAATTTGACAGATAACAAAAGGATATTTAGTGCAATATTAGATATTTCAGAAAGATATAAAGATTATGTCGGTGGAACCGGTTTTCTTGGAATAGGAAAATCTAGGCTAAGTAAATTAAAAAAAAGTATAGATAAATTAAAAAATCGAAAACGTGAAAATAATGAAATAACTTATCTTGATTTGTATATATGCGTTAATAACTTAAATAATACATAGATTTATTTTTAAATTGTAATGTTATTTATCACATGTTTTTGTGTGGTATTGCATAATGAAAAAAAAATATTACTTAAAAATAAGAATAAAAAACTATGTGTGTTATAACATTAAGCCAAAAAAATTATGATATTTTCATGTTAGCAGTTTCTATTCAATTTGGTATTGCTTAAAACAGATAGATAAAACAAAATGATTCGAGCACAACAGTTGTAAAAACAATAGGAATAAAGTAGTCAGAAGACTTTATTCCCTCATTTTTCGGGTGATAGTTTATTTCTATCCACTTTTAGCAGTGCCTTATTTGGGTATATGTATTGGAGGTTTTAACTATTTTGCAATTTCTAACAGGTATACAACTACCACCTGTAGCTACTACGTCGTGGCTTTTGATACAATCTTGATTGATTAAAAATTTTGAATCAGATCAAATCAACCCGCTATTTTGGTGGTTCATAACCAAAAGCTTCGCCTATTTTGCAATCTTTCATTGATACGTAATCGCCATCTGCGACTATTATGTGATCAATTATGGTAACTCTCATACTTTTGAGTGTTTTACAAAGCTCATCAGTCGATCTTATGTCAGATGTTGATGGAATCGCGACTCCACTTGGATGATTATGTGCTAATATGATGGAAGTTGCAGAATATGCACTCACAAGCTCAATAATTCTTCTCGAATAGACTTCAACTGCATTAACGCTTCCATAGTTTATTATTCCATCGAATACAATTTTACCTTTAGAATCAAATAGCATAATTGCTATGACTTCTTTGGTCCTTCCTATGAATTTTAAGACTAATTTTGTACAACATTCTTCTAGTGATGGTACTTTTTTATTATCGAAGTGTTTACTTTCTTCATAAACTCTGGCAATTTGAGGTATTAATTTTAAAAACAGGGCACATGACTTTCCAACATCATCGACTTCCATTAGCAATTTAGCAGGTGCGTCGAAAACAGAAGATATTGATCCGAACTTATCTATAAGCGCATGTGCAATTTTATTTGTATCTTTTCGTGGAATAGCCCAGAATAAGAGTAGTTCTAAAACTTCGTGTTCATTGAAATGATCAAGACCAAATTTCTCAAATTTTTCTTTTAATCTTTTTCTATGTCCGTCGTGTAATATATCGATCACCTTATTTCGTTTTCTTAAAAGGATATTATGATATATTAACATATTTTTGGTAAATATCCAACATTAATAAATATATTACAATTTTTGTGTCTTTTAATTTTAATTAGTTCTGGAGTACTACTCTTTTGAGATGATACTTTTAAAGTGGGTACTGTTAAAAAAGCAAATTGAAAAAGTTTATTTAAACTAAAAAATATTAAGATACACTAAAAATATTCCGAGTTAGGATCTTCATCCTTAATTCTTTTTGGCTTCGGGGTACCATTTTCTTCTAGCATATATCCTGCATGGAAGCTACTTGCAAAAGCGTGTGTAAAATATTATTTAAAAATAAAAAAACATATCATATTTTGAATTTACTCAAACTAAGTCGATTTAGGCGTTTTTTCTTTAATTCTTTTTGGCTTTGGAATGCCATCTTCTCTTAGCATATATATACTTTGCACGAGAGCAACTCCTAAAAATAGACATATTATTGAAGATCCTCCTGAACTAAAAAAAGGAAGGACTATACCCGCTACTGGCAAAAAGCTAAGACACATTCCTAGGTTAAAAATGCATTGAGTTAAAATCAGACCAAGGAATCCAAAACATGAAAACAATCCTATATAATCTCTTGCGTGCTTAGCAATATATGAAATCCGAAATATCAATGTAAAAAGAAACAATATTATAAGAAAACACCCTACAAATCCCAATTCCTCTCCCGCAACGGTAAAAATGAAATCGCTTTCGTGCACGGGAACTACTCCTTCAGCAGCACGCTTTCCGTTAAAAAGTCCAGTCCCTAAGAATCCTCCAGAGCCTATTGAAATTCTCGCCTGTATTATTTGATATCCAGCCCTATATGGATCCGCATCTGGATTGAACATGTTTAGTATCCTATTCTTCTGATACGGAGCTAACACAAAATTCCACATTATAGGAACCGAAAGTGCTAATAATGTAATTCCAAACATAAAAAATTTTATACTCACTCCTGCGATAAACATCTCAAAAATAGCTATAAAAACAAAAATTATTGCTGCGCCGTCGTCTCCTTGAAGATGTGTCAATATTACTGGAACCATCACGTGAAGAAGAAATATAGAAAGGTGTTTTATACTGTTTATTTTATTATATTCTTTAAGAATAGATAAATGTTTTGCGAAAGAAAATACAAATCCTATTTTTGCTATCTCAGATGTTTGAAAACTGAAACCTCCAGGAACTTTTATCCACGCTTTTGCTTTAACTCCAGCGGCACCATGCAAAGTTGAACCAAATATTAAAGTATATATAATTATAAGAGAGCAAAACACCGATATCAATATCCAAAATCTAGACAGTTTTCTATAGTCTATAAACTGAAGAATTAAAGAGGTACATAAGCCGAATAGCACACTTACGAAGTGAGATAAAAAAAGTTCTTCTCTTCCCGCTCTTGTTGCACTTCTTATTAGAAGTAACCCATAAGACGACATAAAGATCACAAGAAACCACAAAAATTTATCGCAATTTTTCCAGGTTGTATTATTATTATCTATTTCGATTTCCTCCATTTTTTAAGATAACAGCGTATATCATACTATCATATTTTAAGTTGTTTGATATTAAATATCGTGTTTGGAACATGTAGAATATTGCAGAGGTGTATTCATGGAAAATAGTTACTTCCTTTCTTCCGATTTGAAAAATATAGATAACAGTATAATAAGAATTTCTTGCTCATTGCATTTGAAAGTTTTATTTATAGTTATGAAAAATCCTGATTCTCGCTTTACAATATCGCAACTCGCATCTATTTTGAAGAAAAGCAATGAAGATATTCAAGACGCGATAGAATTTTGGAGTAATTTTGGAATTATAAAATCTGAAAATAAACAAATTAATAAAATAAGTGATGAAAATAAAAAAATACTAGAAAAAGCAAATATCGAGTACGTATCTAAGCGTATGAAAACCGGTAGTGATATAAACAATTTGCTAGATAAGATAGAAACCGTATTGGGTCGTCCGCTTTCAGGGCTTGATATATCAACTTTTATTAAACTCAAGGATTTTGAGGGGCTTTCATCTAATGTAATATTAATTTTAATTCAATATTGTGTTAAAATAGGTAAATCTTCTACTGGGTACATAGAAAAAGTAGGACTTTCCTGGGCAAAAGAGGGGATCAATTCTGTTGAGTGTGCAAAACAGAAGATAAGAATGAATAATAAAATCGTCTCTATGTGGAAAAAATTTGCTAAGATAGTGGGAACATCAAATAGGATGCCTACTATGAAGGAAAAAGAGGCCATAAAAAGATGGTTCATTGATTGGAAATATGATCTTGAAATGATAAAAGAGGCATATGAGCGATGTGTAAATTCACTTGGAGAGTATAAATTAAGTTATATGGATGGAATAGTCAAAAAATGGAGAAGTAATAATATTTTTTCAATGGATGATCTAGATAATAATGTACGTGGTTTTATTCGTTATACTCCCACTTATGATATTTCAAAATATGAGAGTAACTTTGGGCTTAACAAATGAAGAAATCCAAGAGGTAAAAAATGAATATTTTGGATGATGATGGTATTACAAAAACAGGATAGATACAACAAAATATATCCAAACATGCTATTTGAAAAAAATTTGAGGTAAATAGGTTAACAGGTTTTCAATTTTGTTTTTTCGGATGTGAGAATTCATGATTCATGTCCGTTTTTAGCAGCGTCGATAATATACATGTGGTTATTTATTTTTATGAAATTTTAGGCATTGCTAAAAGTGAATAGAAGAAAAATAGTCACGATACAAAAACAATAAGAAAGAGTAAACAATCATAGTTAGAGTTTTAGACCAGCAATAAGTTTTGCGAGCAAAACGGGCAAGATAATGGCGAAGAAGACGGTTCATACGTTCAACAGTACAAGCATGAGGTTTGCCAATCAGATGTTTGTTTGGTGAAATAGCGTCGTGTACTTGAAATTTATCTGTGGCATAAAATTTAGCCTCAATATGCGAAATATTTTCACAAAGTTTCTCAAAGCTTCCAGAACTACGGTTGCCCACGAAGAAGTCAACAAGCTTTTTAGTTTTTCTGTTTACAGCTATCCAAAGCCATATTTTTTTAGTTTATGCACATTTCATTAAGTTCTAAAAATATCTACTTTCTTATCTTTCCAAGAAATATTTTTGATTTAGAAGCTAATTGCTTGACCCAATTAATAACAGAATTAATAACAGATACGTGACTAATATGCATTAACCTTTCTATTCTTCTAAAACCGTTTCCTTCTAAGATAATATTTAATCGCTTGTAATTTGGTATAATCAGAGTAGCAACATTGTCCTCCGGTATAATTACATCACAAGATTTACGTTTATATCTTTGCTTACCTCTGTGAAATCTACTTTTTGTTTTTTCTCTTTGTCAACATTTCGAACATTTCATTTCGTTTTCCATATTTTCTCTCTACCATTTATATCCTATTTTTGAAATGCCCTTATATGGGTGGTGTTGTATTTTTTATTGTTATTTTTATTGTTATTATGTATGATGGAATTTAGAAATTTTATTTTAAGGAGATTGAGTATGAGTATTAGAAAAGTTATCAAAAAGTTTAGTTCTGTAATTTTTGGAGTCTCTACCATTTTATGTCCTAGTTCGGTTTGTGCCGATAACGAAATTCTCAAATTGAACTACAAATTTAATGGTATAGAACCGTGCGGTGATATAGTAAACGAAATAAAAAATTGGGAGCAAAAGTTTAAATGTCAGCGAAAAGTTACTAAGTGGTATTATGTATGAATACTACAGATATAAATTGGGCGAGCGTTTGTCTATCTTTTACAACGAGAGCAATGATGATCTTTGGCTGGAAATTGATCTAACTGGTGATGGCGATTGGATAAGTAGCCTAAAATTTCCTTTTTGTTTTTTCGTGTCTGTGGCTCGTATTGATGGGGTCAGGTATCAGGATTTTTTGAGTTATGAATCTGCTGACAGTAAATTAAAGAGGAATACTTTGTATCTGTTTCAAGATATGACCATAGATGTACCTGGAAATCCTTTTTCTGGTGGATTTGATAAGCCAGAAGGAATAATAAATTGGTTTCTTCATAATGACTTAGGTTATGATGACGAAGAACACGGTCCAGCTACTAGGGAAAATGTTAAAAAGTTTCTTAAGAAGGTCAATGCTGCTGTTGTGCTTGGTCGTAAGTGTCTTGAGTCCTTTCGTCACGTTGCTGAAAAATATGAAGACGTAAAAAATTTAAGTGGACGTAATTTGGTGTTGTATCTTTTATCGATCGGTGTTCCAGCATTGGCGGTTGGGGGTGTATCGTCCTTTATTTATCAGAATGTGCGTTGATAAAAAGGAAAATGTGTCACCTTATGGTTGTAACAAACCGGCAAACCAGAACACCAATAGAAAGACTGATACGTTACAAGCTTGAAACAACAGCGGCATGTAATCGACGAATTAACGGACAAAGAACAATAGATTTTATGCGTCTAAAAAAGGTGGGCTTTTAGCTAGGAAAACATTTTTTTGATGATATGTTGTTAATAACTATTTATTAAGAGAATCCATACCTTTGGCTTCTCTTAGTTTTTTTGTAGGTTCAGCAGCGGCGTAAACATTTGGAACTTCTCCTACAATAACCGTTTCTGCAATTGTTATGTTCGTTTTTACTTTAGTCTCAACGGGATACCATGGAATAATCGCTGAAACGTTTACTTCTGTGTTTAGATTTATCTTATGTTTAGTCTGATTTATACCAGCTTCAGAAAGCTCACTTTCAAAATCGGTAATTACATTTCCAGTAGCGAAAAATTTGACACTTATAACAGGTCCAGAACCACTTAGAAGATCAGTACCTAATATCGCTCCGAGAGGAATTTTTACCTTTCTTATCTCCTCTTTACTTAACTCATCTGAAATAGCGTTACTTAAACTAGATTTTAAAAAGTTCAATTTCTGTATATTCGTAGTAATACCTAAAAGTTTTCCGCCTTCAGCGCGCTCAATTTGAACTATATCTGAATATTGAAAATTTTGATTTCCAAGCTCCTTTGAAACCGCACTGTCAATACAACTAACAGCAACCGATCTCGCTTTATCGGACATTATCGTCTTAATAATCGGTCGAAGACGTAGATCAAGTAAAAATATACATATAACTAATATGATTAAAAATACTAATATCTTTGTTCTAAGTTTTACCCTACGAAAACGTATATGCAACCCTCTAATAGTTTCTAATTCAGCGTATACGTTGAACTTTTGAATTGTGAATAAGAAAAATAAATCATCAATTTTTGCTTTATAAAATATTGCAAATCATTGACTCCAAAACTATACCTATTGAAGTTTAGAATTGCTAAAAATAGATAGATGAAGCAAAATGATTCGAATAAACTAGTTGAAAACAACAGGAATAAAGTGATAAGCAAACTTTATCTTTTCGTCTTTAGAGTGATATTTTTAAGGCTTCTATCCATTTTTAGCAATGCCCCAAATAAATAGATATTGACATTTTTTACTAAAAACACAACAATAACCAGAGGGTATTTGTATTTTATCGTTTTGGAGGATCGGTAATGGGAATGGTAAAAAGAATTTTTGACATGCTTAATCCTACTGAGGAGGATTTTGACGATCAGACGCAGTTTGAAAATACGACATCTGAAGGTCCCAGTGTGTCTGGTAAGGAAGGGAACGTAATCAAATTTGGGAGGGTTTCTAAGAAACTGGTTGTTTCTTGTTTCAAACCTACAAAATATGACGGTGACATTTCGAAAGTTGTTGATAGCCTTCTTAGTGGAAATGTAGCTGTTTTAGATCTGGGAATAGAAGCGAGTGATTCAGAAACTTCGAGAAGAATAATTGATTTCATGTGTGGTGCGGTTTATGCAGTGGGTGGTAAAATTGCGAAGGCAGCGGGATCTGCTTATGTTTTGACTCCTCGTGATGTGGAAATAAATGGTGTTGACATTGTTAATAAACTTAATGACAGTGGGATATATATTTAAGGAGATGTAAGAGGTGACGTTTTTAAATGAATTAAAGCGTGAAGTTTCGGGTGTTCGCTTTTCTCGTTCTGCTCTTGGATACAAAGCGTTAGAGGTTGACTCGTTTATAGATTCGGTGCAAAAGAAAATAATGTCAGTCATTGATGAGTACGATAAGATATCGAAGGAAAACGAGGGGCTAAAGGCCGAACTTCTGGAGCTCAAAAACGCACAAGAGTCTGTTACTCGCGCGATTGCTAATTCAGAAAGAATTGCACAAGCTAGTGTTATTGATGCTGGCGTTAAGTCGAAGTATATTCTAAAAGATGCCTCAGAAAAGGCTGCCTCTATGATCAAAACGGCAAACGATGAATATAAGAAAAAAATGGATGAAGCAATTAAGCTGAGAAATGAAATAAATATCTTCGTCGATGATTGTATCAAAAAGTTCGAGACTCAGGTGGATATGTTAAAAAAGGTATCTAATACTTCGGTTTCTAAGCTTGATTTGAAGGAATTTCAGGTTGATGAGTTTGCTAAGCAATTCATAGAGGAAACAAAAAATAGTGATGATGAAGTTGTTTTTAGTGATGGTTCCGAATTGAGTGTTGATAAAAAGGGGAAAAAAGGGAAGTATGATAATCTGCAATTTGGGGCGGATTTTAAAAGATTTTGATTAAAGGAGAGGAAGATGAGTAAGAAATACAATGATACGTTGAATTTGCCTAAAACTAATTTTCAAATGAAGGCACATTTGGTTGAAAGAGAACCAGAGTTCTTGAAGTTTTGGAATGAAATAGATGTTTATAATAAAGTTTTAAATGACGGCAGAAAGACTAAGAAATACGTTCTGCACGATGGCCCACCATATGCTAACGGTGATATTCATCTTGGACATGCTTTAAATAAGATTCTGAAAGACTTCATAGTTAAATATAAATCGATGTGTGGATATCTTACACCTTTTCGCCCTGGATGGGATACTCATGGCCTTCCAACTGAGATGAAGACAAAAAAGAGTGTTAAAGACTATGATAAGCTGAGCGTTTCTGATCTTCGGGATGCTTGTAAAAATACGGCCCTTGGATATCTGAATTCGCAAAGAGAATCATTTAAGCGTCTTGGAATTTTTGCAGATTGGGATAATCCATATGTTACTCTTGACAAAGAGTACGAAGCAAAGCAGATAGAGGTTTTTGCGCGTTTGGTTAGGGAGGGCGCAATCTATCGTGGAATGAAACCCGTTTACTGGTGTACCTCTTGTAAAACCGCATTAGCGGAAGCTGAGATCGAATATAAGCAAGACCCTTGTAGATCGATTTTTGTTAAGTTCCAGGTAAAAGAGGCTACGAGTAAGATATCTCGTTTTAAAAGTGTAAATTATTCGAAGTTATATTTTTTAATATGGACTACTACTGCATGGACTCTTCCTGGAAATGTAGCAATATGCGTGAATGCGTTGTTTGATTATTCTATTGTTAAAGTTGGCGATGAGTTTTTTGTAATGGCATTTGAACGTGTTAATGAATGTATGAAAGAGTTGGGAATAGAGGAATATAAAGTTATAGGAAGTCCGGTAAAGGGTAAGGAGCTTGAAGGGACTGTTGTCCGTCATCCATTTCTTAGTAGAGATTCGGTGATCATAACCGGCGATCATGTTAATCTTGAAAGTGGTACTGGGTGTGTACATACTGCTCCAGGTCATGGAGTTGAAGATTTCGAATGTTGTACTAAGTATGACTTAGATGTTTTGGTTCCGGTTGACGAGCAAGGAGTGATGAACTGTCAAGCAGGAGAATTTTCTGGGTTAAATTTGGAAGATGCAAGCAACGCTATTATCGATAAGCTTGAATCATCTAATTTACTATTTGGATATAAAGATATAGTTCATAAATATCCACATTGTTGGAGGTGTAAAGAGCCTATTATTCTTCGTGTTACTAGACAGTGGTTTTGTTCGGTAAATAAGTTTAAAGATAAGGCGGTTAAGGCTTCTGAGGGCGTAAAATGGATTCCTTCCTGGGGTAGGGAGCGTATAAAGGCTATGGTATCAGAAAGAGAAGATTGGTGTATTTCTAGGCAGAGAAAATGGGGAGTTCCTATTCCGATATTTTTCTGCGAAAATTGTGGGAAGCCTTTTATGGAGTATGAAACGATCGTGAATATATCTAGAATGTTCAAAAAGTATGGGGCTGGGGTATGGTACGAGAAGAATGCAGATTTTTTTGCTACGGGAAATGAAGTGTGTTCTTGTGGATGTAAAAACTTCATAAAAGAAAAAGATATAATGGACGTTTGGTTTGATTCTGGTGTTAGTTATTATGCTGCATTAGAGAATGATCAGATTCCAGCGGATCTTTACCTGGAAGGCTCTGATCAATATCGTGGATGGTTTCAGTCATCTCTTTTGACTTCTGTTGGAGCATTTGAAAAGGCACCTTTTAAATCTGTTTTGACGCATGGATGGGTAGTCGATGAGGAATCTCGAAAGCAATCTAAGTCATTAGGGAATGTCATATCTCCGAATGATATCGTGAACACTAATGGTGCGGATATATTGAGACTTTGGGTGGCGTCTTCTGATTATACAGATAATGTTAAGATATCTGGGGAGATCATATCTCAGATAAGTGAGTCTTACAGAAAAATAAGGAACACTGCTAGGTTTATACTTGGGAATCTATATGATTTTGATCCCCTCAAGGATTGTGTTGCGTATAACGATTTGCATGAAGTCGATAAGTATATTTTAATAAAAACTAAAAGGTTGTTTTTAGATTGCCTCAAGAGTTATGATAAATTTGAATTTTATTCAATTTTTCATGATGTGCAGAAGTTTTGTGTTTCTCAGCTTTCCAATTTTTATCTTGACGTTATAAAAGATCGTCTTTACGTCAGTAAATTTGATGAACGCACGAGAAGAGCTTGTCAGACCTCGATTTGGGTGATATTGACTCACATTTCCAAGATTTTGGCGCCTATTTTATCGTTTACTTGTGAAGAAATATGGAAGTTTATCCCAAAAAATCAGAATTTTAAAAGTGTTTTTATGAATTCAATGTTGTGGGAGTTTAAGGTTCGTGATGACACTAAACTTGAAGAATATTGGGATCGACTGATAGAAGTTTCTGATGTTGTTAAGAAACATTTAGAAGATGCGCGACAATCGAAGTTGATTGGTTCATCCTTGGAGGCTTGTGTTCACATAGAAATTGGAAAAAATCGGGTTTCGTATAGCGAAAATTTTGATTCTGATGTAAAATATATATGTATGGTATCTGATGTTTCATCTTCATTTGGTGAGGGAGATGGCTTGGATGTTGAAGTCAGTAAATCCAGTAACCTTAAGTGCCAGAGATGTTGGATATATGATCCTTCAGTGGGCAAAGGAAAGGAGCAGGAGGATCTGTGTGAAAGATGTATAAAGGTTTTGTATGGATGATTGATTTTTGGATTCTTATTTGTATAATTAAGTAGGGAGGTATTATTATGTATGCTATAGTAGAGGTCAATGGGAAACAGCATAAAGTTAGCGAGGGAAGTGTTTTTTATTCAGACTCGATTGGCGTTGATGCTGGTGGTAAGTTAGACTTGAAAGTCGTAGCTTTTTATGATGATAAAAATTTGAAATTTGGTGCTTCTTGTTCTAAAATGTCAGCGAGTGCTGAGGTTGTAAAGAATGGCAAGGCAAAGAAGGTAACTGTGTTTACTTATAAACCTAAGAAAAACTGTAAGCGAAAGATAGGACATAGGCAGTCTTACAGTAAACTTAAAGTTATTTCTATTGGATAGGAGGTGGTGTTGTGGCACACAAGAAAGGTATGGGGTCTACCCGAAATGGGCGTGACTCCGAATCCAAGCGTCTAGGTGTTAAGAGAGCCGACGGACAGTTCGTGCTTGCTGGCATGGTTTTGGTTAGGCAGCGCGGTACGAAGATTCATCCTGGTTTGAACGTAGGAATAGGAAAGGATGATACTCTTTTTGCTAAGATGTCGGGAATAGTTTCGTTCAAGCGTTTTGGAAGATCTAGAACGAAAGTGCACGTTATGCTGGCTGGATAATGTTTGATTTATCCCTCTCTTGCTGATAGTTTTTTGACTATCAGTTTTTTTTATCAATACAATGGGGTTGTTTTTTTTGATGATCAGACTATTGATGTAAATGATAATTTTTCAAAATAATTGAAACAAAATCAGGATCGAATAGGAAAACGAAATAAAATATTTAAAAATCAGACAACGAGACTAAACTCGTTGCCGGTTTAATGGTTGTTTTTATCCTTTTAGTTACTTTTTCTTTTTTTCAGATTCAGCACGTTTTTTATCAGCATTCACTATCTCTTCATCAGCTTGTATATCACCCAAACTGATATCTTCAACTTTTTGTTCAAGATACTCGTCAGTAAAATCGCAACCATCCACTTCTTCTTCTTCTTCGTACTCTATACCTTTATTAGTATATTTAATATTATGAAATCCTATATACGGATGTTCGTCAAAATGAAATCTCAAACCTATACCCTTACGCTTATCGTTGCCGTGAAAGTTTATAAAATCTGCTGTAAATTTTTTTTTGCCAAAATCTTTTATATAAGCGCCTATTGTATGTACAACTTCCTTCCCATTCTCAATCTTGGACGGATCTAAACGCTTCAAATATGTACCCCCCTTTTCGCGGCGCCAATAGCACACATTATTTAAACATGGATCATATAAATAGGCTATAGGACTACCATTCTCTTTTAAACGCTTAATTTTAGGGATGGGGCTGATTATTTTCATTGGATTCCACTTCCCTCTACACATTGGGCACGTCATTTTCTTTTTACACTTATATTCATACTCAAGCCAGTCATTAAGACATTTTAAATGTCCAACAATATTGCGGCAAACACTACAGCATAATTCACTAGCGTGTTCTTCAATCTCCTTCTTATCACGTTCACCCGTACAAATAACGCATTCAGTATAAATGTTATTAATCTCCCCCCCCTTTTGTTTTTCATCATCAGGTTGTTTTTCATCATCAGGAACATAAATTTCTTCAGCGACCTTGTCAACACAAAGCATTAAAAATTTGCCAATCATACAATCCCTACAATAAAAGCCCTTTATATTATAAGAAGAAAATGCTCTTACAATATCTAAACAACATCCACACTTATTATAATCGAACTCCCCTAATAATCCTAAAACTTCGCAGCCATACTTTTCGGTTATATAACGTGCCTTACAAGAATCATAATATGCATCCTTAACTATTTTTTTGCTTTTCAAATAATCATTGTGATAATAGTCGACAATATCAAACATGCTCGAATTACCAAGCCCATTGCGTTGAATTGTATCTAAGATAGCATATGTCAAGATACTATCGCGGGTACTATCCGCAGAAGCTAGACGTCTAGTAGTATTATCAAGAGAAACCTTCGATGCTAATGCCAAATCTCTTGCTTCCTCTTCATCCAAAGAGAAACCTTTTAAAACATAGGCAACCGGCATGTCACTTAACTTTGATATACGTGATTTATAAAATTGTTCAACAAGATTTTGACAACAACCAACGCAATTAAGTTTGTTATCTCCATCACTCACGAGAGGATAAACAAAGTAATGACCTATCATTGCAAATGAAACACCTCCGGTAAAAAATAGAAACAATAAAAACACCAATATTGGAAATCTTCCAAAACGAAATTTCGCACTCATAACAAGTACCTCCAAAGAAAATAAATTGTAACTCTAATAAATAAAGTCACAGTTCGTCATTATTGCACTATTAGTAATTTTTGTCAACAATTTTTGTACTTAAATTTGTTTTCTTAAAAATCCGTTTGATGATTTTCAAAAATCAATATCTGAAGAAGCCCATTAAATTATCAGATAAAAGGGTATCGCTAAAAATAGTATAGATAAAGCAAAACAATTCGAGTACACCAGTTAAAAAAACAGCAGAAACAAAATAATCAGCAGACTTTATTCCTTCATTTTTCGGGTGATAATTTCACGATTTCTATTCACTTTTAGCAGTGTCTAAAAAAATATATAATCACTATAAAAAAAATACGGACAAAGAACACTCCCAATGTTAAAATATCAGAAATGGTTTCGTTCAACTTTCTGGACTGCAAGGTTACCTTTCCAATACGTATTACTTTAATATAAGTGAATCAGACACTAAATACTAGAGATCACCATTAGCAATATCGAATTTTCAAAAATTATGTTACCACCACGATCCCTAAGGTATGATTTTAGAACCGACGCCTTATGATCATAACTTTGACAATATTTTTATTCAATTATTTTCTGGTTTCATAGTCGGGAAGATTATGACATCTCTTATAGAAGCACTATCAGTCAAGAGCATTGCGAGTCTATCAATTCCAATTCCCAACCCTCCCGTTGGAGGCATTCCATACTCTAATGCGTTCACAAAATCTTCGTCCGGAATTGACGCTGTATCATCACCTTGCTCTCTCATCTTTAATTGATCTCTAAATCTCTCTCTCTGGTCAATCGGATCGTTCAACTCAGAGTAAGCATTCCCAAGCTCTCGGCCACAGACATATAACTCGAATCTTTCAACTAAGCACGGACACTCTTTCTTCCTCTTTGCTAACGGAGAAGTTTCAGCTGGGAAGTCGTATATAAAAGTCGGATTTATAAGTTTTTCTTCAACTTTTTGCTCGAAAGCCAAAGTTAAAATATCGCCCCATGTGTTCTTACCTTCCAAATCTATCCCTAGCTTATTTGCAATATCGACGGCCTTGAGAACATCATCCATGCATAGTGAAAAATCTTCGCCCGTGTACTTTTTAACAGCGTCTATCATACTCAAACGCTCAAACGGAGAAACTAAACTAATCTCATTTTCACCGTATCTTATAAGATTATCGTTTCCAACAGCCTCATTACAGTTGATTACGATATTTTCTGCCAAATTCATCATCTGATTGTAATCAGCATACGCTAAATATAACTCAAGAGTTGTAAATTCAGGATTGTGCTTAATCGAAATTCCCTCGTTTCTAAATTGCCGCCCTATTTCATATACTCTATCCATTCCTCCGGTTATCAATCTCTTCAAATAGAGCTCTGGTGCTATTCGTAAGAACAAATCCATGTTTAATGCGTTATGATGTGTTATAAATGGACGCGCAATAGCTCCTCCTGCTATGCTATTCAACATGGGAGTTTCAACTTCCACGAAATTAAGATCATCCAAATACTTACGAATCGTCTTAACTATCTTAGACCTTTTAACAAACGTATCACGTACTTTTGGATTCATAATCAAATCTAGATATCTTTTTCTATAACGAAGATCAACATCCTTTAAACCGTGAAACTTCTCCGGCAACGGACAAAGTGACTTAGACAAAAGTATAACACTACTTACATTTATCGAGATTTCTCCCTTATGAGTCTTAAATACTGTTCCTTCAAGTCCTATGATGTCACCAATATCGTAGTTTGAAAATTCCTTGTATGTTTCTTCGCCCAAGTTATCTAACTTTACATATATTTGAATAGATCCATGAGAATCTTGCACATTGGCAAACGAGGCTTTTCCCATACCTCTTTTTTGCATAATACGCCCAGCTACTCTAACTACAGAGGATTCTACGAACTCAAAATTTTCCTTTATGTACTCAGAATTCGAAGTAACCTCGAACGACGTCACTTTATAAGGATCCTTTCCCTTTTTTTGTAATTCAACAAGTTTTTTTAAGCGTATATCATATTGTTCTGAATCACTCATCAAATACCTCACTTAAATATTTCTAATACTTCAAAATTTCTAATTTCACCTGTGTAGCACTTTAACTCTTTCATCTTATTACTCCATGAGAAACCTTCCGACTTTTCAAACGTACATTATGCTGTTTTGGATTAACGCCTCACTTAAATGTTTCTAACACTTCAAAGTTTCTAATTTCACCCATGTAGCACTTTAACTATTTCATCTCATTACCCTATAAGAAACTTTCCGACTCTTCAAACGTACATCATGCCGTTCTGAACTAACGCCTCACTTAAATATTTCTAACACTTCAAAATTTCTAATTCCACCTGGCGTATGCACCCTGACTTTTTCACCTTCCCGTTTGTTAAGAAGAGAAGAACCAATAGGAGAATCAGAAGATATCTTTCCCTCGGTAGGACTAGCTTCACTCGTACCGACAATTTTATATTCAAAATTTTTATTTTTATCTGTATCTCTAACTACAACCTTACATCCTATATAGATTGAATCAGTATCAATTTCTCTATCGTCAACGACGCGCGCATTTTTTAGCAAAGACTCAATTTCTAATATTCTAGATTCAACAAGAGACTGCTCATTTTTTGCCTCATCATACTCACTATTTTCCGAAAGATCACCAAAAGCGAGCGCCTGTTTTATTCTTTCAGAAACCTCTTTTCTTTTGGTAGCTTTCAAATATTCAAGTTCTTCTTCGAGCTTATTATAACCCTCTCGCGTTAACACATTTTTTTCCATAAAAAACCTCACAAATAAATGGGATACTTACTAGTCAATCCTTCTACTATGTCTACTATGTAACTCTTTTTAGAATCAAAATCAGTACACGACAAATATATGAGATTTGCAATTGTTTTACAATCGTTTTCGTTCATTCCTCTAGAAGTTATAGCTGAAGTTCCTATTCTAAGACCACTTGTTATTTGAGGTCCAAGTTTATCATCAGGAATGGTTTCCTTATTGGTAGTTATGTTAGCACTATCTAATCTTTCTTGAAGCTCTCTTCCAGTTATTCTCATATTTGATAAATCCAAAACCAAAAGATGATTATCCGTTCCACCAGAAACTAAATTCATACCGAGGGATATAAATTCGTTTGCCATAGAAGAACAATTTTTAACAACATCATGTATATACTCTTTAAATTCTTTAGAAAATGCATTCCTAAAACACATAGCCTTTGATGCTATTGTATGTTGGTGAGGTCCTCCTTGAGTTCCTGGAAATACAGCTCTGTTTATTTTATTTTCGTACTCCTTTTTGCACATTATAACTCCTCCACGAGGCCCTCGGAGAGTTTTATGTGTAGTACTTGTAACAAAATCAGCAAATTCAACAGGATTTGGATGCAATCCAGCTATTATCATCCCAGCTATGTGAGATATATCAGCCATTAGATACGCATTTACCTCATCAGCTATTTTTTTAAACTCATGGAAGTCAATAATTCGGGGATAAGAACTCGCACCGCAAACAATCATTTTAGGGTGGTGCTCGTGAGCTAATTTCCTCACATTATCGTAATCAATAAATCCAGTTTTTTTATCAACTCCGTATGGAACAAAATTGAAGTATTTACCAGAAATATTGACTTTAGATCCATGAGTTAAATGTCCACCCGAATTTAATTCCATCCCCAAAACGGTATCTCCAGGAGAAAGAAAGGCAAAATAAACTGCCATATTAGCCTGGGTTCCAGAATGCGGTTGAACATTTGCAGATTCTGCTCCAAAAAGTCTTTTTAAACGTTCTATGGCGAGTTGTTCAAGTTTATCTATATTTTCACATCCACCGTAGTATCGTCGCATTGGATATCCCTCTGAATACTTGTTTGTAAGAATACTTCCATTGCACGCTAGTATATCATCTAACACAAAATTCTCAGATGCTATAAGATTTATACTTTTTTCTTGACGCAAAACCTCACTCATCATTATTTCATAAATTTCACTATCGCTTTTCCGTATAGATTCCAACATTTTTTCTATAAATTCCCTCATAGTACCACCATAAATTGTTTTGATACAATTTTACAGAATACATTGCATCAGTTTCAACTACATGTAGTCTTTGTGGCATTGCTAAAAATAGATAGATAAAGCAAAACAATTCGAGTACACCAGTTAAAAAAACGATAGAAATAAAATAATCAGCAGACTTTATTATTTCATTTTTCTGGTGATAGTTTTACGACTTCTATACTACTTTTAGCAGTGCCGTTTTTGTAAGTATAATTGACAAAATTAAATAAAATAATTATAATTTGAATATATATGTGTTGCACATAAATGAGGTGGTGATTTTGTGAGTAAAAAGAAAAAATTTTTGTCACTATTAATGGGAATTATTAGTTCTTTTTCAATTGCCGGTGCAAAAGGGAAAAATATTGAAGTAAAAACTAATAAGACTATTTCATCCACTAGTAAAAAATCAAAGAGTAATTCTGAAGTTATGGAAGATGAGAAAATCGGCACAGGTGAAAAAAAAATTTCAAAGAAAAACACAAAAGATTTTAATCGACTTTCGCTAGATAAACAAATAATAGAAAAATTGAAAAATGAAATTATTCCTAATCTGAATGATCTTAAAAAATTAAATAACAAAGATGATATAAAGTTTTTTTCAAATATACTTTCAGATAATGAATTCAAACAAAGTTTAGGAGATTTATCTCGCGAGGGCAGATTTTCAGAGATTTCTAAATTAATTTTTGAAGAATACAAAGATGTTTGGGGAGATGAGGCTGTTTTAGATTTGCAAAAAAGTGTTCAAAAGGCTTCTTATGGTTATTTTGAAGAAGGGGCTGACGAAGGCTGCGGTGTTGTTTTAGATAACGCAAAAGACAGGTTAGGCGAGGGTCATTGCTTTGACTTTGCTCAGTTCTATTTTCTTGATGAAAAGGAGGTAAAGCCCGTATTTCTCCGAACTGTTTTTTGTCATTTAGCTATTTCTGATTTCTATAGGTTAGAATCTGTTTCTTATGAAGAAAAAGGTGTTTGCGATTTAATGAGACAGAATATTTTGGGAAGCTACGTGGGAGAAGAATTCTTGGATTTTAAATGTTTAACTGCAATGGAGCGTACAAAAGAAGAACACGACAAATTTTGGGGTGAAGTCATTGCAATGGACAAAAGAGGAAGACGTGACACAGAAGAAGGGTGGGATCTTTTTTACAAATGCGATGACAAATTAAGAAAAAATAAGAAAGAATTAGCAAATAAAATTGATAATCTATTATCGAGAGTGAATCGTAAAATAGAAATTCCGTGGTTCAAAAAAGTTTTAGATAGCAGGACAAGTGTTTACACTTGGATTTTTGGTGATCGCACTTATATTAGGTGGTCGAGATTTAGTTTAATACATTTTAAGGCTCTTTTTTCCAAAACCTTAAAAAGCGAGAACTGTTTGCCGTTTCTCTGGTAAAAAGGGACACCTAAACTACACTTAAATGTTTCCTGTGTCTATCTTTTACCTCAAAGGCAAATGCTATTACATTTTATATTACTGTTTTTTACATTACATTTATTTTTACTAAACACAATGTAGTGTTTGGTTAATTTTTCCCATTTAATTTGATACAATAAAAGCGTGGATGGGGAGTTTTGAATTTGGTGAGAGTGCCATGGAACAAAAGTAGAAAATATATAAAATTAAAAGTGACGTTGTTTTCAAGATGCTTCTTGGTGATCCGAAGAATAAGGGTATTTTGTCCGATGGCAGTGCTAAAAATGGATATAAGTGACAAACTGACGATACAAAAATAGGATGACAGAATTATCAATCATAGTTAGAGTATTTTAGACTAGCAATAAGTTTTGAGAGCAAAACGGGCAAGATGGTGCTAGAGAGGACTGTTCGCGCGTCCAACGGCAAAAGTGCGAAATTTGCCGATTAGGTGTTTATTTTAGGGGATGATATCGTATGCTGGAAATTTATCTGTAGCATAAAACTTAGCCTCAATATGCGAAACATTTTCACAAAGTTTCTCAAAACTCCCAGAACTACGATTACCTATGAAAAGGCCGACAAGTTTTTTAGTCTCTCGATTTATAGCTCTCCAAAGCCATATTTTTTTAAGTTCATACACATTGTATCAAGTTATAAAATATTTGTTTTCGTGTTATTAAATATACTAATTTTACGTATTTCAGCTGCAGCCTGCTTTCCCCGATTTATTACGGAGGCGTAACTAATATGAAGTAATCTTTCAATTCTTCTAAACCCGTTACATTCCAGGTAATACTTCATTGCTCTTTATTTTACATCTTCGGGATGACCATTTCTTATCCCGTATAGTTGCATCCGCAATTTTTATATCTATACCTTTGTTTTCCCCTCATAAATCCTTTTCACTTTTTCTTTTCGTCCACATTTTGGATATTTTTTCTCTTCTATCATGCTTTGCGTTTTATATCATCTATTTACTTTTAGGAATGCATGGTTCGAAATCTAATTATTTCCCCAATATTTTTTATCTAAAGTTCGATACTGTATAGCTTCCATGATATGTTCTTGCAAAATTTTGTCTTGATTATCTAAATCAGCAATCGTTCTCGAAATTCTTAGTATTTTATTGTACCCTCTAGCTGATAAATTCATCTTTTCAAACGATATTTGAAGTATCTTTCTGCATTTTTCATCCAATTCAAACGATTGATCAGATTCTGGGTTCAACATAGAATTACACATGCTATTTCCATATCTCTCATATTGTAATTTTCTTGCTTTGTTCACTCTTTCTCTAATTTTAGATGATTCTTCACAAACCTCGGATGATGAAATATGTTCAAAATCAACGGGCGGAACCTCTATATGTAAATCTATACGATCTAATAATGGCCCTGAAACCCGTGATAAATACTTCTGAACACTCCTAAACGAACACGTACATTGACGCTTCGGATGTCCATAATATCCGCAAGGACATGGATTCATAGATGCTATGAGTAAAAAAGAACTCGGATAAGACACACTGGAGTTAACCCTCGAAATTGTGACGTATCCTTCTTCTAAGGGTTGTCTTAAAGCTTCTAATGAAGAACGAGAAAATTCAGGAAATTCATCCAAAAATAGAATTCCATTATGTGCAAGTGAAATCTCACCGGGACGCGGATTTGTTCCTCCACCAGTAAGACCAGCGGGAGATATCGTATGATGAGGTGCTCTGTATGGTCTTTCAGAAACAACAGGATCATCTTTGCTAAGCATTCCCACGACGGAGTATATCTTTGTAGTTTCAATTTTTTCTTCTATCGACATACTGGGCATTATGGAAGACATTCTTTTTGCGAGCATACTTTTACCACTCCCAGGAGGCCCAATCAATAATATGTTATGTCCGCCAGCAGCCGCAACTTCAAGAGCTCGTTTAGCATCGTACTGTCCTTTAACTTGTGAAAAATCTAAATCATACGTTTTTTCTGACTCTTTAAACATGATACGTTTATACTTATCAATTTTTTTCACTTCAGAGAAGTGATTATAGATATCGATGACGCTACTACACGGGAAGATATTAATTCCATCTATTATTGAAGCTTCTTGAGCATTTTCGGAAGGTAAAAATACGTTTTCTATTCCCAATTTTTTGGAAGAGTATACCATTGGAAGAATTCCATTAACACCCTTTAAGTCTCCAGAAAGAGATAACTCGCCTATAAATGCACTCTTTGATGGTTCAAAAATACTTATTTGTCCACTAGATTGTAATATCGAGATCAAAATAGGCAAGTCATATATTGGACCAATTTTTTTAGTGTCTGCTGGAGCTAAATTCACAATTATTCGACGAATAGGAAACTCAAAATCAGAGTTTTTAAGCGCACTTCTAACACGATCACGAGATTCTTTAACGGAGGCATCAGGAAGCCCGACGATATCAAAACTTGGTAATCCCTTGGAGATATCAGATTCGACACTTACTAAAAATGCATCAATTCCAACAAGACCCATACTAAAAACTGAAGATACCAAATCAATCACCCTTTGATATCATAGTTTGTATTTTATATTTTGTCAATTTTTAAAATTAATTTTATATTTAATCTTTTATTTCTTCTTTTAACATACCTAATGCTTTCTTTTCAATTCTCGAAACATAAGATCTCGAAATTCCAAGTTCTTCTGCAACTTCCTGCTGGGTCATAGCTTCTTTATTATTCAATCCATATCTTAATTTAATTACGTTTTGTTCCCTATCAGTCAATTTTTTCGACATATATACGCTCAACTTTTCCATGCTTATTTTATTAAATATTTTCTCAAAATAACTAGACTTATCTGATATTGTATCCATAAGCGTTATAGAACTCCCTGGCTTACTAGATTCTATAGCTTCATTCATAGATACATCTAAGCTACTTTTTTTAACTCCTCTTAGATTCATCAAAATTTCGTTTTCAATACATCTCGAAGCATAGCTAGAAAATCGAATTCCTTTTTCCATCTTGAATGTATTTACCGCCTTAATTAATCCTATCGTTCCAACAGAGATCAAATCTTCATTATCGCTATGCGGAAGATTAAATTTTTTTATTATATGTGCAACTAATCTCAAATTGTGGTTAATCAGCTCATCTTTTGCGTCTTTATCTCCTTTTTTTACCCTCTCAAAATACTCCTTTTCTTTCTTAGAAGATAAGGTCTTAGGAAAAGAATTGAAGTTTATAATATGGAGCGCTAGAAAAAATATCTTATTTAATATATCAAAAAGCATATCTTCACCGATAAATTATTAATATAAATGATCTTTTTAATATATCTTCATTTTTAAAAGTCGCTTTTTATATTTTACGCTACGGATGTGAATATTTATGATTTTACGGTAAAGAATACTCACATAAAGATCAGGAGGTTTAATATGGCGAATTTTAATGTCAGGCAAAGGAGTTTCTATATTTCATTATTCGTGTGTATTCTTGCAATAGGAGCGGCTGGGTTTTCAACCTATAAGAGCATAAAGGATTTTACAGACTCAGACAAAAGAAAAACAGGAATTTATAGTGGATACTCAAAAAAGAAGAAAAGCGCGGAGGAAATTCCTAAAATTATGGAACTTCCGAAGAAAAGCGCTCCAAAATTACCAATCAAAAGTGCAATAAGTAACTCGAATGAGGAAGTAAAACAAGTTAGTGCAAAAGTATCATCTGATTTATTTGTCACACCAATCGAGTATATTAAAGTTTCCAAATTCAATGATGATCTAGAATATTCAGAGAGATTTCGAGACTGGAGAACTAACGATGGAGTAGACTTCAAGGGATTAGCAGGAGGTAATGTATATTCAATTGCGGATGGAAAAATTATAGAAATTTTCGAAGATCCATCGTATGGGCACTCTATGAGAATCACCTACAAGGATTATGACGAAAAGAGTATCATATGTTCATTTTACGATTTAGATAAAGATAATATTAAGATGAAAGTCGGTGACGCAGTAAAACGAGGACAAAAAATATCATCGTTAAAAAATGATGTTCTTCATTTGACGATGCAGAAAGATAAAAAAATGATTGATCCATGTAAAGTTTTAAAAATCGAACAATAGCTCCCAAAAGGGAGCTAATTTACTATAAAACCTTTGCAAAACTTAGATTTTTTTACGTATCCACATTTTCTTTTTTCCTAAGTTGCCTTTCTTATGACTAACATTTGATTTTGGAATACTAGTCTTCGAAGAAATTACAGAATTGGAATCTTTCTTCGCATTACTTGGAGAGCTAGATTTATCTGTTTTTGGCAACCTCAAATCATCGGATTTCAGTAACTCTTCTATTTTCCTAATAATTATATCCTTCTCTTCGACACTACCCATTAAAGATTGGTGAATAACATATCCAACTAAACCCAGAGCAGAAGAAATCAAACCGCCAACGCTAAATGCAGCAGAAACATCTGCCCAATGCCATTTTAATATCGTGTGAATATCCCCGCGTTTACCACTAGGGTCTCTAAACCTTTCACTTTTCCTGAAATTATCAAACGCATCTGCAACCTCTTTTGGTAGCACCCCAAAAAGATCTTCTATCTGTGCTTTAAGTAAAACCTTAACCATTTGAGCAGCAAATTTTTCCCTAACACTATCCGACTCCGGCGTAGAAGAAGACAACTTTTGTTCCAATTGTTCTCCACCCTCAATTGGATCAAGTATTATTTCTTCACCATCATCAGCAATTTCCAAACCAAAGTGTTTAGCTACAATTTTCACGTCTTCATCATATTTGATTCCATTAAGTATATTTATTGTTGCAGGATAAACTCTAACACGGTAGGCAGTAATAGCAGAAACGATTACCGTGATCAAACAAGCTATGGCAGACGGTGAAAACCAAATGCATTTGGATACTATTTCGGGATTTACACCCCAGCGATTATAAGAAGAACCATCTTTTAGTGGAGTAGTAGGTGCATGTAAGCTAAATAAAACTAAACATTTGACATGCGTAAAACAAAAACCTTAACCTTCGAATTAGAAAGCCATATCATCCGGTGTGCCAAGTTTTGTCCGACTCACAAGTATGATACGGTTGTTTTCTTATAAAAATTCGATTTACCTCCTGAGTTAAATTTGAATTCACTACAAAAATAGCAAATCTATTTATGATAAAAAAATGGCTGTAACGATGTAGTACAAGGGCAAATATATTGTTTAGTATAGTTCTGATTTTACCCTATAATTTTAGTTATAAAATCAATCGGAGACATTCCCTCCTTCGACGCTTGTTGAAATATTACCGTTGAAGGAGTTAATGCGGGGAGTGTGTTGAATTCTATAATTATTATCTCATTAGTTATAGAATTCGCAAATATATCTATCCTACAATAGTCTCTTATACCTACAATTTTTGAGATCAACTCCATCTTTTCTCTTATACTTTTAGTTAAGTCATTACTTACAATTTTTTCCGGAGGAGGTGTTATATTAATTCCAGTTCCACCCTGAAATTTTTCTTCAAGAGTTAAAACAGCTCCACTTTGGGTAATAGTTATACTTGGATTAAGTGCATGGTACATCCCATCTTTTTCCAAAACTCCAACTGTCAACTCTACCCAACCAGTATCTTTGTGGTAATCAATTTTACCATTTGCTATATCAATCCTATCTGTTTCGATGAATTCCTCAAACAAAATTTCAGATACGTTCCCCAAATTTACACTACTATTCTGATGATAAAATATATTTTCCTCGATTATTTTTAAATTAGATTTTGCTAATTTTATATAATTTAAGAGATCTTTCTTACTACCGAGAACGACAACCCCTGAAGAACTTCCATCACAATTAGGCTTCACAAGAATCTTATCAGAACTTAATTTATTAGATAATTCCTCCCACAAAAGTTCTACGTCAACCAGATCATTCAACTTAAAAAGGACTTTCTTTGCACTCCTAAGATTATCTATCCCAGAAGAATTCACCACATTACCAGTCTCGTACTTATTCATACACAATCTAGAAGCATTTTCACGTGAGCCATTAAACTCCAAATCATTTTCCTCGAGAAATTTTTGTATATCTCCATTTTCTCCAAAGCCTCCGTGAAGAGCCAAAAAAACATATGCGTTATCTCGTTTACAAATATTTATAAACTCTTCAAACGACATACAAATTGGAGTTTCAAACTCAACTTTATTCAGTCCCAATTTTGCTCTTATTTCGTTAGCGTATGAATGATAGTCATTAGAATTGAACTCAAATTGATGAAGAATCTCTTCAACCGTATGATTTAAAACCATACAATAGGACAATTTTAGAAATTTAAACTTTTTTTCTTTTTCAAACAATAAAAATGGAGAAACGTCAAATTGCTTTTTCTTCAAAAGTTTTAACCATACATTCGAACCACTCAAAAGTGAAACTTGTCTTTCAGCCGTGATTCCACCAAAAACTACGTTTATCTTTCTTTTACTACCTAAAAACTTAATAGGTGATTTCCGAGAAGTGATATCGACATTGTTTCTATTAGCACAAGACTTAACTATGTAATTCAGAACATCTTTATGAGTCATACCAATTTTTGACGCCTGTTGAAATATGAAACTATTTTGTTCCATACCACTTATAGGGTTAAAATCTGAAAAATATATCTCACTTTCGTCTAATAGCCACCCATCTATTCGAAGAAAATCTTTTGCTCCAGATAATTTAAACAACTTCTCAGCTTCTGATCTTATTTTATTTATGACATCCTTCGAAAACCTAGGTGGACAATAATAATGTGTCTCATTAGTCGAAAGATATTTTCTTCTCGTATCAAAGATAATGTTATCAGAATCTTTGACTTCTATTTCAGTAGGAATCAATGCAACGGGTTCTAAATTACCATTTTGCAGAATTATAACTGTAAACTCTTTTCCATAGCATCTTGTTTCTACTAAGATGCCATCGTTTTCTTTCATCATTTCTTTAGATATTAAAATGGCTTCTTCTTGACTTTTTACATGTTTTACTCCAAATGAAGAACCGCCCCTGATAGGCTTTATGATGGCTTCCTTTAGATTATTTATTTTAAAAAAGTCGTGAATATTATTGATCTCATCATGGTTTTCAATGAATAATTTAGGAACAGTAAAATAATTATTATCACTCAGAAATTTATCTGCATTCTTTTTATTGTATATATTATTACACACGTCAGAACTTGAACCTATAAACGCGGCACTTTCAGATTCCAAAATCTCTTGAATTCGGCCATCTTCAGCAAATATACCATGCATAATAGGAAGAACAATATCGTGCTCTCTTATCTTTTTCAGAAAATCATCTCTATTCATCTTATTTCCTTCAGTTCTTAGCTTGAACTCAAAGTCGGATGTGGTATTTGAATAGAGAGCTTTAGAATCTATAAGGAAAAAATCTAAGTTCTTACTTATGAATATTATCTCAATTCTATACTCATCCTCAAGATGATCATAAACCGAACGTGCCGAATTTAATGAAATATTTCTTTCAGCAGAAGGACCACCGCAAATCAAAAGCATATAAATCTCCCAATTTCAAAAATAACCCCGAGAATGTAGTAACTCAGCACAGAGGATAGCCCCCCCAGCAGCTCCCCTTATGGTATTGTGTGAAACACTTACGAATTTTAATTCATTTTCCGAAAACTTCGACAAATGTCCAACACTTATTCCCATCCCATTTTCAATGTTCCTATCCATCTTAACCTGAGGTCTATCGTCTTGCTCAAAATAATTTATAAATTGCCTTGGTGAACTAGGAAGAGACAAAGGATTAAAATTTTTCCATTTATCTATAATCTCATCACACGAAACTTTATTTTTAAAACGAACAAAAACAGATGACGTATGCCCATCACTAATTGGAACACGAATACAATTCGAAACTATTCTGGGCGAAGATGAACTGATTATCTTTCCATTTTCAATATGTCCTAGAACTTTCAATGGTTCATTTTCAGTCTTGCACTCCTCACCCTTTATGTACGGAATAATATTATCATCTATTTCGGGAAAACTGGAAAACACCTTACCAGCGCCCGAAATCGCTTGGTAAGTTGAAACGGCGACAAACTCTACTCCACACAACGGCGCAATTAGAGGCAAAAAACACTGCAAAGAACAATTTGGCTTTGCGACAATAAACCCCCTTTTGGTTCCAATACGCTTCCTTTGCGATTTAACAACCCCAACATGATCTGCATTAATCTCTGGAATAATAATTGGAACATCATCAGTCCACCTGTGTGCACTATTGTTTGAAACCACAGGACATTCACATTTCGCATAACTATATTCCAAACTGCGCAAATCATCGTCAGGCATATTAACCGCGCAAAACACAAAATCTACCATGGACGATATTTTTTTGAAATCGCAGACATCTAGAATTTTCTTATCCGCAAGGTCAACTGGCACGACAGACTTCATATACCATCTACCAGATACCGCTTCTCCGTAAGTTTTTCCTTCCGATTTTTTACTAGCCGCTAAAACTTCAACTTTAAACCACGGATGCCCCTGCAAAAGCGAAACAAAACGTTGCCCCACCATTCCAGTAGCACCAATTATTCCAACTCTCAGTTTACTCATACCCTCCCCCAGCTGAGTGCTATACTAAAACTTACGCCTCATGAGATAATTTTATGAAAAAATATAGACCCTAATTCACAGAGGTCTCTTTCGTGCTCTGAGAGTAAGTGCCATTATTTTGCGTGGAAGTGCTAATGTTTTTAGATGAAGCTTCAGTACTCTTAGTAGAAACGTCATCGCCGTTAGAATAAACCCTAGCGTTCTTTATAACCCTCCAACGATATGGGGGCCAGTAGATGAATTCAGCCTTACCGATGACTTTCTCGTATTTTACGAGCCCAACTTCCACAAACCTACTATCCGAGGAATTATTTCTATTATCTCCCATCACGAAGCAGTATCCCTTAGGAACAACAGCCGGAACAACATTATCTCCGGAAACGTACATCTGCTCCTTAATGTAAGACGACTCATCCAACAGACGCCCGTTGACATAAACTTTACCAGTTTCAAAATCAATAAATAACGACTCACCCTCGGTTGCAATAACACGCTTAATAATAGTTTCATCCAGTGTTCCGTTTCTCGGTGCTATAACAATGACATCACCATCAACAGGCTTATACCCATACTGCCAAACCACAACGTGGTCACGATCATATAGCGTGTTTCTCATCGAATTTCCACTAACTGTGAATATCCTGAAAATAAACGCAGAAACAAAAACCACAAATACCAACGATTGTGCAATTAACTCGATCCACTCAAAGCAAAACTCTGAAGATCTGGCAGCTTCCTCGAAATACTCACTACTTCCGGATACTTTTGGATCATCTGACATAAACATCACCCCTTTTTCAAGAAGCAAAAGACACTCAAAGTGCCCTTTTGACTGCAGCTTCTTTACCAATTTTGTTACGAAGATAGTACAATTTACTCCTTCTCGCTTTCCCTTTAGAAACAACCTTCACATTTTCTACGTTAGGACAATGAAACGGGAAAACACGTTCAACACTAATTCCACTAGAAATCTTACGGACAGTAAAAGTTCTCGAAATTCCCTTTCCCCTTATTGCTATAACAATTCCCTCGAAATTTTGAATACGAGACTTCTCGCCTTCTTTTACTCTAACACTAACACGAACAGTATCACCAGTATTAAACTCAGGAATATTCTCCTTCAGACTATCTTTTTCAACCTCGCTAATTAAATTTTCCATATTAAAAATTCTCCTTTCACATACTTTGTCACTCTATCACATGAGAATTTGTTATGCAAGCGAATAAAAACATGGCATTGCAAAAATTAGGATATAAATGGTAAAGAGAAGACATGGAAAACAAAATGAAATGTCCAAAATGTGGACAAAAAGAAAAAGTGAAAAATGGATTTATGAATGGATTTATGAGAGGAAGACAAAAGTATAAATGTAAAAATTGCGGATGTAACTACACTGGCGGATAGCGTGGATACCCGGATTGTGTTAAATTATAAGCAATTAAGGGTATTGCTGAAAGTGGGTAGAAACCTTGAAAATGTAACTCTAAAAACGAAAGAATAAAGTTTACTCACCACTTTATTCCTGTTGTTTTTTAACTGGTATACCCGAATTGTTTTGCTTTATCCATTTATTTCCTAGCGACCCCACCTATGCATCAATTATTGACATTATTTTTTGTTGATGTTAGAATTCAGACTTCGACTCATATTTACTTAAGGAGGAATGTGGATGCCTACTAAAAATCAGTTGGTTAGAAAGGGACGTAAACGTGTCGTTGCAAAGGCTAAAACTCCGGCGTTGGAGAAAGGTTGGAACTCGAAAAAGAAGCGTGAATTTTTAATGAATTCGCCGTTTAAGAGGGGGGTTTGCACTGTCGTTAAGACTACTACTCCAAAGAAACCGAATTCAGCGTTGAGGAAAATTGCTAGGGTTCGTCTTTCGAACGGATACGAAGTTACAGCCTATATTCCTGGGATTGGTCACAATTTACAGGAGCACAGTGTTGTTTTGATTCGTGGAGGACGTGTTCACGATTTGCCCGGTGTTAGATATCATATTGTACGTGGTGTTTTCGATACGCAAGGCGTTAACAACAGAATGCAAGGACGTTCCAGATATGGTGCTAAAAAACCTAAAGCTGGTGCTCCAGGGAAGACAGCAGCAAAAAAATAGATTGTTGTTTCGTTTCCTTGGAGTCATGTTTGCGTCTGTTTTGCAAGCGGTTGATATTTATTCGATGTTTGAAGAATTAATAATAGGAGTTCAACACAGATGTGGAGTCGATAAAGATTAGGACATCGGATAAAACTTTGAATAGAATTAAGAGGAGGATTTAATTTTATGCCTAGAAGAGGTGCGGTTAAAAAGGGGGAGATTATACGCGATCCTGTCTACGGATCTGAGATAATTTCTAAGTTAATAAATAAAGTAATGTTAGATGGTAAAAAAAGTTTAGCTCAGAGGATTGTTTATGAAGCACTGGAAATAGCTTCATCAAAGGCTGGGGTGACTGTTCAAGAACTTGTTAGCAGATTCTTAGAAAATGTAGGCCCCAATCTTGAAGTTAAAGCGCGTCGTGTTGGAGGTGCTACCTATCAGGTTCCTATGGAAGTCAAAGCGAATCGTAGGCAAACTCTGGCGATACGATGGCTTGTTCAATATGCTCGTGAACGCTCTGAGAAAACTATGGTTCAACGTTTGTCGTGCGAGTTGGTCGACGCATCGAATGGTACTGGAGCCTCTGTGAAAAAACGTGAGGATACTCACAAAATGGCGGAAGCAAACAAAGCTTTTGCACACTACAGATGGTGATCGAAGGGAGGATTGGTATGGCTCGTCAAGTTGCATTAGAAAATACTAGAAATATAGGGATAATGGCACATATTGATGCCGGTAAGACTACTACTACTGAGCGTATTCTTTTTTATACTGGAATAAACCATAAGTTGGGTGAGGTGCACGATGGTGCTGCTACCATGGACTGGATGGTTCAGGAGCAGGAAAGAGGCATAACTATTACTTCGGCTGCCACTACGTGCTTCTGGAAGGAACATCGTATTAATATTATCGATACTCCAGGACACGTTGATTTTACAGTCGAAGTTGAAAGGTCTTTGCGTGTTTTAGATGGCTCTGTTACTCTTCTTTCTGCAAAAGAGGGTGTTCAACCACAATCTGAAACGGTTTGGAGACAGGCTGATCACTACAATGTTCCACGTCTTGTTTATGTCAATAAGATGGACATCATTGGAGCGAATTTTTTGAATGTTATTTCCATGATGCGTGACAGGTTGAAATGTAATGCTGTTCCAATTCAGCTTCCGATCGGCGCTGAAGCGGATTTCAAAGGAATAATAGACCTTGTAGATATGAAAGCTTATGTCTACTATGACGATCTCGGGAGTGACATAAGAGAGGAAGAAATCCCTTTGGATATGGTGGATTTAGCGAAAGAATATCGTGAAAAATTAATTGAGGCAGCGGTCGAGTTTGATGATAAAATATGCGAAAGATATCTTGAGTCAGGCGAAATTTCAATGGGAGATCTTAAAAAATGTATAAGAATCGGTACAATAGCGTGTAAGCTTGTTCCGGTTACGTGTGGAACCTCTTATAAAAATAAGGGGGTCCAAAAGTTACTAGATAGTGTTGTTGATTACATGCCATCTCCTTGCGATATTCCACCGATAAAGGGTGTCGACCCTAATACCGATGAAGAAACGGATAGGAAAGCTTCTGATGAAGAACCATTTTCAGCTCTTGCATTTAAGATTGCTACTGATCCTTACGTTGGTAAGCTTTGTTTCTTTAGGGTTTATTCTGGAACTCTTAAAGCTGGATCTCAAGTTTTTAATTCAACTAAGGGAAGTAATGAAAGAATTGGACGTCTTTTGCAGATGCACTCGAATAATAGACAAGAAATCACAGAGGTTCGCGCTGGAGACATTGCCGCGGCAGTTGGTTTGAAAAAAGTCGGAACCGGTGATACCCTTTGCGATGAGAAGAATCCTGTAATCTTGGAGTCTATGGAGTTTCCTGAACCAGTTATTAGGGTTGCTATTGAGCCAAAGACAAAGGATAGCCAAGAAAAAATGGGAATCGCACTCGCAAAGCTTGCAGAGGAGGACCCAACATTTAAAGCATATACCGATGAAGAAACCGGACAAACTATCATTGCAGGGATGGGTGAGCTTCATCTTGATATTATTGTTGATAGACTATTGCGAGAGTTCAAAATTGAGGCAACCGTAGGAGATCCCCAGGTTTCGTATAAGGAGACTATTAAAAAGTCTGCCGATGTCGAAGAAAAATACATTCGTCAATCTGGTGGTAGGGGACAATACGGACACGTTAAGATTAAAATTGAGCCAAATCACGCTAAGGGATATGAGTTTGTCAATGAGATTGTTGGTGGTGCTATTCCAAAAGAGTATATTCCGGCGGTCGATAGCGGAATTCAAGGTGCTATGCTTTCCGGTGTTTTAGCAGGTTATAACGTCGTTGATGTTAAAGTTACCCTTTACGATGGTTCATTCCACGAAGTTGACTCTTCTGAAATGGCGTTCAAGATTGCTGGTTCTATGGCGTTTAAATCTGCTATGAGAAAAGCTAATCCGGTAATTCTTGAGCCCATAATGAAGGTCGTGGTTACGGTTCCAGAGGAATACTTGGGAGACGTAATTGGGGATTTGAATTCACGCAGAGGTGCTGTTCAGGGAATGGAGCAGGTTGCTGGAGCTCAGCAAATAAACGCAGAGGTCCCGCTTTCTGAGATGTTTGGATACGCTACTACTTTGAGATCGCGAACTCAGGGACGTGGTAATTATACTATGGAACCAAGTCACTATGCTGAAGTTCCTAAGTCGATCTCGG
The DNA here is from genome assembly GCA_947165155.1 of uncultured Clostridia bacterium. Lineage (GTDB taxonomy): Bacteria > Bacillota > Clostridia > Oscillospirales > Acutalibacteraceae > Improbicoccus. The sequence continues at coordinate 60,446 of CAMUZI010000002.1, read as the reverse complement.
AAGATATTATTTCTTCAAAGGTCAAAAAGGATTAGTAACTGTACTTCATATGTTGAGTTTGGTACTTTCAAAAAAATTGTCTTGACAATAATTTTGATTTTTGGTAGAAAAGTCCGGTGAGCAGTTCATATTGTTGTTTATATTATTTTGATTTTAGGAGGTTACTATGGCAACAAAGGAAAAATTCGATAGAAGTAAACCACATATTAATATTGGAACTATTGGTCATGTTGACCACGGTAAAACGACACTTACCGCAGCAATAACTAAGGTATTGAATTTGAGTGGTCAAGCGGATTTCGTTGATTACGCAAATATTGATAAGGCACCTGAAGAGCGTGAACGTGGAATTACCATTAATACTGCGCACGTTGAGTATGAAACTGAGAAGCGTCACTATGCGCACGTTGACTGTCCAGGACACGCCGATTATGTTAAAAATATGATAACTGGTGCCGCGCAGATGGATGGTGCTATATTGGTAGTTTCTGCTGCTGATGGTCCCATGCCGCAAACTCGTGAGCACATTTTGTTATCTCGTCAGGTTGGAGTTCCTTATATCGTCGTATTTATGAATAAGGTGGATCAGGTTGATGATCCGGAGATGCTTGAGCTGGTTGAGGTTGAAATTCGTGATCTTTTGACCGAGTATGGATTTCCTGGAGATGATACGCCTATTATCAAGGGTTCAGCTCTTAAGGTTTTGGAATCTTCTTCAACAGACGCCAGTGCTCCAGAGTATGCGTGTATAAAAGAGTTGATGGATAAGGTCGATGAGTTTATTCCTACTCCGGAAAGAAAGTCAGATCAACCGTTCTTAATGCCAATCGAGGATATCTTCACGATTACTGGGCGTGGAACAGTTGCTACTGGGCGTGTTGAACGTGGTACTTTAAAGATGAATGAAGAAGTTGAGATTGTTGGTATTCGTGAGTCTAAGAAGAGCGTTGTTACTGGAATTGAAATGTTCAGAAAGCTTCTTGATTCTGCGGTTGCTGGAGACAACATTGGTATTCTTCTTCGTGGAATTGAAAAAGATGATATCGAGCGTGGACAGGTTATTGCTAAACCTGGTACGATTCATCCTCACACTAAATTTGAAGGGCAAGTTTATGTTCTTACGAAAGACGAGGGTGGACGTCACTCACCATTTTTCAGCAATTATCGTCCTCAGTTCTATTTCAGAACTACGGATGTTACGGGTGTAATTACTCTTCCTGCGGGAACTGAGATGTGTATGCCAGGGGATAACGTCGTGATGAATGTTGAGCTTATAACTCCAATTGCTGTTGAAGAGGGTTTGCGTTTTGCAATTCGTGAGGGTGGACATACTGTCGGTTCGGGAGTCGTAACTAAAATTTTTGAATGATTATGAGTTGGGCACAGATGTTCTGTGCTCTTTTGCTGGTGTGGTGGAATAGGTAGACACAAGGGACTTAAAATCCCTCGACTGTCAAAGGTCGTGCCGGTTCGAGTCCGGCCACCAGCACCATATCTTTTGAGTTTCTAATGAATCGTAGTAATTTTGTTTTTTGGTAATTGATGGGTAAAAACAATGAAAATTAGAAATTTTGTCTTCTTATTGGAATTGCAATGCTGGAGATTCTAGCGATTGCGTGTTAGTTAAACTTTTTATTTTACACTAGGGTGGAGAGACATCGAAAAAATGGGATATTTTATAGATTTTGGTTAACAACAGAAAAAGATTGGATCTAAACCCTATTTAGATCCCAGATCTCGCTGTTACTTTCTATCATCTTTCAAGATTTGTCCCAATCTTTTATATCAATAACTTTATCATCAAGAAAATAATCTAATTTTATGTCATTATCCTTAATATAAGCAATTCTCGCATTTAATTCATGCCTTTTATGCTTACCGATCACCGAATTTGAATGAACTGTGACAACATGTTTTCCTTTTTCAGTCCTTAACACAGGTTTTTCGAATGGATTATGTCCCCTAAAAATTGCTGAAAAGCCGTGTTTTTCTAGAAACTTAGATGTTTTCTCTTCAGAGCAACGATTCCTTCTTTTATCATTAGTATAACCTTCATAACTATCCCAAAAATCATTCCACATCAATCTCGATTCTAAAGTATCAATAATATCTTTGTCACGAGTCAACTCTTTATTCTTCAATAACCGCTTTTTCAAATTACTGTTGTTATTATTATTTATCTCTAATCGGTCATCAATTCCACCATGAACCGCAAAATATTTCTTACCATTATGAAAAATAATACAAGCAATGGGTAACTCGTACATAAACTCTTGCAAACTATCACACCACCAGTCACTACCTTCAGGTCCCAAACTACCCATATGTCCATGCACTACATCTTCATGGTTTCCTTTAAGAATTCTTAATCTACCTGGAAATTTTTTCAAAAGATAAGAAAAATAAAAAACAGCGTAAATGCTAGCATCGCTACCTTCAGTATGCCTATCAATGAAATCACCCAAAATCACAACCGAATTTGTATTATTTTCATTTAAAAAATCCGAAATCTTAGGAATTAACTCTTTTAGGACCTCAGTTGTACCATGAACATCTCCGATTATCATAACATCTGATTTAGCGTCAAGGGTCGTTAATGCCGGTTGTTTCTTCAGTATATTGACTGCTTTTGGAAATTTGGTTTTCAAAAACTTGGACATTGAATCATAGTTTTCAAAAAAATCTGTAATACCGGGAATAATAAGCGAATCAAACTGTTTACCAATTTTGCCTTTTGTTGTTGGTCTTGCTAACAGATATATAAGCGGAACAGAAATTAAAGTGACACCACTAACAACATAGATAGCAACTTCTTTACCATTTATTTTTCTAACTTGCCATTTACCACCGGGATTATTTGCAACAATTTTTTTGGCACGCAAGATGACATTTTTATCATATGAATACTTACTACCTATTGAAGCACTATTTCCGAATCCTTTCCTATGTAATCTTTTTCTAAAACGTCGATTATTATCGAGATCATTTCTAATTTTTTTTCCAAAATTTGAATTTCTTATCCTGATATTTTTCACAGCATCAACCTTCGCAGGAGATACAGCACTAACTAATGCAACTAATAAAGGAATGGATTTTTTCATCATCACCCCTCCTCATTTTTTTGGCAAAATAAGATTGAACATGATCAATTATAACATTTAAACAAAAAAAACCAAAAAATATCCACCAATCTCGATGAGAACTTGAAGGTACAACAAAAAAATCATGCTCCTAAAACATGATAACACTTTCTATTATTTGACGATTCAACAACTCTTATATCAGCTCCCAATGATGATAATTTCTCCGTTATATTTTCATATCCTCTCTCAATGTGATGTATATTTTCAATAGTAGTCACTCCTGACGCAAACAATCCAGCTATTATTAGTGCTGCCCCAGCCCGCAAATCAAGCGCTTTGACACAATTTCCGATAAAATCATTTCCGCCTTCAATCACTGCTAAGTGTCCATCAACGGATATCTGCGCTCCTAAACGACGAAGTTCAGAAACATATCTGAAACGACTATCCCAAACTCCTTCCGTAACCATACTTGTACCCTTACATCTGGTGAGCAAAGTAACCATCTGCGGTTGCATATCGGTCGGAAATCCAGGATACGGCATAGTCTTTACATTACATCGATTAAACTTACCGTCATATGACACCCTTAACGTATCCTCTTTGTACTCGATATTTGCACCAATTTCCATGAGCTTTGCCGAAACAGATTCTAGATGCCTTGTTATGACATTTTTTATAAGAACGTTCCCCTTAGTAGCAAACGAAGCGATCATATAAGTTCCAGCTTCAATTTGATCCGGTATTATTTGATAGGTGGTTCCACGAAGTTTCGAAACACCATTTACTCTTATTACATCGGTTCCTGCACCCCTAATATCTGCACCACAACTATTCAAAAAATTCGCTAAATCCACCACATGAGGTTCTTTTGCAGCGTTCTCAATAACAGTAGTACCTTTAGCTTTAACTGAAGCAATTATTATGTTTACGGTAGCCCCAACTGAAACCATATCCAAATAAACACGGTTTCCGACCAATCGATCGGAAACTACATTAGTCATGCCACCAGAAATTTCGCACTTTGCACCTAGAGCTTCAAATCCCTTTATGTGCTGATCCATAGGGCGTAAGCCAAGATCACATCCGCCAGGCATGGAAACACGTGCTTTCCCGAATCTTCCTAACAAAGCACCAATCAGATAATAAGAAGCACGCATATATCTAATCTCGTCAAAATCGGCGCACACACTAGAAATGCACCTAGGGTCGACTTCAATGCACCCTGGGGAAATCATATTTATTTTCACACCTATTTTCGAAAGTATCTTACACATAAGTGAAACATCACTTATGTCAGGAACGTTTTCGATTCTACAAACTTCACCAACTAGAACAACCGAAGGTAAAATCGCAAGTGCAGAGTTTTTAGCGCCCGCAACAGCCACCTCACCGAATAAAGGTTTACTACTCTTGATAACTATTCTTCTATTACTCAAATCAATACCTCACGACCAAACTACATATTTATTCTACACCAAACAAACGCAAATAAGCAATCCTAAAATTTCAATACAATACGGATTTGGGTGATAAATTATTTGGTTTGATTTTTCAATATTAAATAAATTAAGATTCGAATATATCAAATATCTATCTTTGTTAACATGTATAAGTATATTGTGCAAACAAATAAGTAAACAAATAGGGAAGTCAACAAAAAAAAATATTTTAAAAATCAAAATATACTATCATATCTGAATTTGATTATTATTACTCCGATCTTAATTAAGAATTTACGAATATTAAACCAAAAGATGAATTAGTTCTTTTTGATTAGGGCATTGCAAAAACGGGATAAATACAACAAAATATATCCAAACATGCCATTTGAAAAAAAATTGAGGTAGATAGGCTAACAGGTTTTCAATTTTGTTTTTTTGGATGTGAGAGTTTGTGATTCCTGTCCATTTTTAGCAGTCCTTGATCGGCATTGCTAAAATTGAATAGATTATTACTGAAAACAACTTAAAAGTGATGTTATAACCAGAATATTTGCAACCATGCACTCGTAAGGCCAAGTTGGGTATATTTCACTGCTGCATACATTTTTTATGTAATCTTTATATGGAATCCAGTAATTTGGAGCAGAAGAATCTGACGGGATACCATCGTGGACAATTATGTATTCTGGGATTACTGGTCTTGAAAGAACGACAAATCCAGAGGCGTTAGGGTTAGGTTTTATGGAATCTTCCTTAATTTTTGGAGGAAAATTTTCGTATAAACTATGTGCTGGAATCGCAAAAACTTCAGATGAACTGTTTTGAGAATTCAAATAAACGTTTTGGATGGATAAAGAATCTGCAAATATTTGGACTCCGTTTATTGATAAATTTTCATAACTTTCTTTTTTAACGATTATATCACAAGTGCTATACGGCTTTGGAGCGTTAGGTTCCATTGAATACTCTTTTGGAGGAGCATCAAGTTCGAGGGAATCTGTTCTTCCAGAAGTATTAGTAAAAAAATTTTCTATCGTATTTTTAGTTTCAGAATCTATTATTGAAACACTTGCTCCCTCGATAGGTTCTCCCTACACTTTGACCATAAACGTTAACAGATATTCTTCCTAACCCCATACTTGACCTCTGACTTTTTGTTATAGTCCATAAATATGAGAAACGATGAAGATAGATACATAGTAGACGACGATTTTGATATTTGCCCAAATATGCGGTTTATTTTTTTAACTGATCTATACAGTTTGCTTTGTTTTTGGCCCAATATTTTGGGAAATATTTCTTAAAATAAGTTGGAAATTACTCCATTTTGGAGCTTTCAAAATTAATATACTTTATGTACTTTTTTATGCGTTCGCTTTGAATAACGTTATAACTGTTATAAAAACAATTTTGTTATGTTAATACATATTCGCTGAAATTAAGTACGCTTCGATGCCACTGAATTTGCACTTTTGAGTTAGTCTGATTTTGGTTGGATGGATAAATGGATTAGACTAGGTGGCGATTTTGTGTTACCAAATTGTTGTTTTACTTTTTTAAAAAAAAAATCAGATATTGCTAAAAGTAAATAGATGATGTAAAATGTAAGACGTGATAGAAGAGAAAGAATGTCCAAAATGTGGACGAAAAGAAAAAGTGAAAAATAGATTTATGAGGGGAAAACAAAAGTATAAATTTAAAAATTGCGGATGTAACTACATTGGCGGTTTATCAGAAGAGGAAATTCAGAAATTAAGGTAAATATACGTTTGAAATCTATTTTAGAAATTTATTCATCAATTATGTACTTTCATAATTTTGAGAGTTTTTGAAACGATTTGTAACATTTTGAAACGATCAGATGTAATATGATACTAGAATGCGAGAATTGTATGTATACAAATTTTGCATGGTTTCTAGTGTTTTCAACTGAACTTGCGAGATATCTTCCTTTTTGGAAGATATTTTCTTTTTGTAAAGAAAGGGTGATTGAAATGATAAAAATAATAGGTGATTTTCATCGACAGTTTGAATGCAAAAAAATGAACAAAATTGAAAATTCGGAAAATGCCTCCAAACCCAGTAACCATAAGTCTTTGAGGGGCCATGAACAATAACAACTTAATGCCAATAGCTCGAGGGAAGCTCGAGAAATAAAATAAATGGGAAAAAAGGTGCAATAAAGGTCAAATGAAGTGCAACGTAAAAACAAAGAAGATAAGCGAAAAAACCAGAGATTGGTTGATATTTTAAGAAATATCATATCTTCAAAAGTTACCTCTAAAAGCATTAAAAACAAACTCAAAGAACTTGAAATCGGTGGCGATAATTATTTTGTTATATCGACAATTTGCACTTTTTGCTTATTTGTGATAAAAAAAAATTATGAATTCCGAACAATCACAGAAGTGATATTTATAAAAGGGTGGTGAGATTAATGGGAATATTTCAGTGGTTATTTAATCATCATATGAAATCTGATGAAAACAAAAAATGGGAAGATTTGGAAAAAAAATTGAAAAATGAGAAACATCCTAAGGAAAAGGAAATGGTTCGGCTTGCAATCAATACAATCGAGGATGTTTTGAAAACACGAAATGATAAACTTAAACAGGATAAAAAAATTAAGGGACTTTATTCCATGTATATAAATTTAACGAATGCCAAAAATATTAAAGACAAAGTTCAGATACTTGCTGAAGGTAGAGACGTTGGATGGAATTCCGGTTGGAATAGTAACTTAAGGAAGATATTTTCTGAGTTGCATGGGAATAATTGTAAAAACAAACGTAATCAGAATGATGAACAAGAAAATTGCGAAACTACATTGGAAAAAGTTGACAAAATAAAATACTTGCTTAATCATCAAAGTGAAGATAAAAAATTGGATCAACAGGTTGTTGAAATTTTTGAAGGCGGTCATAAAGATGACAGAATACTAGGAGAATTAAGTGAAGAAGAAAAAAGTAAATTTGAAAATCATTTAAACGAATTGAAAACGCAAATAGCAGTTAATGATTTAAAAGATCAAATTAGTAGTTTAAACAACAAATCAGGTAGTTCCGATGAATTAAATAAATCTTTAAAAATTATCGAAGGTAAGCACCAAGACTTGGCCAATAACAAGGCATTCAAAGATCAGGATAAAGAAGAAATAAACAACAAAATATCCAGAATCAAAGACAAAATAACTGCCCAAGCTAAAATAGAAAAGATAGCAAATGATTTTATATTGAAATGTAGAAATGTGGTCGAATGTATACATGATCATTATTCTCAAAAGGATGAAGAAGCATTATTAAATGAATCCAAGAAAATATCTGGCGAAACTGAGGGTTGGAATGAGAACATACCAAAGTGTAAAGAAGCTAAAGAAATATGTGAACAAACCATACAAAAAATTGAACATTTTAGAAAAGATCTCGACATATACATCAAATATGCTAATGATGCAGTCAAAGTAGTTTATGCAAAAATCGAAAATCCAAACGTGGAATATAAAAATCCTACCAATAGTGGTGGTTGGACTTTGCGAGATAGTCTAGAAAAAGGTATATACGCGTGTAAAGTAAAGGGAGATACATCGAAAACAAAGTTTGAGAATGCACTAAAATTGGATCAGGCTTTAGTTAATTTCAAAGAAATGGAAATTGTATATGAATGTGCGCCTCATAGCTTACCGGAGAAATGTAAAATTTTCCAAGATTCTTTAACATATTTAAAACAAGATGAAGTGTGTAAAAACAGTGAAGCCTTAATGTCACGTATTGAAAAAATTGAAAATAGTGTAAAATTTGAAAATTTACGGCGTGGTGTGCGGGAAAGAATAGAGAAGCTTTTGCACCCGGGTGACGATTTTCCTGATATTAATAAATACGCGATTTATTCTGCGGCTTTAAATGAACTGAATAACGATATTGATAAGTTACAAAATATGAAACAAAGTACTGGTTTAGAATTTGAAATAGATCTGAACATAAAAAAAAGGCTTACAGAGTATGAAAATGTTGTAAAACTAACCGGTGAGGTGAAACAAAAACTTGATCAAATTCAAAAAATGAAGGATGAGAGTTTAGAGTTAGTTTGTCAAAAAATAAATGCTGTTGATAATCTTTTAAATGAAGTCGAGGAAAAGAAGTTACTTGGAAATATTAAGACTATAATTCTTGGTATAAGAAATAATCTAGTTGACAAAAATCAAAAAAATGTTGAAAATTTAAAACAAAACTTAAGAAATAGGTTCAATGATACAACTAAAATTGAAAATATGCAAAATTACAAGCAAAATTTGTCTTATATTCAAGAAGAAATCAAAACTCACCAACCACTAATAGAACCGAATTTCTTAAAAGACAAAATAGATGAATTCAGTCAAAATATGAGCAAACTCGAAGCAATTATTAAAGAATTTAACGATTTTAAATCAAAAATTAAAAGCATCAAAATAAAAAGCATTACAGATGAAGGATCTAAAATTGTTTACGATATGGCAGATAAATTAATGAATCCAAATGATGGTAAATTTTGGTTGTATTCATTGAATAATAATAACCTTTGGCATGAATATGTTAGTCTTTATGATGCCTGTCTAAAGAAAGATTTGGCAACCTTAAAAGGTGAACAAGATATAGACAAGGTAAAAGGATGGGTTAAACTTAATCAAAGAATTAACAAGGCAATTATGTTGAGTCTTCAAATTAAATGGGATAAAGATTATACTGACAGTTTAAATTTAATTCGTAGTAGCATTGTTCGAAGTTTAGAAAATAAAATATCAAATTTAAGCAAACAACAAGAAGAACAATATTTCGAAGTTGCTAAAGAACTTCGTTCGATGTATAATTTAAGCATAGGTTTTAGAATCAATGATAATATCTATAGTAAATTCATTTCTGTTCAAGTTGAGATAATTCAGCCTAAGTTAAAAAGCAAGTTCAACAATATTATAAAAGAGGTTGAATCTAGTAATCCACAATGCAAAGATATATTGATAAAAAATTTAGAAAAATATGTTGTTAATTATGCAAATGTCTGGACAAAAGAAGAACTAGAGCAAACTTATAAAAAAATGGAGGATGATTTTAAGATCACATTAGAATCGAATCAATATTTTGAAAAAGCAAACGAAAAATATTGGAAAGTAACAAATAACGAACAAGCAAAAGAAGTATATTTTGAAATGGCCCAAAAAGTCCGAGAGATTTGGAATAAAGGGCTGCAAGTTAGCGACAAAGTTTTAAAAACAATACAGCACGGTCAAGATGTTATGGTGCGCTCAAGATTATCCTATAAAGAAAAAGAAATTCTTAAAAAATATAACAATGATACAGTGATTAAAATGAGTGTATATAATAACATAAATCCGAATAACATCCTTACAAAGTCGGAATTCGAATGGGCAAGCAATCAAATGGATCAAAATGTAAAAAACACAGAGAACGTGTGGAATAATCAACGTAGTAAATATATAACTGAATTGGAAAATGGTCGCAACCAATTGCGATCCGAAGACGATAAAAGCATTATAGATAATTGTATTTACAATCTGCAAAATGCTTCTATAGCTAATATAACAAATGAATACAATCAGGGATTGAATAAATTAAAGGAATTAATAAATGCACAATTATCAGAGAATCTTGCAAAATTAAAAGATGAATTGAAAAAAATAAAAGATGAAGTTCGTGAAGTACATAAATTTGCAAAAGGAAAGAATCGCGATGAATTTAAAGAGCAATTATTAAAAAAACTACAGTCAGGAATTGAATTATGTATTAAAAAAGATAGCCAAATAGATAAAGATTTTAAAAATCAAATGACATCATGGTCTAAACAATTGACGATCGATGGGGATCACGAGAATATTTTTTGGAGTGTTCGCCAAAATAGAAAAAAAGTATCTGTTGTTACATATAACTACTTGATGTTTGTATCGTCGATATTGGATTGTGCGTTGGATTATTTAAAACATGTAGATGATAAAAAAGTACACAACTTGAGTGGCTCTATAGTACATCAAATAAAATCTCTATTCAAAAGTTTGGAGGATAAATCAAAGGGAAATAATATCGATGGTTCAGATAATCCTAATAAAATTAAAATGGTATGGGATCAGTTAACAAAAGAATACAAGATTGATATGAATAATATAGATAAATATTTAGTGGCCAAAAATCAAGGCGGGAAAAGTCTAAAAGAGCAGTTATCGTTAATAGACGCTTTATGTCTGTGTTCCAGCGTTTTGTACGATGATATCAATAGTATTCAGCAAGGAACCAAGGAATATGAGAGTCAATTAAATACAATCTTGAATGGTGATAGAGAAGCACACATAACGCTCCTTGGACACTATTTATCGAATACTCGTACGGAAGGATGGTATGGACGTGCGGGAATGAGTCTTGGATGGACGGTGGCATTAATGGTTAAAGAACTTTTAAATAATAAAGAACGTAGCTTTATTGATAGGTCTATTGCGCGTAGTGATTACGGTTCAAATAGTGATGAAGAAATTAATAATAAAAAAATGTGGGAAGTCAATAAAAGTGGAGAGCCAGTTTTATCTATACATGATATAAAACAAACTTGGGAAGGAACTTGTTGGTTTACATCTGCACTCTTAGGTTTAATAGAAAAAAATCCAGGAAAAATATTAGATTGTTTTCCGGAAAGAACAAATGAAGTAGATCAAGATGGAAACATAAAAGATAGCGTAAAAGAAATCACAGTAAGACTATACAGAGTACTCGCCGAATTTAGGGCTAAAGACCTAGGTGGTGAATATGAAGACACAACAAGGAAGCGCGCTAGACCCATATGTCCTGTTTTGATAAAAATCCCTGTTATGTATGTGAAATTTGGAAGTGAATCAAAAGTATGTTGGGCAAATTATTTAGAAAGAGCAATGTCTGTTTACCGTACAGATCGATGTGTAGAAGTTGTATTGAAAGATAGTTTAGAAAAAGCTAGTCAACAAAATATTGATGATGTATTCACATATCGAAGTGTCATTGATGATAGATTATGGAAAAATAGTTACAAAGGAATATGGAATGCAACTGGAGGAGCAACCGATGGTATAGCGTATGCGGCTATAACTGGTGAAACTGCAGGCGCTATAGAGAGTACTGAAAGGTACGATGTATTAAAAGAATTAAAAAAGAAATTCAATAGAACTAATCGTGCTGCGCAGGTTGACTTTAAACAATGGTTTGATGTTGATTCTCTTAATGGTGATAAAGGTAGCATAATGCCAGGGCATGCATACGCTGTAAGCAAAATAACGGATGATTATGTAATTTTACTAGATCCATATGACAGACAATATAAAGTATCTATCGAAGATTTCAAAAAGAATGTAAAAAGTTTAAAATTTGGTCGTGTAGGCAAGAAAAACAATCAGAATAACTAGAAGTTATCATTTAAGATAACAGTCCAAGACTGATTATGCCAATCATTGCAATAATAAATTTTAAATCCATCATTCGCATTCGGACTCAAAAAAGCCGAAAGGGAAAATTTGTTATCAAAGGAAAAAAAACATAGTAAAAATCTATGTTTCTCAGCCTTATGAAGATGAACTTATCATTGAAACTCGAATCCCTGATAAACCTTACAAGACATTGTTTATGAAAATTAAAAATAAAAGAGAGAAGGTCATTGAGTTTTACAACAAATTCAAAGAAATAATAGGATGTGACAATTTATATGCTTTATGAAGAATCAACGAATGATTGCAAAAATATATCGGATTATTTCGAGCAAATAAAGGAAATTCTTGAGCGTATGATTTCGAAGATGTCTGATGAAGAAATAAAGAAAATTAAAAATAAATATAAAGAAGAAAATATATGATTTTGACTATTTTACCTTAGATTATGTCTGGCATTGCACTTATTGGAAGCATTTTAAACTCGATTGGGAACAAATATGGATTTATCTTTTGGATAATCTCAAATCTTTATATGTCGATCAGATTTTATGCTATAGGTGAATATGCTCAAGCTCTGCTTTTTGCTATCTATTTTATAATAGCAATACGAGGACTGAATGTTTGGTCTAAAAAGAAAACTTATGAAGATATACAGTCTTGACTTTTTCATTATTTATGCGCATAATAATAGCACGACACCGCAACTGCGGTTAGTCCGTTGTTAGATGACAATTAATTTATTAACCGTTTCTCCAACTTAGAAGCGGTTATTTTTTTAATTCTTTTATGATTTTAATTATCAATAAAGAGTTAATAATGATCTGAGATATAACACAAATATCATTCAGATTCATAGTTATCACCTCCTTTTCAAAGGAGAGTGACTAACCGCCTGGACGTCGTGCAGAATTATTATATTGACTTAACAACTGTTTTCAAATGAGTACAGCAACAGCATTTAACTGTTCTCTGTATCTCAGAGGCAGTTATTTTTTATGATTTTCAAAAATGAGGTTAGAAATGATTTGTATAAAATATTGTATGTCTCGAATATCAATGATTATTTGTTTATTGGTAACTACTTGGAGTTTAAGTAGATGCATAGAGATAGAAATATATTCTGGGCAAATTCGTTATATTTTGGATTTGAACAAAAACGAAGCATCAGTATACGACATATATGTGGGTATGCACAATCAACAAGATGTTGTTATTACTGAAAGGGTTAGATATTGTGGGTATGATTACATTGTCAACAAGATATACGATTTTACAATAAAGAAAATACTAAGGTATTTAAGATCAATGGAATTACCAAAAAGTATTCTAACTAATAAATTCAACAGATCAGCTTTATTGTCATCTGGAATATCTGAAATGGATAAAAAACTTATAAATTTACACATATATGAACGAATATAAAACCCTTGATTTTTTATCGTTTATATGCATAATAATGACAAGGGATCTGCTTTTAGCGGTTGGTCCTATTTAGAAAAAAAGTAGATTATAGTAGATTATAATCGCTTACTTTCTCTGCGAGTAGCGGTTATTTTTTTGTGATCAAATAAAGTATTATTAATGTCAAAAATAATAAAACCAGATTTTCACTCACACTCATCATCTCCTCAATGAGGAAAATGGACCAACCGCCCTTTTTAGTCGATTTTTGGGTCGTTTTCAATCTTGGATATTAGTATTGATAAATTTTATGTATAAGACTTAAAATCAAAGCACACTCTAACCAACATAAAAGAGTGTGTTTTTTGTAAATTATTGTCATAAATGCCAAAAAGACAGAATTCTTTAGATTTTTTTCATTATTTTCAACGTCATACCGTTGACTTTTTATTTTTGCTGTTTTATAACCAACCTCAATGTGACTGTTTGGGGACAACAACAACCCCCCTAAAAAAATTTCACAAAACTTTGAATAAAATCAGGAGTCAAACAGAGCAACCACCAAGTAAAACAAAAGTCAATAACGAGCTTCAAACAGCTCTGTGGGGGCCCTATAACCAGTACTACATCACTTCGAATATTTTTTGTCAACAGTAAATTGAAGAATTTAAAAAAAAATTTTCTTGTAATCTAGTAAATCCCTTAAATGAAAAGGTTTGTACCTTGAAAATTGAATAGAAACATTGCTTTTCGGTTGACTGTTAGCGGTATTTTTACCTTATTGTAGTTTTACATATAAAGCGGACCGCCAGTATAGCTACATCCACAATCTTTACATTTATACTTTTACTTTCCCCTCAATAAGTCCATTTTTCACTTTTTCTTTTCGTCCGCACTTTATTGTACATTTTCTCTCTTCTATCATGCTTTGTATTTTACGTTATCTACTTACTTTTAACAACACCATGCCCTTCTTCACCATTATCTTGCACGCTTTTCTCGCAAAACTTATTGCTTGTCTAAAAATTTAAGTTTACTACCTCTTATTGTTTTCGTACCGTGACTATTTCTCTTCTATGCACTTTTAGTAATGCAATAGTTAAACATAACTCACATCAAGAACACAATATCTTGATATCACCACAAATCCAAACCACGTAAATAGAAAATCAACTTTTGTTAGGATCACTAACTATTCGAGGAACATTTTTGACACTTCTACTTCTTTTCTGTTTCACCTCTTCGGCACCGGTACCAGACCGTTTCTTCACTCTACCAATAAGATCCCTAGCTACGCTCGATTTACGTGAAATCCTAACAACTCTATCCCAATTATCAGCCTTCTTAGCATTTGATTTTATCACTCTATCCTTATCTTCAAGTTGCATCTCATAATCCGCCTGCATTTTCGGACTATCCACCAAATGCTTTTTGGCGAGGTACGCAGCTGTGGACACAGCTCCAATGTTCGACATCCCAAGAATCCACATTCCTACCTTCGCCTTCGTGGACATCTGAAGCTTAACCTGAGCAGGGGGCGTTGTTGCTGGAGCTGGATTAAGCACACCATATACACTACGATAATAATCCGAGCCAGGAGAACCTTCAACATTATTACGTGTCTTAAATTTTGAACCATCACCAAAGAATTTGTTAAAAATTCCATTCCTATCAACTCCAAACCCATCATCATTCTCCGCCCTTGTCGCAAGCGCGGCACCCTCATCAAACTCTCCATCAACATTAACACCATCAATTAACGGGATAAGTTCTTTTTCGATGAAATATTCCCAGCATCCCTTAATGTCAGGATGATTGTCATTCCCTAATGCGGATTCAGGATTATACTCAGCATTACTTTGATCACTATAAAATTTGAAATCAAACCCCAAAATATCGTTAAACAAAATATTCATTATCATACACTTTAAAACATTACCGCCTTTAGTTAAAAAATCATTACTACTTCGTACCTCAGAATCGTTTACCGATGGGTAACCCGATTCTGAAACACTAAGCTTTATATTACCATCAGCATTGCTCTGCGCTCTCTCACTTAACTTCTTTGCAATATAAGCAGTGTCGACACTAAACTTTAAAATAACTTCATTATTCGTCGATGCTTTACTCGTCCGCATCCAAATAGCAAAAGTAACACGATCGCCACCAAACCTGACACCCAAGCTCATATCTCGTGCTATACTCTGAAATTTTGTAGACAGATTGAATATAAAAGAAAAATAACCGTAAGCGTATGATTGACCCCCATAATTCGCTAACTTCTTAATGGCATCAAGCAGCGATTTTTCATTATTATCTAATTGAAGCTTAAAAACGCTCTTGTACGGATCATAACCCCTAGTAAGTGGTGCTAATAGCACATCATCCGGCCCAGCGGGTACACTTGGCATAACTGCACTCGCACCACCAACGCCAGAAGCAAACGCACATAGGCTAGCCAATAATTTCTTCTTAAAACTTACAACATTACTCATAGAACATCTCCCCTTCAAGTTTAAATAAAAACAAAAAACAAAAACCAGAAACACAACTGTATGTGATTATACAAGAAACGAGAAAAAATGTCAAGAATATGTGTGCGGAAGGTACTGCTAAAAGTGGATAGAAACCTTAGAAATATCATTCTAAAAACGAAAGAATAAAGTTTGCTTACCACCTTATTCCTGTCGTCTTTTAGCTGGTGTACTCGGATTATTTTGCTCCATTTATCTGTTTTTAGCAATACCTAACCGTAATAATTTATTGACGTAATCTATTGTTTGTTTTATAATGTGCCTATGATAGAGGTAAGCGTAGTTCTACCAATTTACAATAGGGAAAAGGTTGTTTTTAGGATCTTAAAAACGTTAGAATCTCAAAGTTTTAAAAGTTTTGAATTGATAATAGTTGATGATGGCTCAAGTGATGATACGAAACTAGTGTGCGATGAGTTTTGCAGCAGAAACGAAAATTGGAATTTGTTTAGTATCTCTCATGTTGGAGTCTCAGGGGCTAGAGCGTTTGGAATAAAAAGGGCTCGAGGTAAGTATATATCGTTCGTAGATAGCGATGATTTTCTAGAAGTAGATTTTTTGAAAATCTTACACGAGAACGTAAAAGATGTAGATGTTTCGATGTGTAATTACAGAGTTTCATATGGAAAAGCTTTTTGTACAAAAAACTTCTTATTTCACAGAGCAGGAAAATTTGAAAGTAAAGAAATACTTAAATGTTTAATCTCTGATATATCGATCAAAGCATTCCTTTTTAACAAAATGTTTAAAAGAGAACTGTTTAATGATAATTTTATACCAAATATATCGTGTTATGAAGATAAAATAATGTGTGTGCAACTTTTATTTAATTCTAAAAAAATTCGAATAACTCAGGAGGTTTTATATAACTACTCTAAGAATTCGAGTAGTCTAACCTGGAAAACAAACGAAGAAATTATGAATAATTCTATTTACGCTTCGGAATTCATAAGAGATTTCCTTTGTTCAAAGGGAGTTTACCATAAATTTAGATTTAATCATCTAATTTTTTGCTTTCAAATATTTTTTGTAATTCTAGATGTATGCTTTTTTAAATGTATTATTCATGAAAAGAGTCTAGAAAAATTTTGCATGCTCTTTGTTGATAAGTTTACAAGGTTAGTCAAATCGACTAAATTACTAGATGGTGATACAAATACTAGAGAGAATGATAATTAAAGGAATGTCTATGAAATTTATAAAATATCAAGCTTGCGGAAATGACTACGTTTATGTTGATTGTTTTGATCGAAATATAGAAAATCCCTCTGAGATTTCAATTGAGGTTTCTAAATATCATTTTGGAATCGGTTCAGATGGTCTTATTTTAGTTTCGCCCTCTAAAGTGGCAGACGCTAAAATGAGAATATTTAATGCAGACGGTTCAGAAGCTAAAATATGTGGGAATGGTCTTAGATGTGTTGCAAAGTTTTTATTCGATGAAAAAAATATAAAAAAAGAATTTTTGAGCATTGAAACTCTTGCGGGAGTGAAACATTTGAAAATGATCTCAACCTCAGAAAAAGAGTCACAAGTTCAAGTAGATATGGGAAAACCAGAATACCTTGGAATGTTGAATTTTTCAGTGAGTGATTTTTTATACACAAGAGGAACATATATTTCAGTGGGGAATCCTCACTTTGTAATAGTTTGCGACTCTATTTCTAATTTAAAAGTCGAACATATTGGAAGTAAAATTCAAAATATCGATGAATTCAAAAAAGAGGGGGTAAACGTTGAATTCATAAAAATAGTCTCTCGTTCAGAAATTGACATGAGAGTTTGCGAAAGAGGAAGTGGTGAAACCTTGTCTTGTGGTTCTGGTGCATGTGCCTCTGCATTTTGCACAGTTCGAGAAAATTTATGTGATAACCATGTCAAAGTGAATTTGCTAGGCGGAAGTATGTCTATTGATTATGAAGATGGAAAAATCTACATGACGGGAAGTGCAACAAAAGTCTTTTCTGGAGAGTTTTTCTTATAAATCAACTATTGACTAATTTTAATAACATTCATTTGATAGAATTTTCAAAATAAATTTGTTATTGAAGAATACTAAGCGCAAGAATAGATAAATTTATATGATATTTTGTTAAGTAGGGAGGGGGCATCGCTGAAAATGGATAGGTAAAGCAAAATAATTCAAGTACACTAGTTAAAAAAAACAAGAATAAAGTGGTGGTAAGTAAACTTTATTCTTTCGTTTTTAGAGTGATATTTTCAAGGTTTCTATTCACTTTTAGCATTGCCCAGGGGGATTTTTTCTAAGTTAATCATTTGCTAGTCTGATATCGTTTATTTTAAAGAATCCTCTCTGTTTCATTACGATTACTCCTTGAGTGTCTCTAGTAGATTTTGCAGATAAAACTGAGGTATTTAGTCTGAATTTTTTTCCTGAAGATGAATACATATCAAATTGCGTATCTTTTTCTATGTAAAATATAGATAATAACTCCAATTTTTTGTTATATGCGTTTATTAGTTTTTTTCTATTTAATTTTGTGTAGTAGCAATTCAATTTGACTTTCGCAACGCGTCCGTCGGTGAAGAAGAACAACACGAATCCCTTGTAGTTTTTTGTCGATATGACGTATAAAAATTTCTCATCATCTTCTCCTCCGAATTTTGCACATGCAAATTCTCCCATTGCGCTCGCTTTTGTGTCATCGAATATATTTACTTTAGATTTATAAACATTTCCTAAGCTAGTAAAGAAAATAAGGTCACTATTATTTGACGACTGAATTGTTTGTGAGATTTCATCTCCGTTTTTTAGTTTATGTTCACTGCACATTCTAAGAGACTGAGGTGTGATTTTTTTAATATATCCCTCTTTTGTGAAAAATATCGTTACGGGATAATCAGGAATTTCCTCTTCTGATATTTCAAACTCTTCTATTTCATCTTTTTCTACTATTGGACAAATACGATCTTTTCCGTACTTTTTAGAGATTTCTTCAAGTTCAGAACATATTATATTTTTTACTTCATTTTCATCTCTGACGATTTTTTCTAGGTTATCAATTTCATTTTTTAGGCTCTTTACCTCTTCAGTTTTATTTAATATGTATTCTTTATTTAGATTTCTTAGTTTAATATCAGATATAAACTCTGCTTGAACTTTATCAATTTTAAAGCCACTCATAAGATTCGGAATAACTAACGTTTCTTCTTTTGTTTCTCTTATGATTTTTATTACTTTATCGATGTCTAACAATATTTTCTGAAGTCCCAAAAGAAGATGCATTTTACTCTTTTTCTTATCAAGATCAAAATAGGTTCTTCGCTTCACAACTTTAGATCTGAACGTTATCCACTCTAGTAAAATTTCCTTTACAGACATAACCTTTGGTGTACTGTTTACTAAAATATTAAAATTACAACTAAAGCTATCTTGAAGAGACGTAAATTTAAAAAGTTTTGCAATTAACTTATCTATATTTGCGCCTCTTTTTAAATCAATCGTAATTTTAAATCCATCAAGACCAGTTTCGTCTCTTATGTCTGAGACTTCAGTTATTTTATTCTGCTTAATAAGCTCTGCAATTTTTTCAATTATCACCTCTCCCGTAGTAGAAAACGGAATATTAGTTATATCTATGCAGTTGAGTTTTTTATCGTATGAATATTTCCCTCTAAGCTTGATTGAACCACGTCCTGTTTTGTATATTTCTTTAATTTTATTTTCATCGTATAAAATTTCGGCTCCACCAGGGAAATCAGGAGCAATTAGAGTAGAAAGAATATTATGATTCGGATTCTTTATGAGTTTTATTGTAGTCTTACAAATTTCTTTTAAATTAAACGGACATATAGAACTTGCCATTCCAACAGCGATTCCAGAGATTGAATTTACCAAAATCGAAGGGTAAGACGAAGGTAACAATGTAGGCTCTAAAATGGTGTTATCATAGTTAAATACAAAGTCTACTGTATCTTTCTCTATATCTTTAAATAATTCGGTGCATATATTTTCTAATCGTGCCTCTGTATACCGAGATGCCGCTTTTGACATATCACGTGAATAAAATTTTCCAAAGTTTCCTTTTGAGTCGACATAAGGATAGAGAAGTGCACCATATCCTCTGCTCATTCTCGCCATAGTGTCGTATATTGCAGAGTCTCCATGGGGGTTCAACTTCATAGTTTGCCCCACTATGTTTGCCGATTTAGTTCTATCGGAGTTAAGAAGACCCATTTTATACATTGTGTAAAGAAGCTTTCTCTGTGAGGGTTTAAATCCATCAATTTCTGGAATAGCCCTTGACATTATGACACTCATAGCATAGGGCATATAATTTTTCTCTATAACAGATGTAATATATTCCCGGCGTTCTTCTCCTGCATGTTTGATAATTCCACTTATTTTCGATTCTTTTTTTATATTTTGCTTACGTTTCATAGTCTCACCCCTGACTTAAATCGAAATTTTTAGTATACAATCTTCTGCACACAATTCTTTTCTATAGCACATAGATAATACAATTCCAACGTTTATCACCGGTGTATCTTGTGATTTCAATTATTTTCGATTCTTTTTTTATATTTTGTTTCCGTTTCATAGTCTCACCCCTAACTTAAATCGAAATTTTTAGTATACAATCTTCTGCACACAATTCTTTTCTATAGCACATAGATAATACAATTCCAACGTTTATCACCGGTGTATCTTGTGATTTCAATTATTTTCGATTCTTTTTTTATATTTTGTTTCCGTTTCATAGTCTCACCCCTAACTTAAATCGAAATTTTTAGTATACAATCTTCTGCACACAATTCTTTTCTATAGCACATAGATAATACAATTCCAACGTTTATCATCGGTGTGCCTTATGATTTCAAGCATTGCTAAAAATAGATAGAAAAAACAAAACAATTCGAGTACACCAGTTAAAAAAACAATAGAAACAAAATAACCAGCAGACTTTATTCTTTCATTTTGCGGGTTATAGTTTCATGATTTCTATCCATTTTTAGCAGTGCTGTTACAAAAAGAAAAATGTAAGTCAAAAATCATTTCTTTTGGTATAGATCAAACTGAACAGTAAAGCAAGGCTTCTTGTCTTGAATAGGAAAATACGTACTCATTACTTTTTTAAATGTCGCATCCTTTTTACCAAAAGTTTCTGTACATTTATTCATTTCATCATTATTACCGTTAACTGAAAAAATAAAGCGGAAAGTAGATTGGTGACTAACTCTACAAGGCTTTATTCCAAGCCTTTCGTAGCAGTATTGAACAACATTAGATATCAAAAATTTCTCACCTTTATTCAATTCCAACTCCACACCTCCGTGATAACATTTAAAATCGTCACCCTTAAATCGAATCTCAGCACAATTATCAAACAGTTTGTACGAACTTCCCGTAAAATCAATTCCTAAAGAGGTTAATTGACTATTTATACTACCTTCCTTTAAGCTACTTCCAAGTGGGTTATCTCCATTTTTAAGATCTGTAAAATATCTGTATAATTCCAAATTATTCGGATCTGGATTTGCAGACCCAATTGAACCTTCCCAATTAATTTTCAACGATTTAATACTGTTACAGCAAACACCTAAACCAAAATAAACACTCCATTTAGGTTCTCCAATGATGGGAATTCCATAATTACCAGATTCTCCAAAACAAAAATGCTTAACTGCTAACATGGAAGTAGTAACCACCCCCGCAACACACATGCCACTATATTGTAAAACCAATTGGATGCTCCACAACCAAATCTTTGAAACCTTTGGATTTCTGACCTTTCGCTTTAGAAGCATCTTGAGTTTTCAAAATATTTTCTTCTTTTTTGATTTCCACTAAGCTTTTTGGGCTATTCATTACCCCTAGCACTCTTTGCTGTTTTAAATTAGAATTTTTGCTAGTTACGTCTCTGAGGTTTCTTTTCCTAAAATAATTTCCACCACTCATACCCGATATTCCACCTTTTCTGGGAACAGCGCTAACCGAAAGCAGTGATGACAATATAGCCGAAATTGCACTCAATAAAGCTTTCTTACCAATAAAAACACCTCATTAAAGTTCATTATTTGATTCATAGATCCGACACGATGGATTATATATCAACTCAAATGTTATGTCAACACAAAATTTATTTTTTTTTGATTGCATTATAAAAAAAATAAAAGAGCAAACCAAACACCTTATGCTCCACAATTAGAGGAATTTAAAAATTCAAGAGTTTCATCTCAAAGTAAAGATATTATAATTGAAGCAAACGGTGATTTTTCACAATTTGTACGGTTCTTAAACTTTAAAATCAAAGAGGAAGATGCAAGACTAGGGCAATCTTTTGTTTCGGGCGATAGTTGGATTTAGTTTTCTATTGGTACTACTCTTAGAGTTTTTCCTAGTGGTTCGAGCAATTTTATTATTGTTGATATCCTTGGTTCAGTTTTTCCCCTTTCTATTCTTGCAATTAAAGGCTGTGTTACCCCACTCATTTTTTCTAATTCTTGCTGTGTAATGTTTTGTTCTTCCCTGGCTTTTATTATTGCACTAGCTATTTGTGCATTTAATTTTATTTCTTCTTTTTCAGAGTCATTTAAATTGCTTAATTTTAATAAATCTTCATGAGTATTATATTTTATTCCATTAATTAATTTGGCCATAATTAACCATTCCTTTCCAAAAAATCTTTTAAATTATTTTTTGCTATTTGTATTTCGCTTTTAGGAGTCTTTTGTGTTTTCTTTTTAAAATGATGTAGCAATACAAAAGTACTGTCTTTCCAATAAGCATACATTATTCGATTTTCAAGAGGTCTTAATTCCCAAATATCACCCTCTATGTGTTTCATATATCTTTCTCCCGCACGACTGCCATTAATCATTAAGATTTCCAAATATTCAAATATCTTTTTTAATTGAATTCTGTCATGTTTACTGGTTTCCGATTTTATACTCAATTTTCTAATCCAATTTTCAAATTCATCGTTTCCACGTTTATCTCTATAGGTAATATATTCAAACAATTTTTTATCCCCCGTACCTATATTATATCTAAGTAGATATAATTTGCCAACCATAAATTGTAAGTAAAAGGAGCCAAAATGTCAGAACAATTCGATAAAACAGTATTTCAAGGTGTATTCAAAATAGACAACATAGATTTCACCGCAGGACTGATAAACATAAATCGAAAAGTGAATATCCTCGATAAATACGCACAAAGAACAATAAATGGAGATTTGAAACGTGAAATCATTAGTAGCAGTTTCACTAATTTTTCATTTTTTGCTCTCTGTTTACATAGCCAAGTATATTGTCAGAGTTAATATTGGTAACTTTGAAAATTTCATTATTTTCATCAAGAGCACCCAGTTGAATGATTTTTGTATCCAAAAATTTGACGAGCTTTTCAATATTTACGTTTACTCCACATGGCTTTGGTTTTTGACCATCACAAATTTGCCTCGCCTCTTCATCCGTTATCCCATAATAAGGCAATAATGAGTTAATATAGTATTCATCATTCCCATGTAACTTAGCCAAAAGACAATTTCTTAAATTTATACTTCTACTTTCCAACATTTTTGATTCTGACAAGAACTTGAAAAAAGTGTTTTTATCGTATCCGTTTCGACTATCAAGTGCTTTTCCTGTATATTTATTTACGAATGGATTATCCATTAAATAATTTTCAATGCTTAATATTGGACCGACTTCTACATTTGGGTTTTTTTGAATCTTTTCAAACTTTCCAAAATCAAAAACTTTAACAGAATAATTATCATTTTGATCTACAGCAATTACAAAGTTTCCTGGATTTAAATCGTGATAGTTATATCCCTTTTTCATAAATTCAAGATAAATTTCACATATCTCTTTTTGCAGTTTCAACGATATCAAAAGCTTTTCCTTATTACTTTTGTTTTGATTATCTAAATAATCAGCAAAATCCGTAATACACATACCATCTGCAAATTCATATATAAATCTACAATTACCACTGAAAAATTTCTTTGAATATTTTATTGGTCTTTTTATTCTTTTATCATTTAAATCTTTAAGCACTTTGTACGCTTCAATTTCACATTGAATGCTTCTTTGATTACGATCACTATTTCTGACATATTTAAAAACATATGGTGTACCAGTAAAAAATCTAATTCTTTTTTCCACTCCATCATTGAAAGCACCTTTTTTAGGGTTAAATGACTTATCTTGAAACGAAGTTAAATAAATACCCAAATGAGAATTCAAAAATTTAAAAAAACAACAAGCAACCAAAACACCACTACCAGATGCTCCTAAGCCAACCGAAACTTTTTTGTGGTTTGTGATAAAACTTAATACATCAGCTGAGATGGAGGGAATAGACAATCTTGTTTTTATGGCCTTCATTCTATCATCTGACACTTTTGCGGTAACATAGGACAACTTAGACTTCATGATTTTTTTATTTAAACTCTTCTTGTTGACATTTAATTTACGTTTACGTTGGCTTTTAACTCTAAAACTATTTCTAATATTTGGAATAAATGATTTATTTTTTGCGGATGAAAATTCACTGGAAAATATCAATAACGTTGATAAACTGCAACACAGAATTTTAATTCCAATCATAAATCACAATCTCCATTCTATTATGCATTAATACATTCGTTCTAAACTAAATTATAACAGGTAAATTCTAATAAAGCAAATAACAATAAACCAGCAAATGAAACATATAATTTGAACTATTTTATCTTGGATTATGTCTGGCATTGCACTTATTGGAAGCATTTTGAACTCGAGTGGAAACAAATATGGTTTTATATGGATAATCTCGAATCGGGTATTGCTAAAATCGAATAGCTTATACTGAAAATAACTCAGAAGTATAGATCAAAAAACTATTTAAAACAAAATAACTAACAATCTTGGCGGCACTAAAAACGGATATACAATTAACAAAATGACGATACAAAAACAGGGGGACAGAATTATCAATCATAGTTAGAGATTTAAACCAGCAATAAATTTTGCGAGCAAAACGGGCAAGATAATGACGAAGAAGACGGTTCATACGTTCAACAGTATAAGTATAAGATCTGCCGAGCTAAAAGTGCATAGAAGAAAAATAGTCACGGTCCAAAAACAATAAGAGGATACTGCTAAAAGTGAATAGAAATCGTGAAACTATCACCCGCAAAACGAAGAAATAAAATCTGCTGATTACTTTATTTCTATTGCTTTTTTAACTGGTGTACTCGAATTGTTTTGTTTTATCTATCTATTTCTAGCAATGTCTGGTGTAATAATGTCATACACTGAAAATTTATCTGTAGTATAAAATTTAGCCTCAACATGCGAAATATTTTCACAAAATTTCTCAGAGCTCTCAGAATTGCGATCACCTACGAAAAAACCAACAAGTTCTTTAGTTTCTCGATTTACAGCCGTCCAGAACCATATTTTTTTTTAAAATTCACACACATTTCATCAAGTTCTAAAATATTCGTTTTTTGTTATTAAATGTCTTCTTTTTACGTATTTTATCTGGGGCCTGCTTTACTCAATTTATTACGGACACATGACTATCATTAAGTAATCTTTCAATTCTTCTAAACCTATTACCTTCAGGTAATATTTTACTACTTTTTGTTTTATATCTTCGAGATAACCATTTTTTTCGCCAGTATAGTTACATCCGCAATTTTACATTTATACCTTTGCTTTTCTCTCATAAATCCATTTTTTACTTTTTTTTTCGTCCACATTTTGGACCTTTTTTCTCTTCTATCATGCTTTGTATTTTATATCATCTACTTACTTTCAGCAATGCCCGCATATTTTCTAAAAATCATAAATTTGAACGAAAAATCAGACACCGTCTATTTCTCCCAATCTGAATTTGTCTAATAAACTTATATAATCTATTACCTCTGTTCCTTTATCAAAGGCATCTGAAGCAACATGAACACGCGGAACAGGAGGCATTCTAAAACACTTAAGCCGTGGGCACCCTGAAAATGCTTCACTACCTATAAACAAATCTTTAGAAAAATGTTGGCGTAATATATACGACATTATCATCATTTTCGCATTATTACTAAGAGCAGGAAGTTCTTTCATTGAATCGCTCATCACCCTTTTTCTTGATATAAGCGAAAAATGAAAAATATCATTATGATCACAAAAAGGAAATTCAACTTCTTTCAAGTTACTACAATAATGAAAGGCACTATCATCAATCAGCCTAACAGACGGTGGAATAGTAATCTTTTCTAGGCTTTCACAGTACTCGAAAGCACCCCGCCTAACTTCGGAAACACCTTCGGGAATATCGAAATTTCCCAACTTTTTACAACACCAAAAGGCCTCTAACCCTATCTGCGTAACAGACGGTGGAATAGCAACCTTTTCTAGGCTTTTACAGTCACAGAAAGCTTGATCACTTACCTCGGTAATACCACATTTGGAAAGATCAGCACATTCCAACTTTTCACAACTATCAAAGATACGACTTCCCATCTTCTTAACAGACGGTGGAATAGTAATCTTTTTTAGGCTTATACAGTTGGAGAAAACAGCCTCACCCATTTTGATAACACCATTGGGAATATCAATATATTTCAAATTTTTGCAACACTGAAAGGCTTCATTGTCAATCTGCATATTCTCAACAGACGATGGAAAAATAACCCTTTCCAGGTTTTCACAAAAACTTAAGGCGTTCTCGTTTATTTTAGTAATACCCTTGCCAATGATGACAGTTTTGACATCATAATCTTTGCAGCGATTGCGCCAACTATCGTCAATATGCCCCCACTTACCCTCCTCCGTTGAAAAACGCAAAGTTCCAGTCCGAGAATCAAATTTAAAATTTGCTACAGTGTGAGAAACTTGCGACGAACACGCAACCAAACTCGACGATGCAACAGCTGCTCCCATGACTCTTCTTAGTTTCCTCAACAACCTACCATTCGATGAAATAAATACCCCTTTTAAAAAATAAATTTGAACACACAGCACACACGTATTGCGATCACACGTTCACAACTTCATTGTATTACACGTTTCGAAGAAAGCAACACAATGTCGCATATCTTCTCAAAAAAATCATCAATTTAAACAAAATATATACAATTTAAATTAGTATTTTTATAAAGTAAAACAAAACTTCGATAGAAAAGACTATCGAAATTTCGCTTTGATAGGTATGCCTATAAGCCGAGTTCTGTCGAGTGTGATCATCTATCTTGGCTTGAAATTACTTCCAAGCTCACTGCCATCCAAAGACTGCCGAGCAAGCAAATGTCTTACACGATGTTGCTCCGAATAGGGTTTACGTAGACACTTAGTTTCCTAAGCGCTGGTGAGCTCTTACCTCGCCTTTCCACCCTTTCCTCAAAATGAGGTGGTTACTTTCTGTCGCACTTTCCCGAGGATTTCTCCTGGCGGACGTTATCCGTTATTCTGCTCTATGGAGCTCGGACTTTCCTCACATCATCTTTCGATGATTGCGCAACCACACAGCGTACCCAATTTATATTGTAGCATTTTAGTTCAAAAATTTGAACATGCACATCTATTCAACGCGATAGGTTTTCCCACCTATTTCCACTTCCATGTTAGGTTCAAAAAAATCGCTCAGCTTACTACATCTTGCAAAACAACATCCACAAGGCTTTTTTAGCTTATCAGAACGTAAAATAATATCATCAATGGTCACAGGGCTTACATTCTCTTCTCCAACGTCAAATCTAGTATTCAAAGGTAAAGAGATTTTTTTCAATTTTTTGCAACCTTGAAAGGAAAAGGGATAAATTACAAGTCCTGAAACAAGAAACTCAACTAAATTTTTATTTAATCCAACTAAATAAGAACCTGTCTTTTCTTTCATAGCATGGAAAATATGGCCAAAATAACGCCACTTCTCTGGGCAATTTTCTACATAATATTTCGCCCTACCCTTCGGATCATTAGGATATTTCAATTCTGGCTCCCTCTTAAAATCATCTGTAGGCGAGTAAAACTCAATCTTGGACAAGTTTTCACAATTTCTAAATGCACTACAGCCAATATATTCAATAGGTGATGGAATCTTAACTGCTTTTAAATTCTTACAACCAAAAAATAAACCACTTGCAATGTCTTCAATACTGCTTGGTATTGTGATTTCTTCAAGGCTTTTACAGTCTGAAAATGCTTGGTCACCAAGCTCTTTAACAGACTCTGGAATTGTAATTGATCTTAAATTTTCGCAACCCAAAAATGCGCCGATACCAAGCTCTTTAACAGACTCTGGAATTGTAATTGATCTTAAATTTTTGCAACCAGAAAAGGCAAGATCTCCAATACTTTCAAGAGTATTCGGAAGTTTAATTCTTTCCAGTTTAACACAATCACAAAAGGTACATTCACCAATTTTGGTAATACCCCCGTTGATAATAACATATTTGATAGGCTTATGGCCAAAGGAACTTTTCCAACTATCGTCAATCACCCCATCACCAAAAAAATTCAACAGTTCACTCAAAGGATAAAACGTTGCATACACACCACCAGCATGCGAAACTTGCGACGAACACGCAACCAAACTCGGCAATGTAACGGCTGCTCCCATGACTTTTCTTAATTTCCTCAACAACCTACCATTCGATGACATAAATACTCCTTTTAAAAAATAAATTTTAACACGCAAAACGCACATTCGCAATCACATATTCACGATTTTATTGTATAACATACTTCAAAAAAATCAACACAATATCGCATATTTTTCTAAAAATCATCAATTTAAACGAAAAATCAGACGCATCAAAAATACATTTATATTGTGTGACCACACAGCATGCCTTGCTAGATTGTATCATATCATAACTAATCAATCTATTCTTAATATATTCTTACCCTCCTGAATCTTCTTATATATTCTTACCCTTGTTTCTGGGTAATCAAAAGCATTTCCAACAACCTTCGTACCACAAGGTAAGACGATCATTTTCAATTTTGTGCAATTACGAAATGCATTAGATTCAATTACAAGTTCTGTTGCAAGAAACTTAGCTAAAGCCATATTTGCCGCCTCGGGTACATAAAATTTTTCTCCGTTTTTCATGGTGAAGTTTTTCATGACGAAGCAAGCTTTGAGAAAATCAAAAACGTTACGGTTCACAAGTGAAAATTTAACATTAGACAAATTGATACATCCATAAAACGCACCATCTCCAATATTCCCAACAAGACGTGGAATTTCAATCGTTTTTAATTTTTGACAATACTGGAATGCATTTATGCCAATTCTAAGAAGATATTTTGAAAGAGTAACTTTCTCCAAATTTGAGCAGTGTTGAAATGCACCCTTATCAATGCTAGTAACTGAATCTGGAATGGTAATCTCTTTCAATTTTTTGCAGCCACGGAATGTTTCCTCACTAATTTTGTTAAGTGAATTTGAAAGAGTAACTTTCTTCAAATCTGAGCAGTGTATAAATGCACACTCATCAATGCTAGTAACTGAATCTGGAATGGTAATCTCTTTCAATTTTTTGCATTCACGGAATGTACCCTCACTAATTTTGTTAAGTGAATTTGAAAGAGTAACTTTCTTCAAATTTGAGCAGTCGTGAAATGCATGCTCACCAATGCTAGTAACTGAATCTGGAATGGTAATCTCTTTCAATGCTGTGCAGCCAAGGAATGCGTTACTACCAATTTCAGTAAGTGAATTTGAAAGAGTAACTTTCTCCAAATTTGAGCAGTGTTGAAATGCACACTCATCAATGCTAGTAACTGAATCTGGAATGGTAATCTCTTTCAATTTTGTGCAGCCAAGGAATGCGTTCTTACCAATTTTAGTGAGTGAATTTGAAAGAGTAACTTTCTCCAAATCTGAGCAGTGTATAAATGTATCATCATCAATGATAGTAACTGAATCTGGAATGGTAATCTCTTTCAATGCTGTGCAACTAAATGCACCATTACCAATGCTAGTAATTGATTTTGGAAAAGTAATTTTTTCCAGATCCACGCATTGATGAAATGCATCATTACCAATGCTAGTGACTGAATTTGGAATGGTAATCTTTTCCAATTTGTGGCAATAACTAAATGTTTTTTCACCAATCCCGGCTATCCCTTTTTTAATACAACAAGACCTGGCAGTGTAGTTATTGCAGTATTTTTTCCAAAGATCATGATCAATCACCGTGCTGACAATGCGAGTAATTGAATTTGGAATGGTATCCGATTCAATGCAAACAGACCTGACAATGTTTTTATTGCAGTATTTATTCCAACAACTTCTATCAATTATCCCCTTGCCTGAAAAATGCATAGTTACATTTCCTAAATCTTTATTTTTTGCTTTATTGAATGCTTTACCTACAGTACTATCTTGGATTTCTTTATCTGTAAAGCCACATGCAAAGATAGAGGCATCCACTGATAAAGGCAATGACATAAAAACATCATCCTTCTCCACTGTAATTCCCTTACCAATAACAATAGACTTAATTTTTTTTACCCCAGCCCGCTCCATAAGAATTTTTAAATTTTTTTTGGGAATTCCTTTAAAAATTGCACAAATTCCATCGCATGTAGAAATAGTCAATTCTCCCTTACAATCAAGATCGTAATAGAGGGCACCATCACAAATACCAGTACCACAGGAAACCTGCGAAGAACATGCAAACAGACTAGATGACGCAATAGCCATCCCCGTCGCCTTCCTTAGTTTTTTCAACGACCTCCACCCAGATAACATAAATACTCCTTTCAAAACTCAAATTTGAATGAATAAAATACGCATACTGCGTTTACGCATTCACAGCCTCTACCATATCATATATTCCGAAAAAAACAACACAATATCGCATATTTTTTCAAAAAATCATCAATTTAAACGAAAAAGGTACTACTAAGTGGATAAAAATCGTAAAACTATTACCCGAAAAATGAAAGAATAAAGTTTGATGATTACTTTATTTGTTGTTTTTTTACTGGTGTACTCGAATCATTTTGTTTTATCTATCTATTTTTAGCAATGCCTTTTTATCAACCTACGTTGACATATTTAACTCATATGAGTAGAATATCGTGTGGTTTGCCCTCGTAGTTAAATGGATATAACAAGGTCCTCCTAAGACTTAGTTGTAGGTTCGATTCCTGTCGAGGGCGCCAATATTGAGTATATTTGGGGGAGTTGAGTGTTGATAGGTAGTTTTGTATAGAGTCAGTACAGTTTGTGTGATTGCTAAAAGTGAGTAGAAATTGCGATTTGTTACCGTAAAAAGTTGAGAGCTAGGGTTGTTAGTTATTGTGTTTTAATATAGTTTTTTGATTTATACTTTTAAGCTTTTTTCAGTATAATCTATTTGGTTTTAACAATGCCTAGTTTGTAAATTTGGTTGACGAGCATAAGGATTGTGTGTTAAATATATTGACAGTTGTGTTTTTGAGGTGTTATGTATGGAAAAAAATAAAATCATTTTGATTTCTGCGCTTTCGATTTTGGTGATTGGTGGGGGTATTTTTGCAATAGTTAAAAATAAGAAGAACAATACTGACAGCACTCCAACAACTTCTACTGAAAATTCGAAAGATAAAATTGAAGAAGAAGAAACCTGTGACGATCCAAATTGTGTTCATGATCATGACGATGAAGAAGATGAGGGTGAAAGTGAGGATGAAAGTGAAGCAGATTTTGACTTCAAAGAGGTAGAGGGAACATACAATGGTTCTGTTAAAAATACGTCTGCTAACTTTACCGCAAATAAGGATTCTAGCAGTGCTACGGTGGTAGTAAAATTTAGTGAGTCAAATGCAAGCCAGAATTACACTAGATGGACTATGACCGTAAGAGTTGATAGAGAATGGTTGAAGCATAACAGTTCGAGTAATGTTTTGAGACTTTCGTACTCTGATTGCGTTTGTGAAGATGTGGAAGTTAATGCATCTGGTAAAGAAAAAGCTAAGAAAACTTCATCGAATGGAACAGGGCATTTCGATATCGACGATGATGTTATAAGATGGAGTGATGATAAATTTAAAGAGGAAGGCGAGATACTAAAGGACTGTGAGTTCAAAAAAATATGATGGGAAAATCGGTGTTTAATTGGATGATTGTATAATTTCTCTTAGAGATATAAATGTTAAATTCGGAGATGAGGTAATACTCGATAATCTGAATCTGAATATCTTGAAGGGTCAGTTTGTGACCCTTCTTGGTCCTTCTGGGTGCGGTAAGACCACTATCTTGAGGCTCATATCTGGTTTTTTGCATCCCAATAGTGGTAGCATTTTTTTTGAAAATAAAAATATTACTCATCTTTCCCCGCACAAAAGAGAAGTAAATACTGTCTTTCAACGATATGCACTGTTTCCTCATATGAATGTCTTCGATAATGTAGCATTTGGACTTGTTGTTTCTAAAAAAAGTGAAAAAGAAATTAAAGATCGAGTTAATTATATGCTCAAACTGGTTGGGTTATCTAACTTTTCTGATAGGCATATTGATTCTCTTTCGGGTGGACAGCAACAAAGAGTTGCCGTTGCTCGCGCACTCGCTAATCATCCTAAGGTACTTCTTTTAGATGAACCTTTTGCTGCACTTGATCTTAGATTAAAAAAAGATATGCAAGTTGAACTTAAAAAAATCCAAATGCAAACGGGAATTACATTTGTTTTTGTGACGCATGATCAAGAGGAAGCTCTTTCAATGTCTGATATTGTAGTTGTCCTAGATAAAGGTAAAATTCAACAAATCGGTACTCCGAAAGATATATATAACGAACCCTCTAATGCTTTCGTCGCAGATTTCATTGGTGAAAGTAACATAATTGATGGGATAATGCTCAATGATTATTTAGTTAAAATGGAAGGGAAAAAATTCAAGTGTCTTGACAAAGGCTTTTTGAAAGGTGAACATGTAGATGTTGTAATTCGTCCCGAAGATATCAAACTTGTTCCGCCCGATTCTGCTCACATCTCTGGCGTTGTGACTTCTGTCACTTTTAAGGGAGTTAATAACGAGATAATAGCGGATATTGATGGCTTTAAATGGATGATTCAAACAATTGAAAATAAAAATGTGGGAGATGTTATTGGAATAGATATCTACCCAGAAGATATTCACATAATGAAAAAATCCGATTACTCATCTGAAGTTGGTGATTATAGTTCATTTAGTGATGAATTTTCCAGTGAGGAGGTGAATGAAAGATAAAAAATAGAATATTTTCAATTCCTTACTTGGCGTGGATAATAATTTTTGGATTGCTTCCTATGATTTTTGTTGTGTACTATTCGTTTACAAATGAGTTGGGAAACTTCACATTTTCTAACTTTTTTGATGTTGGAAATTATTCAAGAGTTTTTTTACGTTCTATATATTTATCTATCCTTTCTACATTCGTGAGCTTGATCATAGGATTTCCAACCGCATATGGAATTTCTAAATTAAGTCCAAAAGTACAAAGATTATTTATTTCAGCTCTTATTTTGCAAATGTGGGTAAGTTTTCTTTTGACTACATATTCTCTCATGACCATGATGGAATCAAACGGAATAATTAGCAAAATTTTAACATTTTTTGCTAGAAACGAAATATCGATTATGAATACCAAAAGTGCTGTTATAATCGGATCGGTTTATAGTTCACTTCCGTTTATGATTATGCCGATATACTCTTCTATTTCTAAGATAAATAAAGATATCATAGAAGCAGCAACTGATTTGGGAGCTAGTAAATTTACCATATTTTCCAGAATAATTTTGCCTATGAGTAAACCTGGTGTAGTATCTGGGATTATGATGGTACTCTCTCCAAATTTGAGTTCGTTTATATTTTCTAAAATGCTTGGTGGCTCTGAAAATATACTGATAGGCGAAATTATCGAACTTAAATTTCTAGGCTCTCTTTATGATCCATGGACCGGCTCAAGCCTAGCGCTAGTATTGGTTATATTTATATTTCTGTTCAATAGTATTCTAATAAGCTACGACGCAAAGAGTAAATTATAAAATAATGCAAATAAGACCGTTACATCCTTCATTTATTATTCTTTCTATGGTTTGTTTTAGTTTGTCTCGAGCATCTGTAGGCATTCTGTAAATCTTGTTGTGCAAACCTTCGTTTACAAGTGCGTGAAGCGATTTTCCAAACATATTTGATTCCCATATTTGCGAGGGATTTTCTTCAAATTCTTTTAAAAGATAGCTTACTAATTCCTCTGATTGCTGTTCAGAACCTACAATGGGAGTTATCTCAGTTGTTATGTTAGTCTTCAATAGATGAATCGCTGGTGCCGAGGCTCTGAGTTTTACACCATATTTTCCACTCTGTTTTATTATCTCAGGTTCGTCGAGTGTAAGTTCGTCAAGTGTAGGCATTACGATTCCGTATCCTTCATTTTCAACATCATCATATGCATTCCCTATTCTATCGTATTTTTCCTTTAATTTTGAAAGATTCATCATGTGATCCATGAGCTGACATTCGTCTTCAATGTTTATACCAGTCTTTTCACTTAGTATCTTATAGAATAAATTATCTTTAAGTGAAACTTTTACGTTTGCGCTTCCAGTTCCTAAATCTACTTTGTTTAATGAAGAATCGACTACAAAATCCGATGATCTCAAATCAGAAGATATATTTTTAGCGTCTTTTATTTTCGTCGCCGTTTTTGATGAGTTTCTTATTGTGGAATAAATATCCGATTTCAACCAATGATCTTTTTCGAGTGAAAGTAACCATCTTGGAACATCAATTCGAACCTCTTTTATCGGAAACTCATAAAGAACTTTGCTTAGAATCTCTTTTATCTGCTCTTGATTTAAATCCATACAGTTTACTGAAATAACTGGTATATCATATTTTGTTTGCATTTGCTCAGAAAGTCTTTTTGTTTCGTCTGAGTAAGGATCTATGCTATTCAGGAGAGTAATAAACGGCTTATTTATCTCTTTAAGCTCTGAAATAACACGCTCTTCTGCATTTTCGTATTCGCTTCTTTCAATGTCACTAATTGAACCGTCAGTTGTAACTACGATTCCTATGGTTGAGTGATCAGTTATGACTTTTTTAGTTCCTATCTCTGCCGCCTTATCAAATGGAATTTCTTCTTTAAACCATGGAGTCATAACCATTCTCGGAATTTCATTTTCAATATGTCCAATGGCACTCGGAACTATATATCCAACGCAATCGATTACTCGAGTTCTGAATTTTACACATCCATCAATGTCTACCTCCACAGAATCTTCAGGTATAAATTTCGGCTCCGTAGTCATAATTGTTCTTCCAGCGGCAGATTGTGGAAGTTCATCAATAGTCCTATCTCTTTGTTTTTCATCTAAGATGTTTGGAATAACCAAAGAGTCCATGAATTTTTTAATAAAAGTAGATTTACCAGTTCTAACCGGTCCGACGACCCCAATGTAGATGTCGCCACCTGTTCTTGTTGCGATGTCATTATATATATTACGATCTTCCATTTTTATCTCCTAAATATTAGACTGTTGGTATCAAAATTGCTCGATCTGAATCTAAGACGTCTATATCGATTTCATTTTCACTTCTGATTTTTTCTACGGTTGTCCCGTAACTTTTCGCAATATTCCAAAGATTTTCGCCAGCGTCTGCATAGTATATTATTAAAGATGTGTTTAAATCCTTCTCCTTTTTCTGAGAATTATCCGAAAAGACTTCTGATACTATCTTTATGTTCTCCGTAGTGCATATATTATAAAATATCTGTGCATTTAATTTTAAAGATATCGAATTGTTGTTTAATAATTTATAATCTATCTTTTGTAGTGATATCGAAAAATTTGATTTTGAAGAGTTGTTTACCTCTAAATTATCTATTTTTTTATAAAATTGGATTTCACGCTCAAAATAAAAAGGAACAAAATCAAGATCTAATGCGAGTATGCAAACATTTATTTTTATCTTTAAATTATCTTTTTCTGAAATGTTTATCGAAGAATAATCTGACCAAACGTCTATAATTTGAGATACTGAAGATTCAATATTTTCCTTATGAGAAACATTTTCGCATACCATATGATCAAATTTATCGAATTCAAAAATTTCATTTGAAAGTTCTACGTTATAATCAGTGGAATACGCATCGATGATAATTTTTGTCTCGTCATCGTGAAATGAAAAAATAGTAACCATAAGTTTCATCTCCTCATTTATTAGATTCGAAGGAGATTCTGAATCGGAGACAATCTTTTCATCATGAGATATAAGCTCAGGTATGACAAGAAAATTATTATCATCCATAACACCCTGAGAATCGATACTCTCATTTATCGGAATTTCATATTCGATACTATCGATCTTCCCAGTTTCGATATCGCTTACATAAAGAATTTTTATATTTGCATTTCCAGAGATAGTAATTTGTTCACCGTTGCATGAGCAATCAATATCATTAATGTTCAAATTCGACTTCAACAAAAATTCAGGAGCAGTTTTATCAGAACCCAGATCCAGAGTTTCATTTACATTAATTTGGTGCTGAATTATAGAATTTAACTGACTAAAAGATACATCGCATTTTTGCTGTTTGATATCATCTCCAATAATATCATTTGTTAGTTCAACATTTTTACGTCCAAAGATCAAAGCCTTAAGAGAAAAAGCGCCATGTATATCTAACCTTCTAGGTGAAACTGCGCGACAATTTATATATTCGCGTTTAATATCAAATGTAACGACTTCAGCATTCAGAGAGGAAGAAATATTGAAATTCTGAGAAAACGGAATTTCAGATTTAAAACAACGCACAGAGTTTTTTTCAATATCGGAATAAAAAAGTTCAACTAACGATATACCTTCCACGGAAAGACGGTCACCAGCGATATTTCTTGATAAAACCGATATTGAAACCTGACATTTCAAAATTTTACCTATATCTGGGCAATAATCTGGGAGTGTAATATCAGCATCAATAGGAACTTCTTGCACACTAGAATTTGTAAAACTCAGTTTGGAAATTGAGTATTTGTTTAAATCGTATGACATATAATCTCCTTAAACGAAAAAAATAAACGTCTTACCCAAAAGGTAAGACGCACAAAATGTATACTAACAAACTATATGCCAAAACACTGCATATTATAACCCAAATAACGCGCTCCTAACTCCTTAATGGAGGATTTGGCTCTTCATTATTAACGGCATTTCTACGTCCCTTTGAACCACCAAGTTTCATACCATTGAACCCGGCTATCAAATCAGCTGGCATGACTATAACATCACCGTTACCGTCAATATCAATATCATCACCCAAAGAGGGCTCAACAACAACTGCAGCTGGCGAAATAGATTTAGAATAAGCATAAACCTCATCAATAATATTCAAAGCAGTTCTTGCATCCATTCCAACCGCAACCATTGTACGTGCAAGAGTAGCAATAAGCGCTTCCTTGGTAGTATTTGCAGCAATCGAAATTGGCTCAAGCTCAACACGCAAGAACGCCTGCGCATCAATTTCATCAAATTTGGGTATGTGAATCCTCTGCTGGAACCTACTGGCCAACGCAGAATCGAGTCGATCTACTGACATGTTAGTAGTACCAACCAGACCAGCATACTTCTTCATCAATTCAGGGTTACGCTGCAACCTAGACAAAAAGTTATTAAATACAGTTACAGCACCTTTCTGATCACCTTTATCTAACAATGAGCGATTTACAAAAATAGAATCTACTTCATCAAAGAATATAAGAAACCTAGAATTTGCATTCAATGTCTCGTTAATAAGATTATTATAGAATTCGTTGCTAGCAGCCTCACTAGAGAAATTATCACCATTCGCATATATAATCTTCAATCCCAAAGCATCTGCAGCTGTACGAACTTCCTCCGTTTTACCATTTCCAGGCGAACCTATAAATAAAATATTCTTGGCTAACACAGAGGTCGAATCGATATTACCGCGAGCATCTATTTGAACCTCACGATCAAGTAAACTCAAAGTCTGTCGATGGAAAGCCTCACGTCCTGGAAGTATCTTCGACATGGCAGCAACTAACTCATCCAACTTCTCTGCCCTAGTCAATTCGCCACGGTCGCGAATACGTCTACACTCATTGATAAACTGAGAACGTGCCTTCTGACGATATTCCGCAGGAGACAGTTGAAACTGTTTATTCGCCTCAAATTCTTGAACCCTTGCAAAAGCACGCTTACAACTTACGATCCTAGCATTAAACTTATCAATCCCGTCATTGCAAAAATCACGAATCTCAGAACTCACACTACTGCCTACCCTATCCATAGCTGCCTCAAGTTTCTCCTGAATTTCCTTACTCAGCTTAATGTAGTGCTCCTTAACCATATTATAAAATTTCACACACTGATTCACAGAATCTTTACTCATGCCAACTGCCGACAGCCTTCTTGGATTACAGTCGACAGAAAACGATTTATACATTTGGTTGACCATTAACTTCATGTTGGTCAAAACTGAGTGATCGGTCTCCTCTTCATAGACCCTTTTATCCTCTTCAATGGTTCTCGCAATATCAGCAAGAGTTACCTTCATCTCATTAAGCCTCGCCGAAATAGTATCGTACTCCTCATTACTTATACCATCTTCCTTCTTGATTTCCATTTGCCTTCTTATCTCTGTTAGCTCATCCGAAATAGCATCTACTTTAACTTCACGTCTCTTGATATCAACGAAACCCTTGAATGATGCTCTTACCTTCTTCACAAGAACACCAACCTCATTACGTTTGGCGACGAGTAAATTATAATTTGCCTTCCTGTTGTTGTTATTCGTCTGCGCATCGACATCCGCCGCCAACTTCAAATTATTCTCAAAGTCTGCTATGGCTGCCTCCAACTGATTGACAACTACTCCGAACGAATCTACACGGGAACCAACCGCATCGAGCTGCCCAAAAGCTTTATATTTACCTTCCGGATTACTAAGTGCTAAAGTTATATCGTTCAGATCCCTATCAATCCCCGCTTTTAAAGACGCTCCTTTTTTGATCATTTCATTAATACCACTAAAACTTGTCGACAATGTCTCACCAACCTGGATTTTTCCCGGCCCAAATTTATCCGTCCAATCCTTCGAGAGTTGGAGGAAACGACTATTATGTCTTGCCATAGCTTCCCTTATTCCATTCACATTCTTCGTGATATCTTCTCTTGCTTGATTAGTCATATCATCATCACCGAAATCATCTAAATCATCTTTGACATCACCAAGTCCATCAAAAAAATCCTCATTCTGTCGCTCTGCAACCTGAACATCATCATCTGCTTTAGTTATTCCGGAAGAACTTCCAAATGCAAGTAACCCCAAAGCCGCCGATAATATCTTACGTATTCTCTTTCTGCTCATAACTATACCTTCCTCCCTCAAAAAACCATGATAAAAATAAACAACAAAAAATACTGAACACGCGTTCATGATACACGATGGAAATATTTTTGTCAACACCTTGTAAGCACTGGCATTGCTAAGAGTGGATAGAATCGCAAAACTACCACCCGAAAAATGAAAGAATAGAATCTACTGATTACTTTATTTCTGTCGTTTTTTTTACTGGTGTACTCGGATCATTGTGCTTTACCTAATCTATTTTTAGCAATACCTAAGCGCTTGTAATGTTTTTGCACAAATTTAGTTTTTTTCACTTATCCCAAGGAATCAAATTTTACATAGCGCATGTACATTGTTTTTCGAAATTTATTTTTTCATAATTTATCAATGAAAAAAATTGAATACGGTTGATAATTCTGTTATTCCGTCCCTATTGCTATGATTTTATCTTATACCTAACATCTCCTTGCTTTTTAGAGTAGTCTGTGCTAAAATTACGCATAAAGTTTTGTAAAACGAGGGGGGGAGGTTGATATGAAGAAACTTTTTTCCATTGTATTGGCTTGTTGTGGTAGTTTAGCACCTATGTCACTTGCTAAGGGTGGCGGGGTAAAAAAATCTGGTTTAAGTAAAAGCGTTAACTTAAAAAAATCAGATTTGAACGTTGGCAAGTATTTGGGTAAAAAAAGAAAAAGAAGCAGAAATGAAATTGTTTCTCCAAAACCTCCGAAAGATCCAGTACCCATAAATTGT
This sequence comes from uncultured Clostridia bacterium, assembly GCA_947165155.1. Classification (GTDB taxonomy): domain Bacteria; phylum Bacillota; class Clostridia; order Oscillospirales; family Acutalibacteraceae; genus Improbicoccus. The sequence goes on along the minus strand of CAMUZI010000002.1, from coordinate 20,501 downwards.
AATTTATCTTATGGTAAAGCTGCCGGTGGTGGCGCGGGATTGTTTTTTCTTGGTGGCTTAATCGGATATGGAACTAAGAAAGTACTGGATAAGACTAGCAGTGAAACTCATGTCACTGGTAAGCAAAATGCTGATTCAAAAAATCAAAATGAAGATAAAATTGAAGATTTACTTTTTCTGAATGATGAAAAAGAGGCGCATGAAGTTAGTAGGCTTTTGGAACTTATTCGCAACAAGACTCGTGTGTTTACCGTCAAAAAAGGAATTGGTTCGTATACTATTTTTTTGTCCATTGGAAATGGGGCCGCAGGAAAATTTGAATTTGAGTTTAATTATATATTCGGCAAAAATTTGAATAAATTAGTTCTGTCCAAAGTTTTATTTGGAAATTTCGGAGTTGTCATTGATATTAATTTAGAAAAATCATTAGGGGATGGATATGGTGATTTGCTTGAGGATAAAGATAACGAAGTAGCATGTGATTTTGCTATGTCTAAAGTGGTCGAAATAAATTCTGCGAAAATGTATGAGGCTGTTTGCGACATGGCAGCAGATAGACTTGTTGAACATTTAAGTCACTCTTTTGCAATCAAAAGTAAAATTACTGATAATTCTAAACTTCGAGATTTTATATCAGGATATATAGGTACGGTTTTGAAAAATAATGGACGAGGTGGTCTTGGGACTTTTAAAATTTCTAACGGCGAAGAAAATTATTTTAGATTATGCAAGTGAAACCATTGATTTAAAAACTTACGTGTTGTAAAATACCGATGAGCGCATGTAGTGTGCTCGTTTTTGGGGAGGCGACGTCTTTGTTCGAACCATGTCAGATAGGAAACTAAGCAGCATTAAGAATTTTAAGACGGGTGCTTTCCTCGATTTCTTTATTTTGGATGTTAAATGTATAAAGTTCTTTATCGTAAATGGCGTCCGAAGACTTTCGACGAAGTTGTAGGACAGTTTCATGTGACTGATATCTTAAAAAATCAAGTTTGTAGTTCTCGTGTTCCTCATGCTCTTATGTTTTGTGGAGCTAGAGGAACGGGGAAGACCTCTTGTGCTAAGATATTTGCCAAGGCTATTAATTGTCTTAACAACAAAAGTGGTAATCCTTGTCTGGAATGTGAAATTTGTAAAAAAATTGAAGAGTCTGCCCTTTTGGATGTTTCTGAAATTGATGCTGCAAGTAATAACGGAGTTGAAAATATAAGGAGCATAATTGAGGGAACCAATTTGGCGTCGTCGGAGGCGAAATATAAAGTTTACATAATTGACGAGTTTCACATGCTTTCTGCTGGAGCTTTTAATGCTTTTCTTCGTACTCTTGAAGAACCGCACGAAAACGTAGTTTTTATCCTTGCAACTACCGAGTATCATAAAATTCCAAGAACTATAGTTTCAAGATGTCAGCGCTTCGATTTTTATAAAGTTGATTTGGATTCTATAAAAAAAAGAGTAAAGTTTGTCTGCGAGAGTGAGAAAATAAGCATTGATGATGATGCGGTTGATATAATATCAAAAAATTCAGAGGGCTCCGTAAGAGATGCACTCTCTATATTAGATCAGTGTTCGAACTTCGATGGAAACATAGATAAAAATGTAGTTTATGAAACTCTTGGGCTTTCTGATTCTGTTAGTGTTGAAAATATCGTCGAAAATTTGTTTGATCACAATCTAAAGGAGGCAATATCATCTTTTCACTCACTTGATAAAAAAGGACGAAATATTGTCTATTTGTGTGATATGATGATGTCATTTATTCATGATCTGTTTTGCTATAAGACAACTAATATTTTGTTTGATTCTTGCAACTTTGATAAAGAAAAAATAATGAGATTATCTGATGGTTATTCTTTAAATGTTCTACTCGAATGCTTTGACATTTTAAAAGATTCAAATATTAAAATGCAAAGAGTTTCAAACAAAAAATATGAATTGGAAGAGGCTATAATAAAAATTTTTTGTGTTCTGAATGGTAAAAAAGAAAATAAGGGCGCCTTTGGGTTGGATTCGAATAACAAAAAAGAAATTGAGAAAAAAAGTGATAAAATGCCAGATGATAACAATGAACTCAAATGTTGGGGAAAAATTGTTGAGGAAATATCTAAGATTTCGAGTTCACTTTCATCTATGCTGAAAGGTTCACGTGCTTATATTCGAGAAAATAATCTTATGATTGACACAAACGATTTAGTTTTTGGTATGATAAAAAAATCTCTCGATAGTATTACCCAAATTGTATACGATGAAACAAAGAAAAATTATAGTATATGTCAATTTATCGAGAAGAGCTCGGATAATAGCAAGGTTAAATCTCGTGACATCAATTCACTTATAGACAAAGCGTCGGCTTCTGGTGTTCAAATGACAATCAATTAAAAGGAGAAATTTATGAAAGTTAGGCTTCCTAAGAATGGTATGAATCTGAGCAAAATACAGGAAAATATGAAAAAGCTTCAAGAATCTCGAGAGGAATTAGAAAAAAAGGAGTACGTTGGATCTGCGGGCGGTGAGATGGTCAAAGTAAAGATTTTAGGTAATCTTTCAATGTTAGAAGTGAAGATATCCGATGATATTTATAAGGGCGATGATAAGGAAATGCTCCAAGATCTGATTGTTTCTGCTTATAATAGCGCCTGGAAAAAAGCATGCGACGAAGTGGAAGAAATTTCGAAGTCAGCTACTTCTGGTTTGAATATTCCCGGTATTCCTGGATTGATTTAGTGTAAATTATTAGGAGTTTATAGTGTCATCTGGAATGAAAGGATTTGTATTTAATCGAAATTCCGATTGGGAGGAAGTACAAAGTCGTTCTCACGGGGTCTTAGTTTCGGATGATTCCGTATTTTTAAAGAGTCATGCATTTTTGGTTTCTAGATTATTAGATACTGGAGAAAATGGGATGTCATGGCATAATTTGATAATTAAAGCAAACATTCCTGCGAATGCTAAGTTGATTTTTAAAATTTTTGCTTCTGACGTCACAACTGTTGTTGTTCCTTTCAAGAATGGCGAAAGCCATCGTTTGGATTTGAATGATTTTTTAAAAAAAGATAAAAATTTGGAACTCAAGATGAGTGTATTTAATTCTATGAACTGTTTGACTTTTGAAAATCCAAGTGAAGTTCCTCTGTTTGATTTGAAAGGAAGATATTTAGCATTTTGCATTGAATCGATCAATTATTCTGAGGTTCCAGTGAAAATTGATGAAATGCAAATCAACTTTCCATTTACTAGTTTTGCACAGTATCTCCCGGAAGTTTATCAGAATGTTCCAAATAGTGCTTTCATTCATAGGTTTATATCTATATTTCAGTCTATCTATCTTGAATTAGATGATATTATAGACAATATACCCGAAAAGTTTGAGCCATCTTGTTCTGATTTGAAATTTATCCACTGGATATGCAGTCTATTCAACATAGATTCCTCGATTTATGACGAATCGCATTTGAGAAGCATTTTAAAAAATATGACGCATAGGTTTAGAAGTTGCGGAACAAGAGATTCTCTTACAAAATTGATAAGTGAGTACGTCGGAGCTGTTCCTATTTTGATTGAAAAGTTCAGAATAACAAATAACGATTACTATAAATTAGAGAAAGAAATAGTGGATAAATTGTTCGGTAAAAGCAACTATAATTTTACTGTTATACTGCATGATGAAAATATAAAAAATGAGCAATGCTATGCAAATCTTTTAAAAATCATTCATGAAAATATTCCAATAGACGCGATTTGTAATTTGGTCATTTTGACTGATAATATTATTTTAGGAGTTCACTGTTATGTGGGAGTAAACTCTTTTATATCGAATACTTATGTTCAAAAAACAGAGGGTAATTTTATCAAACTTGGAGCTTGAAATGAAAGATAAAAAGTATCACATCGTTAAGAGAAATAATTACTTTTTAGGCAAGTTGATGACTGTTCGTGATTTTGTTTCAGAACAACGTTATTTTAACTCCAGGAGAAGACTTGGAAATATGTTCTTATCAGGTCCTGGAATTGTTGCTGGGTTGAATATATTCCTGGTAGATGACAAAACATTTTCGTTGGAACCAGGATTTGCAATAGATTACTACGGAAGAGAGATAATTGTAAGTTCTAATTGCGTAAGAAAATTTAATTTGATTAAGGGATTCGAAGAGTTTAAGAACAAAAAAAATATATATCTATGTTTGAGGTACAAAGAAGAATTAGATGAAAGTACTTTTTCTATAACAAGTTCTGGAAACGCTGAGGCAGAAAAGCAATATAACCGAATAGTTGAAAAATATGAGCTATTTTTGACCGATAAATCTCCCGAAAACGTTGATTTGAATGTTGATTCTCTTATGTTCCAAAATGTAGAAATATACAACATGAACGGAGTCCATATTTGGGGGAAATTTCCTAAGTTCTATAACCCAAAAAAGAAAAACAGAATTGACATATTTTTTAAGAGGGAAAAAGTTGATGATATTGTCGCTTTTAAATTTAAAATTTCAGGAGTACTATTTAAACAAAGTGAAAGTGTCTCGTTTAAACAGTTAAATGCGTCTGAGGAGAGATTCGCCAGCACTAGTTTATTTATTGAATGTGATGCCTCGGAGGAAACAGAATCGGAGTTAATTATTTCTAAACATGATTTTGATTTAAGTATTTCTGGAAGTCAATACTATCTTGAAAACGATATTAGAGTGAATGTTAGTATAAAAAAAGATTCGATGAAAGATTTGATGATCTCTAGTTATTATTCTGCACATTTCGATTCTCTCATCGAAGATAATGATGATAAGTTTATATATCTAGCAAAAGTTAAAATAATAGTCGATGGTGCAAATTACTACGTAGATGAACTCAAAAAGCATCCATTTAAGCAGTATATGCTAAATAATAGGCTTTTAGAGTTTTATCAAGATTTGAGTAATTACATTGATATTGGTGACAATGTCAAGGTTGAATCTAAGAATAAAGATTCAGATAAAGTAGAAGAAAAAATAGTTCAGCAACTGATAGAAAAAGATAATATTTCCACAGGTATAGAGGTCATAAATTTAGGATTCAAACCAAAAGTTAATTCTGTTTATTACTCTTATGAATTTGAACACGGATTAGGATTAGGACATGTTGGGATAGTAACTTCTATTGTTAATGATGAAAATATCGACGCCAAAGAGAGTGAACTTTTGATATTCGGTGATAAAGATATATTTCAATCTGAAAACATTAGCATATCTGCCCCCAATGTCAAATGTGCCGCGGTAGTTGATCCTAAAAAAGGTACCATGCGTCTTGGAGTAAAGATCCTTGAAAGGATTAATGCGCAGTTCGTAAAAATAAGATGGTGGGCAATGAAACCTCTTGAAAAAAATCGCCCAGATGATCTAGTTATTGATACAAACAACCTAAAAATAGAGATTAAACCCGATAATGTTCTAGTTAAGCCTCTCGAACAGGTTAGATTTTCGGCGAAGGTTGTGGGGACTCAAGATCAGAGAATAAAATGGGAGTTAGGAAAAGAGAATCCCGGAAAAATAGATGCAAATGGGTTGTATACCGCTCCAGTTTCTGAGGGTGTGTTTGAAGTTATTGCACGTTCTGCCTCTTTTGAAGATTTAAAAAGTTCTGCTTATGTTGTAGTCTCCATATCGGAATGAACTCAGTTTGCGGAAACCATGGAAACTCAAGATCAGAGAATAAAATAAAATGGGAGCTAGGAAAAGAGAATCCCAGAAAAATAGATGCAAACGGGTTGTATACTGCTCCAGTTTCTGAGGGTGTGTTTGAAATTATTGCACGTTCTGCCTCTTTTGAAGATCTAAAAGGTTCTGCTTATGTTGTCGTCTCCGTATCAGAATAATTTTGTGTTTAAATTGATATTAATATTATTGAATTTCAAATAGGATAGCGGCAAATATTACACAGAGTTTTTCAAAACACAATTTAAAAAATAGAAAATTCAACTCATTATTTTTTATTTTAGTTTTTTTTAAAAAATATTTTACATTTATATTTATATAAAATGTATCCGATTTTAGAAATTTCATGATTTAAAAATCAAAGGTATAATACTAAATTTTGATTGTAATATACATATTTATTCACACATTTAAAAATGATACATAATTTTTGTATGAATATTGACACTCTTTGGCCTAAGTAGTAGAATCTGCAGACTTTTAGTTTCAAGGAGTGTTTTATGTCTAAACTTAGTGTACAAAAGGCTGACGTTAAAGGTAAAAAGGTTCTTTTAAGGTGTGACTTTAATGTTCCATACGATGATGAAGGAAATATATCTGATACCCGTAGAATTGATGAGAGTTTAAAGACTATAAATTATCTTATTTCCAATGGTGCGCGTGTTATTATGTGCTCACATTTTAGAAGACCTGATGGTGTTTACTCCAACGAGTTTTCTCTTAAGAAAGTTGCAAAGTGCTTATCGGAAAAACTAGGCAAAAATGTTCCTATATCATCCGATGTTGTAGGCGAAAGTGCGCAGAGTTTGGCCTCTTCTCTTTCAGATGGTGATGTTTGTTTGTTGGAAAATCTTCGTTTTGAAATTGGAGAACAAGAAAACGATATTGAATTTGCAAAAAAACTTTCTTCTTTGGCTGATTTGTATGTAAATGATGCATTTGGGACCTGCCACAGGGTGCATGCTTCGATTGTTGGAGTACCAAAGTTTTTGAAGTCATATTGTGGATTCTTAATTCAAAAAGAAATTCAAGCAATTTCTGGTGTGATTGAAAACCCGATTCGTCCATTTATATCTATTTTGGGAGGAGCTAAAGTCTCAGATAAAATTGGTGTTATAGCAAATTTGGTTGACAAAGTTGACGCTTTTGTAGTCGGTGGAGGAATGACTTACACTTTTATGAACGCTTTGGGGTACCAAGTTGGCGATTCTATATGCGAAACCAGTAAACTTTCTCTTGCGAAGGATATTCTTTCATTGACCAAGGAAAAAGGAGTAAAGTTACTTCTTCCTGTTGATAGTAAACTTGGAAAAGAGTATTCACCTAACACCGAAACTAAGATTGTCGATTCTGATAAAATTCCGAATGGATGGCAAGGTTTGGATATCGGACCGAAGACTATCGAACTTTTTTCAGAGGAGCTTAAAAAAGCAGGTTCTGTTTTATGGAACGGAACAATGGGTGTTTCTGAGTGGGATGCTTTCTCAAACGGAACATTTTCTCTTGCAAGAGCCCTTGCAAAAAGTAATGCCAAGGTTGTGGTTGGAGGCGGAGATACTGCAGCTGCTGTATTTAGATCGGGAGTCGCTGACAAAATGTATCACATCTCAACTGGCGGAGGATCTTCGCTTCAGTTTCTAGAAGGTAAAGAACTTCCAGGACTTTCTGTGCTTCCTGATGATTGATTAATTGATATTTTGTTTTTGATTTTTTTAGTATATACGAAAATGTTGATTTTGATATGAGAGCTTTTTTATTTTGATGTTTGTGTATCTACCGATTTAGTTATTAGAATTTTAGACATTGTTGAGTTAATTGCACAAAATAAAAAGGTTTATAGTTTGATGCTACGTGTGTTCGTTTTTTATTAGTTTGATTGCCAAGTTCATCATGATATCTGACAGGGTATTGCTAAAAGTAGATAGATGAAGTAAAATGATTCGAATAAATTAGTTAAAAGAACAGCGGGTGTAAAGTGATAGGCAAACTTTATTTTCTCGTTTTTGGGTGATATTTTTAAGGTTTCTATCCACCTTTAGCAATACCCTTGGTGGTTATTGTTGCTGATTCTTAGATCAATGTGTACCAAACGAGAGAAATTGTACCTTATTTCCATGTATATATTTCGAATCTCTATTTAGCTTAGTTGCTGGTGGACTGCATATTTGGTTGACATTGTGATGCGATAATTATAACATCGTGGATGGCCGTGGGCTTGATTTTTATTCTTTGGAGGTTTCTTATGATAAATACAGATAAGAATGTCGAATCTATAGTTAATCTGTGCAAAACAAGAGGCTTTGTGTTTCAAGGTTCGGAAATCTATGGTGGACTTGCTAACACGTGGGACTATGGCCCGATTGGTTCTCTTATGAAGAACAATGTGAAAAAAATGTGGATCAAAAAATTTATACAAGAAAATCACATGAATGTCATGATCGACTCGGCTATATTTATGAATCCTGAAACTTGGCGTGCTTCTGGACACTTGGATAATTTTTCTGATATGCTCACCGATTGTAAGGAATGTAAAATGAGATTTAGAGCAGACAAATTACTAGAAGAGAATAACATTGAGTATTCCATGAGTAATATTTCTGATCGTTTATCAGAGGCTGAGTGTCCTAATTGCGGTGCAAGCGATTTTACGCCCGCAAGACAGTTTAATCTTATGTTTAAAACTTTTCAGGGTGTTGTCGAAAATAGTTTGAGTCAGATATTTTTAAGGCCGGAGACTGCTCAAGGAATATTCGTTAATTTTGCAAATGTTGCACGTTCTACTAGGAAAAGAATCCCATTTGGTATAGGGCAAATTGGTAAATCGTTTAGAAATGAGATAACTCCTGGGAATTTTTTGTTTAGAACAAGAGAATTCGAGCAGATGGAACTTGAGTTTTTCTGTAAACCTGGTGACGATGACAGATGGTTTGCTTATTGGAAAGATTTTTGCATGAATTTGTTCGAGAAAATGGGTTTAAATAGGTCGAGTTTGAGGTTTAGAGATCATGGTAAGGAGGAGCTGTCGCATTATTCGAAGGCAACCTCTGATGTAGAATTTTTATTTCCATTTGGTTGGGGTGAGCTCTGTGGAATTGCAAATAGGACAGATTATGATCTTAAACAACATCAAAAATTTTCCGGCAAATCGCTTGAGTATTTTGATATAGATTTTGATGAGAAATACATACCATATGTCATTGAGCCATCTGTTGGTGTAGATCGTCTATTTTTTGCGATTCTCTGTGATGCCTATGATGAGGAAAAACTCGAGGATGGAGAGACTAGAAATGTTTTGCATTTAAATCGTGATATTTCGCCGTTTAGAGTTTGTGTTTTGCCTCTTTCCAAGAAATTGTCTGATGGTGCCTCGAAAATTTATGATATTTTATCGAAGCATGTGAATGTTGATTTTGACGTTTCAGGCTCAATAGGAAGGAGATATAGGCGTCAGGATGAGATAGGAACTCCGTTTTGCATAACCTATGATTTTGAAAGTGAAAATGATTCAAAGGTAACTATAAGAGACAGGGATTCTATGAAGCAGGAAAGAATAGATATCGGTAATATTGTTGACTACATTAAGTAATTTTGATTTGAATACTATCGGTTATGTTTCAAAGGTTTGGTTTTCCGGCGTTGTTCTTAAGGGTGAAAATAATTCAAAGTTAACTATAGGGAACAGGGATTCTATGAAGCAGGAAAGAATAGATATCGGTAATATTGTTGACTACATTAAGTAATTTTGATTTGAATACTATCGGTTATGTTTCAAAGGTTTGGTTTTCCGGCGTTGTTCTTAAGGGTGAAAATAATTCAAAGTTAACTATAGGGAACAGGGATTCTATGAAGCAGGAAAGAATAGATATCGGTAATATTGTTGACTACATTAAGTAATTTTGATTTGAATACTATCGGTTATGTTTCAAAGGTTTGGTTTTCCGGCGTTGTTCTTAAGGATGAAAATAATTCAAAGATAACTATAAGGAACAAGTTTTTTATGAAGCGGGGGAAAATAGATATCAGTAACATTGTCGATTATATATGGTTGTCGATTGTATTAATTGGCTTTTGATTTGGTGTTATTTAGCTTGTTTTGGAGGGATGATGATATTTGCAGGAATAGTCGCAGGAGGTGTTGGTAAGAGATTTGGTGGAAGCATTCCTAAACAGTTTTTAAACCTCGGGAATAGGCCTATTTTGGTTCACACGATTGAGAAATTTTTGATTTGTAAAAATATTGACGCTATTTGCGTTGGCGTTTGCAAAGATTGGTTAACATATTCTGAGAAAATAGTTTCAAAATTTATACCTGACAGAAAAAAAGTAATTTTGTGTTTAGGGGGAAAAACACGCAACGATACCATAGTGAAAATTGTAGAATCGCTAGAGGAAAAATTTGGTCTCTCTGGAGAGCACTTATTGCTAACACATGATGCCGTACGTCCATTTGTGTCATCAAGGGTAATCTATGAAAATATAAGAGTAGGCAAAAAATTTCATGCTTGCGGTACCGCAATTTGCTCGAAGGATACCATATTTAGAGCTAATGTCACAAAAGATGAGATTTTGGAGATTCCAAGAAGAAAATTTATGTTTTTAGCTCAAACACCTCAAACTTTTAACATGAATAAATTAAAAGGATTATTAAACTCGTTGACTGAAGATCAGAAACATAACCTAACAGATACTTGTGGTATATTTGTAACGAACAATGAGAAAGTAAAAATTGTCCAAGGTGATCTTTTAAATTTTAAAATCACAACAAAAAGTGATTACCTTATTGCGCAATCTATTATCGCTAGCTAGACATATATGTTCAGAATTATTTTTTTTCATGATTATATATAAACGTAACTATAAATATTAATGCGCACACCATAACAATTGTAGGGCCTGCCGGTGTTTTTAGTTTAAGAGATAACATTAATCCGGTAATGCCTGAAAATAACGAAAATATTATTGTAAAAAAATGGTATTTTCTCATTCCCTTAGATAAATTACGGGCCGCTGCTGCCGGTAGTGTTATAAGCGAATTGATAATTAAAATTCCCACCCACTTTATCGCAAGTGATACTATCACTGAAACCAGAACTGCAAATAAAGTTTTATAAGTCATAAAATCGATTCTTTTACTAATTGCTAAATCTTTACTTAAACTTGATACCAAAAAATTATTGAATAAAAAAAGCCAAAATATCAGCGAAATAATAAGCAAAACAAACAAAAACCAAATTTCTGATTTTTTAATTGAAAGTATATCACCAATAAAGAATTCCGAATATTTTGAAACTCCGCCATTTATAGATAACATCAAGATGCCGAGTGACAGACCTATTGCAGAGAAAACGCCTATTATGGTATCTGATGATGATTTTTCGGATTCTATTACGTACGAAATAATTAAAGATAAAATTGCAGAAAATAAAACGGACGAAACTCCACAACTACCTATTCCAACTATTGTTCCTATTGCTATCCCAGTAAATGTGCAATGACCTATGGCATCTGAAAAAAAAGACATTTTATTATGAACAACCATAGTCCCTATCAAACCTAAGAGAATTGACAAAATTATTACTGATATAAAGGCATTTTTAACAAAGTTGAATTTAAACCAGTAAAATAAAAAATCAAAAAATAACACGAAAACTCCATTATAAAATTAAACTAGCGGGAAATATTATAGTCAGAAAAGGATGATGAATCACAAAAAATGGCAAACTAATCTAAGGGTAAATACAATAGATATTATATATATTTTTTGACCGATATTTCAAATTCTCGTAGGTGATTTTATGGATTTTATAAGTTATTTAAATGCTTTCTGGGTTGGAGGGGTGATATGTTTAATTGCGCAAATCTTGATTGATAAAACAAAACTCACTCCTGCAAGGATTTTAGTCCTTTATGTAATACTAGGAGTAATATTGAGTGCTTTTGGAGTCTATGACCCCATAGTCAAATTTGCAAAGGCTGGAGCTACAGTTCCGTTAACAGGATTTGGATACGTAATGGCAAACGGAGTCAAAGAGATGATAAAAGAAAAAGGATTTGTTGGAATATTCGCAGGTGGTTTGGCTTCTAGTTCGGCAGGAATATCAGTTGCAGTACTATGTGGATATCTTTCTTCACTTTTAGCCAAATCAGGAGATAAAAATTGATACCTGACTTTGTATATGGAGTAATTTCTTCAATGATATATGAAATAGCAGCATGATGTTTCAAAATACGCTAAGAATCTTTTCTATCTCTTAATTTATCAACCCATTATTTAAGTCTGTATTTACAAAATTGAGCCACATCTATCAATTTTTATTTCTCAACACAGAATTTAACTTTTTTACAATGTTTTTTAGCTTTCCCAATCTGGAACGACCAGAAAAAAATTTAAATTGAAAATTATTAATAGACAAAATTGCCTCTTGAATTTTTTTTGGATCTTTTATGTTTGTATTTTTATATTTCTCATACCAAGATGCTAGACCTTTTTTGATATTTCGTTTACCCATTTTATCCAATTTTTCTTGCCTGTCAACATCTAGTTTTGCATAATCTACCAATATGTCAAACGCATTTGAAAGATTTCTTTTAAATTCATTTCCTCTTTTTTCCCACAAATCTCCTTTAGCAATATTGTATGCGTTATTTAGATTTTTTTCTACATTATCCATAACCGAATATTTTTTTAAATTTTTACACTTTTCTTGACTTTTCTTTATATTATATAATTTAACATACGTTTGGATTTGCTCAATAAATTTTTTTGTATCACTATCTTTATACCTTTCGGATTTATTCAAAAATGAATAAAAGTCGTTCATTTTGTCGGGGTAGTACTCAAAAAATTTCATGACTCCTAGATAATCTTCATAAGGAGTTTTGATTTTATTAAACTCAGATACAAATTTTAAAAATTTCTTACTTTCACAAAGTTCAAGGCTAAAGCATTTCAAAGTCTTTTTCAAGAGACAAAATACAGAAGCTAAAACACCATCTGAGCCAAATGGTGATTCCGAAATATCATTATAAGAGCGTTCAAGAACAGAAACAAAACCATCAAAATTTTTATCAACTAGATACTCTTCTTCCTCCATAGTATACACCTCCATCTAAAAAATATTCATTTATCAGGCATATAGCATATTTAATTATATAATTTGATTATGAAAATGTCAAATTCAACAAAATAAGCAAATAAAAATCCGCCGACAAAATATCAGCGGACATAAAACAAAATTTGAATTAAATTACTTAATTTCCCGACATTTGAAAGACAAAATACCAATGATCATCGGAACGAAGAACCAGCCACATAAAGTGTAAATCATAGCCATCATTTCATCATTTTGCATTCCACCGCTATACAAAGATACATTACTATAATTTCCGATCCAATATTTTGCAAACTCTATATTTGTAACATTAAACCACGCCTTTGCAGCGTACATTATAGCCAAAATTATAGCACCTGGTAATATGGTCACCAACCCAAGATTAATCGCCATAGAAAAGCCCGAACTCCGGCACAAAAAACAAACCATACATATTACCGAAATCCAGGAAATCGTAACCAATGCAAACCATCCGAGGGGAATTATATAATCTTTAAGATACTCCTCTTTCCATTCTGCTCCCTGATACCTATATGCACCAATTCCAAAACTTACGCCGCAAATTGCAAGAGTGTAAATGATAGGAACAGTAATCGAAGATACCAACTTAGAAAGATAATAAGAAACCCTTCCCTTCCCTCTGAGTATTATGCTTTTACACATACCGGATCCAAACTCAGATGTTAAAAATATGGTCACAAAAATTGCAGATAGCAAAATCGCATTTGACACACTTTGGCTAAACACAGACCACGCAGTAATTCCGAAATCTTTTGCAGTCATAGAATCGAAATCGAGTCCAAGCATCGAAGCATAAGCTCCATACTGCTTTTTATACATGTTTCTTATGGTATCCTCAAAAGTCCAAACAGTATACCCCGCAGCTAACAAAGATAAAACTAAACATACGTAAAATGACATACGCTTAAATATTTTATACATATCAGATTTTAACAAATTTAGCATTTCAATTACCTCCCATCAATTTAATAAAGTAATCCTCATAATTTCCAGTTTCGCTGTTTATAGATTCGATAATCAGATCATTTTCTACCATCTTTTTAGTGATATCCGAAGTATTTATTCCCTCATCGAATATCAATATTTCACCGTCTTCGGTACGATAATTCGAAATCGAAAGATCATTAATCAAGATCTCAACAGCCTTACTGTTGTTGTTTGTCTTTAGGCGAATGCAACCCTTAACCTTCTTTCTGAGATCTTTAGCATCAAATTGAGCAGCAAGCTTACCGTTACATATAACTATAAAACCGGTAGATATCTTTTCAAGCTCACCAAGAATATGACTCGAAATAAGAAACGTAACACCCTTTTCTCTGTTAAGATGTAAAATTATCTCTCTGATTTCTTTTATTCCTTCCGGATCTAAACCATTTATTGGTTCGTCAAGAAGAAGAACAGAGGGATATTGCAAATCAGGAAGAGATAAATCAGCTTCTGTGTCCGTATTCACTTCCGCATTCGTCAAACTTTCAGTTGGATTTTCATTCGAACTTCCTTTATCTTCATCGGACGAATTTTTTTCAACTTCTTTGTCACCTTCAGAATCATTTGATGCCGGCTGACTTGAATCATTTTTACATATGAGTGACATTGCTATTGCTAAACGTTGCTTCATACCCAGAGAGAAATTTTTAACTTTAGATCTATCTTTCGGATTCAACCCCATCAAAGATAAGAGCGCACACGAAACCTTTTTTGGATTTTTAACACCCAATGCCTTACACTGAGTAACCATATTTGTAACAGCATCCATGTTAGGAAAAAATGCAGGATACTCAATAACAGCACTTATGTCAGAGCGTTTGATGTCTTTAGAAATCTCAACTGATCCCTTCGAAGGCTTACAAAGTCCTAAAATAAGTCTCATGGTAGTTGTTTTACCAGATCCATTTTTACCGATAAAACCATAAATCTTACCCTTTTTGATCTCAAGATCAACATCTTCCAAAACTTTTTTATTTCCATAAGTTTTTGCTAGACCTTTAGTGCGAACAAGCACATCGTCGTCTTCGCAAACTTGAAGTTTCTCTTCAGTCATATCGCATACCTCCTAAAAAATCAAAATTTAATTGTGCAACTTACATGAAAATTATATAACAAATACTTATGTACGTCAAATAAAAGGAAATCAAAACTCAAATCAACCTCATAAAATACTTTTAGTATATAATCCACTACACACAGACTAGATTCTATTTATTATGGTTTAAATAATCAAGTGCATGCCGTTTATGGCATTGCTAAAAGTGCATAGAAGAGAAATAGTCACGGCACAAAAACAATAAGAGGGAGTAAACAATCATAGCTCAAACTTTTAGACCATCAATAAGTTTTGCGTGCAAAACGGGCAAGATAATGACGGAGAAGACGGTTCATACGTTCGACAGTATAAGTATGAGATTCACCGACCAGATGTTTGTTTTGGGAGGCAATTATACCGGAAATTTATCTGTAGCATAAAATTTATGCCTCAATATACAAAATATTTTCACAAATTTCCTCAGAGCTCTCAGAATTACGACTACCTATGAAAAAACCAACAAGTCCTTTAGTCCCTCAATTTACATTCGTCTAGAGTCAATTTTTTTTAAAATTCACACATATTGAATCAAGTTTTAAAATGTTCGTTTCCCTATTACTAAATGCCCTCATTTTACATATTTCATTTGCAGCCCACCTTACCCAATTTATTACGGATACATGACTAATTTTCTCTCGTAAATCCATTTTTCACCTTTTTTTCATCCGCATTTTGGACATTTTTTCTCTTCTATCATACTTTGCATTTTACATCATCTATTTGCTTTTAGCAATGCCTCAACATGGTATTGTAAAAAATAGATAGATGAAGCAAAATGATTCGAATAAACTAGTTAAAAAAACAACAGGAATAAAGTGGTAAGTAAACTTTATTCTTTCGCTTTTAAAGTGACATTGTCAAGATTTCTATCTATTTTAGCAACACCGTTTTAACATTGTCGATAAAAGTAAATAAAAATTCAAAATATGTTATTTAAAAAACAAAAAATTAGATGCTATTAAGATTATTTTATTATAATTTTTTCCCCAATTCAAATATTTTAATATTTGGTCTCATTTTCCCAATTTCAGAGGCACTGCTAAAAGTGGATAGAAGTCGTGAAACTATCAACCGAAAAATGAAGAAATAAAGTCTGATGATTACTTTATTTCTGTTGTTTTTTTTACTGGTGTGCTCGAATTATTTTGTCTTATCTATCTATTTTGGCATTGCCATTTTAGAAGCGCTTGATACGAATTGCAAATATTTTAATTTTTTGATTTTTGAAATCGATTTTTTTCGACCTAGATATTTTTGCTTTCGATTTATCATACGGAAAACCGGAGGTACTATGGGAGTTAGTATATTATCGAATTCAAAAGAGGGGCTAAAAATTTCAATTTCAGGAGATATCGACCATCATTCGTCTTCTGATATGCGAATAAAAATCGATTCTTTCATAGAAAAATATCATCCAAAAATTGTGATTTTAGATTTTTCGTCAGTTAGTTTTATGGATACTTCTGGCATTGGGCTTATTCTTGGAAGATTCAAATTGACCGAGAGGATGGGGATAAAACTCGAAGTTGTAAATGCTCGTAATAGGGTAAAGCGTATTATAGAATTTTCAGGAATAAAATCATTGGGAATACTAAAATAGGAGAAAAAAATGAAAAAATATGAATGTATAAATGAAATGGATTTGAGTTTTATAAGTAAATCTAATAATGAGTCATTTGCACGCGCGACTATTTCAGCATTTGTTTCACAACTTGATCCTACAATTGATGAATTAACTGACATAAAGACTTCAGTTTCAGAGGCAGTTACAAATTGCATTGCACATGCTTACAACGAACAAATTGGGATCATATACATAAACGCAAAAATATTTAGTAATGGGAAAATTTCAATAAAAATAAGAGATAAAGGAGTGGGAATAGATGATGTTGATCAAGCTATGGAGCCCCTGTTTACAACTGGGGGAAGTGATCGTTCGGGGTTGGGATTTGCAGTTATGAAAAGTTTTATGGACAGAGTAAAAGTTAAATCTTATGTGGGAAAGGGAACTACAGTTTTGATGGAGAAATCCATAATAAGAAGATCGAATAAAAACGAAAAGTAGATATTTAAATAATCGTTATGAACTTTTATTAATAAAGTAAAATCAAATATTACTTAGTAAAGGGAACTACAGTTTTGATGAAAAATTTATCACAGAAAGACAGAAAAAAGTGAAAAATAAGTACATAGAAGAAAATATAGGACTCATAAAATCATGTGTATCAAAGTTTTCTTATCGATATTCCGATTATGATGATCTATTTCAAGTCGGGTGTTTAGGTTTAACCAAAGCTTTCAAAAAATTCGATGAAAAACGAGGTATTAAATTTTCTTCTTATGCAGTTCCATATATACTAGGTGAAATAAAAAATTATTTTTCTAAAAATAGGAAAATAAAAGTAAGTAAAATAATCAATAAAAATTATAATGAAATAAAAAATCAAAAAGAAAGATTTGTCAAGGAATATGGTAGAGAACCAACAGTAAGTGAAATATCCGAAATGTTAAAAATTTCCATAGAAGATGTGGTGCAAGCGTTAGATTCCTCTCAATTAGTGGAATCTTATGATGAAGGCAAAAATCGTGATATCTTATTTGAAGAATCGCATGAAAAAAATGTATCTCAAAAAGTCGATATACAGGATGCCATTAAATCTCTAGATAAAATAGAACAACAAATAGTAAAAATGAGATTTTTTGAACTTAAAACTCAAGATTATGTTGCAAAAAAGCTCAAAATGACTCAAGTTATGATTTCGAGGAAAGAAAAGAAAATATTAAATCATCTGAGAGTAAAATTATCATTCAATTGATATTTTAGGGTTAAGGGATTTCAAACAAAATTGAATATACATGATACTAAATTATTTTGAAATAAGAAAGCCACTAAAACAGCATACTAGTATTTTTTTACTTTTTTAAAAAACAAATCCATAGCTTCTATGTATTTGCGGAAACTTCTTGAACTAATAATTTGTTTAGATTAAATTAATTGATATTAATAGCAAAACATGATATAGAGATCGTAGTGAAATAAGTGGAGAAGTATAATGCAAAAAGGGATTAGAATTCATGGAATTTATAAGCACTACAAGGGGAATTTGTATATAGTTGAGGATATAGCATACTATAGTGAGACGTGCGAGAAGATGATTGTTTACAGGGCACTTTATGATGACAATAAACTATGGTGTAGGCCATATAACATGTTTTTCGATGAAATCAATAAAAATGGGCAGAAATACAGATTCGAATTACAGGAAATTAGGAGCATATAGCAAGTTTTCACGTTTTTTCATCTGGCATTGCAAAAATAGGATATAAATGGCAAAGAGAAGATATGTAAAACGAAACGAAATGTCGAAAATGTAGACAAACAGAAAAAACAAAAAATGGATTGCACGGAGGTAAGCAAAGATACAAATGTAAAGCTTGCGAATGCGAGGCATAAACATTGCTAAAAGCGCATAGAAAAGAAATAGTCACGGTACAAAAACAATAAGAGGAAGTTAACAATCACATTTAAACTTTTAGACTAGCAATAAGTTTTGCGAGAAAAGTGCGCAAGATAATGTCGAAAAGACGGTTCATACGTTCATCCGTATAATATGTAAAAGCTACAATAAGGTCAAAACACCCCTAACAACTAACCAAAAAACAACATTCCTATTCAATTTTCAAGGTACAAACCCTTTTATTTACGGGATTTACTAGATCACAAGAAAAATTTTTTTCAAATTCTTCAATTTACTATTGACAAAAAATATTCGAAGTGATATAGTACCGATCACAGGGTTTCCACGAAGGTGTTTCCTATTTTTTTATTTAGTGGTTACTTTGTTGCTCCCGATTTCATCTAGGTCTTTGTGAAATTTGAGGGTTGTTCGTTGTCCCTAAACAATCACATTGAAACTGATTATAAAACAGCAAGAATAAAAAGTCAACGGTATGACGTTGAAAATAATGAAAAAAATCTGAGAAATTTTCTTTTTTTGGCATTTGTGATAAAAATTTATAAAAAACACACTCTTTTATGTAGATTAGAGTGTGCTTTAATTTTAAGTCTTATAAACAAAATTTATCGGTACTAATACCCAAGATTGAAAACAACCCAAAAATCGACTAAAATTCCAAAAGCAAGGGATAGTCCGAAAAGGGCGGTTGGTCACTTTCCTCATTGAGGAGGTGATGTTTATGATAGTAGATTTGCTATTAATTATTATTAATAATGACAGTTTTCTACAAGAGCATAAAGAAATAACCGCTTCTACCTAAAGAGAACGGTTATTTGAATGATATCTTTAAGTTAGGACCGACCGCTAAAAGCGGGACCCTTGCCATTATTATGTATATAAATGATGAAAAAATCAAGAGTTTTACATTTATACATTTATTTATATACATATGACTTTATAAGTTTTTTATCTATTTCGGATATTCTAGAAAACAATAATAGATTTAAAGCTGGTCTATTGAATTTATTAGTTAAAATACTTTTTGGTAATTCTATTGATCTTAAATACCCTAGTATTTTCTTTATTGTAGATTTGTATATCTTGTTGACAACATAATCATACCCACAATATCTAACTTTTTCAGAAATAACAATATCTTGTTGATTGTGCATATCCACATATATGTCACATACCGATGCTTCATTTTTATTTAAATCCAAAATATAACGAATTTGCTCAGAACATATTTCTATGCATTTACTTAAGTTCAAAATAATTGTCAATAAACCAATAATAAATGATATTTGAGATATACAATATTTTATACAAATCATTTCTAACCTCATCAAATTTTTTAAAATCACAAAAAACAACTGCCTCTGAGATACAGAGAACATTTAAATGCTGTCGTTATACTCATTTGAAAACAGTTGTTAAGTCAATATAATAATATTACACGACGTCCAGGCAGTTAGTCACTCTCCCAAAAGGAAGGTAGAGGTATGTCATTAGCCAAAAGAAGAAATGATGCAAAAGAAATCGATAGCGGCAATTTAAAAAACGAAAACCAAGTTAATGTATGTGATAGTGGATACAGAGATAGTAGCACTCCAACTCCCACGATTTATGATAAAAATAACGACTTTAATGATAAAAAAGCAAACGAGTTAGAAGATAACAAAGATATTCAAAAATCCGATGGAGAACCATCAGAAAACGTCAAAAAATCTTTAGAGATAGTTTTTATTATTGATAAAAGTGGCTCGATGGAACATTTAAAAGACACTACAGTGAAGAGTTTCAATCAAATGCTGGAACGTCAGAAAAATCTTGATACAAAATCTGATGCGTATGTTACTACTGTTTTATTTTCAAGTGATCAGAAAATAATTCATGATCATCAAATGATAAACAAGGTCAATAATATGGCAAAGGAAGATTATGTTCCCCTAGGTGGTACCGCTTTGCTGGATGCTTTAGGTACGGCTATCAATGATATGTCTAGAATTAATGAAAAAAATGACAAAGATGTTATATTTTTTATAATAACTGATGGTGAAGAAAATTCCAGTAGTCAATTTGAACTTACAGATATTAAAAGAATGATTGAAGCTAAAAAAGAGTTAGGATGGAAATTTGT
>CAMUZI010000001.1 GCA_947165155.1 uncultured Clostridia bacterium | reverse complement strand
AAAATTTTTCTTGTGATCTAGTAAATCCCGTAAATAAAAGGGTTTGAGCCTTGAAGATTGAATAAGAATGTTGTTTTTCGGTTAATTGTAAGGGATATTTTTTACCTTATTCTGGGCTTTACATATAAAGTGGACCTCCGGTATAGTTGCATCCACAAAATTTACATTTATATCTTTGCTTACCTTTGTGAAATCCACTTTTTGTTCTTTCTGTTTGTCCACATTTTGGACATTTCATTTCGTTTTCCATATTTTCTCTTTGTTTATATCTTTTTGCAATGTCTTATTTTAAAATAAAAAATCTAAAAAAATTACAAATTAACTAATTATAATCAGATATATTTAGTGCATAACCGAAAAAGAGCCATATTAGAATATCAGATAAAAACATCCCTGACATGATCCCTATCTCAAATGTGCCGTATGCAAAATATGCAACTATTATCGCTAGGAATTTAGAAAGTAATTTTGAATTCTTAGTATGTAATTCTGTAAAAATTTTTAGTATTATTTCTTTTAAATTATTTATTACAAATATAGAAAAAAATAAAAATCCTAATATTCCGTACGACGCAACTAACGATATGTATATGTTGTGTAAATCTTGATGTTTACTAGGGAAAGCTAGACCTCCACTTAGGTACATTTTTCCGTAATAGGGTAAGTTCTCTCTTCCTAACCCTATCAAAGGATGAATCTTAGATAATTTAATTCCTTGTTTAAAAAGTTGAATGCGTCCACTGCTTATTTCATGATTTCCTCTTCCTATTTCAACTTCATCGATGACTTCAACTTTTCCATAATTTACCTTTTGTATACTATCTATTACTTTTTGCTCAAAGCTAGAATATTCGGTTCGAGATAAGAATTTAGAAACGCATTGTTGACATGCGGCTCTTAAAAGAAACGAACTTGAAATTAAAAGAAGTAAACATACTATGATAAAGAAACTTTCTCTGATAAATTTTATATCTTTCAAACTTCCATATTTCGAAAATGTAGAATATATAATCTTTATCCCTAAATAAGAAACTATGAAAACAAATGATGCATTTGAGTCAGTTAAAAATAGAGTTACAATGTTTATAATCAAACACGAAATTATCGAAAATCTTCTTACTTTATACTTATCTTTTAAACTCTTCAATATATCGCAACAAAATATCGAAATGACAGATATAAATCCTGCTAGATTTGGGTTTGTTGATATTCCATAGAATCTCTGTGAGTATATTCCTATGTGAAAATTGTTCTGTTGAAGAAATATCGCATAGAATCCGCATAGTGAAAACACTATTGAAAAATAGATAAAAAAATTCATCATAAAGATCATTTCTTTTTCTATATTCTTCTTTGAAGTATTATTTCTCATTCCTAAAAATATAAACATACACATAAAATTGTGAAATGAAGTAATAATATTCATCAATATATTAGACGAAAAATTAAACAAAGAGGTAAATATATTCAAGAACACAAACATAGCGGCATATTTTTTATGTCTTATGTTCAGCTTATATGACTCGTTAAAAATAATATGCATTGATATCAAAAAGCCCCAAAACATAAATACGCCGTTCACCCATGCAGATTCAAGTTCACAAAAACATATTATTTCAAAAACTAAAGATATAACATAAAGGCTTCTGAATAAACTTAAGTTATATAAATTCTTTTTGAGTTTCGAAAAAGAAAAGATCATTTTTAACTCATATATTTTTTAGTTCATTTTTCAAAAACTTACAGACATATTCGACATCACTTTCACTCATTAA
Source organism: uncultured Clostridia bacterium (assembly GCA_947165155.1). Lineage (GTDB taxonomy): Bacteria > Bacillota > Clostridia > Oscillospirales > Acutalibacteraceae > Improbicoccus. The sequence goes on along the minus strand of CAMUZI010000001.1, from coordinate 113,652 downwards.
GGTATGCAATGGAAGAGTTATTTCATTTTCGTACATGTTAAAAGAATTTGGAAAATCAGAGATATCGAATCCCATTTTTTTATACGCCGACATCATCGGCAAAGGTTTATAGTGAACATTCGTACATATACCACAATTTGAAAGATTTTCTATCAATTTATTTCTATCTTTTTCGTTTCTTCCGTTAATTCTCATCATATACAAATGTATAGTCGATTCTTCAACCAGAGATTCTTTTTGATATATTTCTAAATTTTCATCTTTTAAAAGACTATTATACAAGCGACATAAATTTCTTCTTTTCGAAACTAAATCACCAAATCTTTCAAATTGAGAAACTCCCAATGCGGCTAGTATATCAGTCATATTACATTTATATCCTGGCGTTACGATATCGTATTCCCAATTTGAAAGACGCATTTTAGAAAGAGCGTCTTTGTTTTGCCCATGAAGAGACAGTAATGAAAGTTCTTTATAAATTTCGTTATCCTTTAAGTTCCAAACAAGTGCTCCACCTTCAGCAGTAGTCAAATTTTTAACCGCATGAAAAGAAAACGCTGTAAAATCAGAGATAGAACCGCTTACTTTTCCATTTTTGTATGCTCCAAAACTATGTGCTGAATCGGATAATATGCATACTCTTCCGAGTAAACTTTGTAGATGTGAATTTGCCTTAAAAATATTCTTCTTAGAGTTTACTATATCGAAAACTTTATCATAATTGCAAAGAATTCCACCTAGATCTACTGGTATTATAACTTTTGTTCGTTCGTTAATAGTATCGTATAGTTTTTCATAGTCCATCTCGAACGAATTAGGTGCGACATCTATTAAAACCGGTTTAGCTCCAACGTGACATATAACCGAACATGATGCTGTATATGTATACGACGAAGTAATGACCTCATCGCCAGGGCCGACCTCCAAAGCACGAAGAGCCATCTCCATACACGCAGTTGCTGAGTTAAGACATATAGCACCCTCAGATTTGCAAAAAGAACGTATTTTTTCTTCAAATTCTTTGACTTTCGGACCAGTAGTTATCCATCCTGATTTCATAACGTCACAAACAGCGTTTATCTCTTTTTCAGAGATATCAGGGGGAGAAAATAATATTTGCCTCATCGAATTACCTCTTCATTAATTATCTCAAAAAGACTTTAAAAAATGTCATAAACATGATTTTAATATCATAAAAAAAATTAAAATTCTCAAGATATTCTAAGTTGTATACCATTTTTTCCGGTAAGATACAATCTACATATGTTTTAAATATATCTTTAGAATCTTTTAGATATTTTTCTTCCTCTCTGAATTTTATTGAGCATATTGAAGTCACTCCCGCCGGAAGAATAAGAGTTGCAAGCATTTCGTCACTATAACAATTTACATAATCAAGAACTTCAGGACGAGTTCCGACAAACGACATATCTCCTTTCATGATATTAAATAGTTGTGGAAATTCGTCTATTCTGAATTTTCTCAATAACCTTCCGAGCCCAGTTACTCTAGGATCGTTATAGCATGTAATTGAACTTTTTATCTTATCGTCATCTCTCATGGTTCTGAACTTATATATGTAGAACTCTTTTTTGTATTGCGTAATTCTCTTCTGTTTGTAGATAACTTTCTCTTTTTTTGAACTTATCTTTATGAGAACTGAAACTACCAACATGACAGGAAAAAGAATAATCAAAAGCACCAAAGAAGCTACTATGTCGAATATCCTTTTTAACAAAAGAGATTTTTTCTTTGCAATCACAATGTCATAGTATTTTTTAACATAATCATTCCTCATATCTAAAGGAATTTTTTCCCAGTTTGGTATCAACTTAACCCCCAACAAGATACTTATAAATAGCAGTTACTCATTATGAATTTGATTTTCTTATGTGAAAAAGATACAATTACAACGTCAAATTGATGCATCAGTATGTATAAAAGCATATATGGTAAGATGTCAAATGTTTGATATTATGCTCTATAAAGTATATGATTATATACAACGGTGTGTTAGTTTACAAATATAATTTTTAAGGAGTGCAGATGAGTGATGCGAAAAAGCTAAAAGAAAAGCTATTTAACAAAAAGGTCAACATATATCAAAAATTGAGTGATCCTGAGTTAGAGGACGTAAAAGAATTTTCAGAAAAGTATAAAACCTTTCTTAATAAGTCTAAAACAGAAAGGGAAGTAGTTTCGTATTTTGTTTCGAAGGCAGAAAAAAAAGGATTTAAACCATTCATTGAAGGGGAAAAGTATAAATCAGGCGATAAGATATATAAGATCAATAGAAATAAATCAGTGTGTTTTGCAGTCATAGGTAAAAACGGATGTAAAAATGGATTTAAGATTGCCGTTTCGCATATAGATTCCCCTAGAATCGATATCAAACAAAACCCGCTTTATGAGCAAAGTGAACTTGCCCTTATGAAGACACACTACTATGGAGGAATCAAAAAGTATCAATGGACTTCAATTCCCCTATCTCTCCATGGAAGAGTTCCACTGAGTAATGGTTCACATTTAGATGTGTCGATAGGAGAAAAAGACGATGAACCATGTTTTTATATCTCCGATTTGCTTCCTCACTTGGCACATGAGCAAATGCAAAAACCTATGTCAAAGGCTATCGAGGGAGAAAGTTTAAACGTCTTAGTAGGAAGTCATCCCTTTAAGGACGATTCTGAATCTGAACTTGTGAAGTTAAACATATTAAAACTACTGAACGAAAAATATGGAATAAAAGAATCGGACTTTTTATGTGCAGAGTTAGAACTTGTTCCATGCTTTAAGGCGCGAGATATTGGTTTTGATAGGAGTTTAATTGGAGCTTATGGACACGATGATAGAGTTTGCTCCTTTGCATCTTTCAAGGCAATGATGTCTTTGAAAAACCCGGAGTATACGTGTGTTTCGATGTTCGCTGATAAAGAAGAAATAGGAAGTACTGGGAATACTGGTATGCAGTCTATGTTTTTGAAGTACTTTCTTGCAGATTTGGCAGAACTCGATGGCATAAAAGGAAGACATGCGATTTCAAAATCTAAAGTACTCTCTGCAGATGTTGACGCTGCTTTTGATCCGAACTATCCTTCGAGTTTCGATGAAATGAACAGTTCATTTTTAAATCACGGAGCAGTAATAACAAAATATACAGGGCACGGAGGAAAATATGATTCATCTGATGCATCGTCTGAGTTTTTGCAGTATGTAGAAAAAATCTTCAAGGATAATGGTGTGTACTTTCAGTTTGGTCTTTTAGGAAAGGTAGATACGGGAGGAGGAGGAACAGTTGCAAAATACGTAGCAAATCTGAATATGGATGTCGTTGATGTTGGAGTTGCAGTCCTTTCCATGCATTCTCCGTTTGAGGTCATATCTAAGGTTGATTTATATCAATTGAATAGAGGGATAAAAGTATTTTTTGAAAATTGAGGTGTTGTGTATGGCTATCAAAGATGTTGTCAAAGAAATTTTAGAAGCTGATAAACTTACTAAAGATAATATGAAAAGCACTGAAGAATTGAAAATACAATCTTCGAACCGAATGGATGAATTTTTAAAAAAGCGCGAATCTGATTATCGATATAAAGTTATGATGAACAAAAAGGTGATAGAGAAGATCGAAGATTCTAAGGCTGGAATAGAAATCAGTAAAATTCAGAGGGAAAGTCAGCAGATTTTAGATAGGATAAATTCGGTTTATCAAGAGCTAAAAGAAGAATGGAGCGAGACTTTGTTTAATAACGTTATAGAGAGCCAACTATGATTAGGTCTTTATCAAATGCTATATTAGTTAAAATCAGAGCTAGATATGCTAAAAAATTATCTGATAATGATTATAAAATGTTGCTATCCTGCAAGAATGTCAACGATATAGCGTTATATTTAAAAAATAAGCAACTTTATTCTAATTCAGTTTCTAAGATGGTCAGAGAGGAAATTCACAGAGGAAAGCTAGAAGAAGCCTTAATGCAAAGTTTTTTTGAAGATCTTTCTTGTCTAGCAAATTACGATCTAAAATTCAGCAAGAAAATTTTCAGATACATTTTAATAAGATCTGAGATAAAAAAGATAGGAAAATTTTTGATATTTCTAAAATCTGGAAATTCGAAAAATTTTGAAAGTTTCCTTCCTCGTTTTCTTCAGTCTAAATCTAAAATTAACTTCTCTGAATTTTATACCATAAACACCTACAATGAGCTTCTTTTGAAGTTAGCACATTCAGAGTATTACAAAATTTTATCGTCATGCAGCGATAACGGAGAATTTGATATAAACATTGTTGAGACTTCCTTGTATAATTATCTTTTTGAAATGATCCTTTCTTCGATATACAAACTGAATCGTGATTCGATAAACGGTATAAAGAAATTTTTGTATGACTATGTGGATATAATAAATACTGTCAGGATACTTCGAGTTAGAAAAATATTTAATGCTCCAGATGATTATATTTCTAGAATTATCTTTCAATTCGGAGATTATAAATTCAATAAGTATAATTTAGAGGAATCTGATTTGAAGGGGACGTTTGGAAGTGAAATTTCGAACATAAGCGATTTGGAGAAATTTTCTAAGATAATTCGCTTTAATTGGGCAAAACATAATATAAGATACTCAAATATGACAGAAGTGATAGGACTTTCTTATATATTACTCAGAGAGATCGAAATAATGAACGTTATAAACATAATTGAGGGTGTGAGATACGATTTAGATCGTGAAAAAATTGAAGAAATGCTAATAAAGTAGGAGTGTGTTTAATTGTGTCTGTAGTTGGAATGAGATTAGTAAGTATAATTGGGTTTCTCAACGAACTTGATTCTGTAGCTTCTGCGTGTTCTAGTCTTGGAGCATTTGAGCCTGATAATGTAGATCTATTTTTTAAAGATGCCGATAAATTTAGTAATTTTTCTGGTAGTGATACTTCACTATCACTAATGGAGGAGCTTAATGGAATTTCTGAACAGATGGGCAAGAAGATTGATAAAAATAGTTCTCCATGTGTACTAAATAAAAAGCAGATATCGAAGTATGTATCTGGGCTATCAGAAAAATGCAAGAAAACGTATCTTAAATTAAACAATTTGAAAGCACAACTGGAGATCAACAATGAAATTATCAACAATTTGAGACCATTTGAAGATATCGAGCAAAAAATCTCAGAATTTCAAAATTGTGAGTATTTAAAAGTCAAATTTATAAAGATATCGGAAAATAATTTGGGTAGGATAAGATCGACAGAAAACGCTGAAGATAAGTTTTTAATTTCTGAGGTAAATGCGCAAGGAGATTTTAAATACTGTATCGTTTTCATTTCAGAGGAGTTTTATTCGGAATTTTTGGATATTTCATCAAAGATTCAGTTTACAGAGTTTAAATTTTCTAATTTAAGTTTGACTCCAAAAGAGGAAGCCGAAAAGCTAATCGAAAAAAATAAATTGATTAGTGAAAGTATAAAAAAACTCGAAGACGGGTTGGAAAAATTCTGGGAATATCAGAAAAATTCGTGTTCCGGCGTTTATAATAAACTTAAAATGTACGAGAAAAACGAGGAGATAAAAAAATACGCGAAAGTGTACAATGATAATTTCGTTATAGTTGGATGGGTACCTTTGGTATTTGTTTCGTCCCTGACCGATAAGCTAAAAAAAATTTCCAGAGTAGAATATTCAGTCGAATCTGGGGAGGAAATTCTAGAGTTTTCACCTCCTACAAAATTGAAGAATAATAAGATTTTTTCTCCATTTGAATTTTTTGTTTCAACATATGGCTTACCTAAATATTCAGATATAGATCCCACGACGTTTGTAGCTATAACATATACTATAATATTTGGGATAATGTTCGCTGATGTTGGACAAGGGCTGATTTTATTTCTCATAGGGATGTTTTTGTATAAAATAAAGAATATAAAAGTTGGAGGAGTAATTGCTACTTGCGGAATTTCGTCGTCGATATTCGGATTTGTAGTAGGTTCGATTTTTGGTTTTGAAGAGCTTCTCACACCATTTTATAACGCCATAAAATTACACCCAATAAGAGTAATGGAATCTCCTATGACAATAATAAGTTCATCAATAGCGATTGGAGTCATCAGTCTAGTATTGGCAATGTGCATAAATATATACGCAAATATTAGAAGAGGAGACATCAAAGAAGCGATTTTATCTCATAGTGGATTATGTGGAATCTTATTGTATCTTTCACTCATTTCGATGCTAATTGGCACTTTATCTGGCAAATCAATGACGAGCATACCTATGATAACTGTGTCATCGTGCGCTGTTTTGATATTTTTAAAAGAAGCCATAAAGAAAAACTTCAAAATAGATTGGAAAGATTATGTGTTAACTCAGTTTTTTGAGATGTTCGACATATTTTTAGGGTATTTCACGAATACGATATCATTCATAAGAATTGGAGTTTTCATTTTCGTGCACGCCGGAATGATGATGGTAGTGTTTTCACTTGCAGAAGGTTTTTCGCCAATAGGGTACGCAATTACTGTAATAATTGGAAATCTGTTTGTGACTTGTTTTGAAGCATTTTTAGTAGGAATGCAAGTAATGAGGCTTCAGTTTTGTGAGTTATTTGGAAGATTTTTCGAAGGTGGCGGAAGAGCATTCAAACCAATAACATCAACAGATTCTTAACTAAAAAATAAAGATTCAAAAAATCTTCCGAATGTGGCGGAGTGTTTAAATATTGATGTCAGATTCAAACGCTTCGCCATTTATATTGTCTCTTAGAATAAATAAAACGTACACCACAAGTGTGGTGTACGATAGCCTGAAAAGGAAATTACTGATTTCCCAAAACATCAATTATGGCCTCAAATCCACATGTACCATAATTGTCGCAATAACAAATCTTAACTAACTTGTAATCATTCGAAACATAGATTTGATACGAATTGCCATGGTGATTGTCAGAATATATGAGCCCGTTACCCCAGAAATTCTTCTCCTTCTCATCCTTATTGGAAACCAGGGCAACCGAATACCACTCAGGGAATCCAATGGCAATTGGTTCAAAACCTCCTTCAAGATCATTTACGACGCCTTCTGAGTACCAATTATTAATTTGGGTATCCCTATTGTTCAAAAATGAAGATATAGCCTCTTTGTCTGACAGCGCTTCAGTTTTTCCTTTGAGAGTTAACTTCAGATTAGTTACACACTTTAAGAACTGATCGTCAAACCCTTTAAATTCGGATTTACTCTCAGTAAAATCAAATTTGAAGTAATGCTTACAATTGAGCAAGACCTCGCATTTACCCTCACCAAGAGCTTTAGTAATCACATCTTTAGCGTCTATAATCTTATATTCCTTGCTAGGCACACTCTGAGAGTTTAAATTGGAACTTTCAGCGCAATAACTCCCCTCAACCGGTTTTTCACCTTTCTTTGAACAAGCAACATTAATAATAGTAGCCAAAGTAGCCACACCAGCAACTGATCCTCCGGCAATACCCACCATCGCACCAACCGGTAAAGCGTGAGCTACGGGCGAACACAAAACAGCAGATGCCAGTGCACTTACTAATAACTTCCTCGCTGACTTCATAAGAAAACCTCCTCTAAATAAACATAGTCTTAATTGTGACTCAGCAAATCACAACTCAGCGTCATTAAATCACATTTTCGTTTTTTTGTCAATAAAAATCTTCATTTGGGCATGGCACTGCTAAAAGTAAATAGATGGTGTAAAATACAAAGCATAGTGGAAGAGAGGAAATGTCCAAAACGTGGAGATAGAGGAAAAACCAAAAATTAATTTCACAGAGGGATGTAAAGATACGAATGTAGATACTGTGATGTGATCATTCTATTAGGTGACTGTAGCTCTAAAAGTTTTGAAAAGCTTTGTCAAAATATTTCGCGTGTCCATTCTGAATTTTATGCTACTGATAGGTTCACAGTTTAAGATATTATTTCCGCACACAAGCATTTCATTGGCAAATCTTATACTATGATGTTGAACGTATGAACCATCTTCTTCGCTATTACCTTGCACGTTTTTCTCGCAAAACTTATTGCTGGTCTAAATGTTTAAATATGGTTGTTTACCCACTTTTATTGTTTTTGTACTATGATTATTTCTCTTTTATTCACTTTTAGCACTGCCTCTAAAATCAACTGTTGTAAAAGTGATTTTGCTATGTTAACATATAAGGGCTGATATTAAGCACGCCTCGATGTCGCTGAATTTGTGCCTTTTGGTTAGTTCAGTTTTGGTCGGGCGGATGAATAAACTAAATTAAGGAGTGGTGTTATGCCAGTGGTTTCTATGAAACAATTGCTCGAATCTGGAGTCCATTTTGGGCATCAGACGAGAAGGTGGAATCCTAAAATGAAAGAGTATATTTATACTCAGAGAAACGGAATTCATATTATTGATTTGCAAAAATCTTCTTACATGTTGGACCGCGCATACGAGTACGTTAAAGATTTAAGTGAGCAAAAAAAAGAAATTCTATTTGTTGGTACTAAAAAACAAGCTAAAGAAGCTATAAAAGAGGAAGCAACTCGATGTGGTATGCCTTATGTGGATTCGCGTTGGTTAGGTGGAACTTTGACGAATTTAAATACAATTCGTTCTCGCGTTTCTAGACTTTCACAACTAGAAAAAATGAAGGCCGACGGCACTTTAGATCTTATGACCAAAAAGGAAGCAAGTGATGTTGAGCTCGAAATTGAAAAACTCAATAAAAAGTTCGGTGGTATACGTAATATGAAGGGGCTTCCTGGTGCATTGTTCGTGATTGATCCTAAGAAAGAGCATATAGCAATTTTGGAAGCGCATAAATTAAATATACCTGTAGTCGGAGTCTGTGATACAAATTGTGACCCCGATGAACTTGATTGTGTTATTCCTGGAAATGATGATGCTGTTCGTGCCGTTCGTCTTTTCTGCCACACGATGTCAAATGCTGTTATTGAAGGACATGAAGGTGAAATTCCGGTTGAAGAGCAAGCAAATATGGATTTTTCGGTTTCTGATTTTGCGACTAAAATTGAAGTTGAAACTCCTAAATCTGAGTAATTTATTTTTGAGGTGGTTTTATGTTTAGTGCGTTAGACGTCAAAAAATTGAGAGAGAAAACTGGATGCGGTATGATGGACTGCAAAAATGCTCTTGTTCACTCTGATGGGGATATGGATAAAGCTATTGATTATCTGAGAGAAAAAGGCTTAGCTGCCGCGACAAAAAAATCTGGAAGAATAGCTTCTGAGGGGATTGCGTTTTCTATGTCTGATCCTTCGGGCGGGGCAATTGTAGAAGTAAACTCGGAAACTGATTTTGTAGCTAGGAATGATGAATTTAAAAACTTTGTTTCATCATGTGCTTCTTTAGTATTGAAAAATCGTGTTTCGAATGTAGAAGAACTTATGGAGATATCTTCTGATGGTAGAAAAGTTCGTGATATTCTAAACGAAAAAATTTTAAAAATTGGAGAGAATATCAAGATACGTCGGTGTGATTTTTTTGAGGGTGTAACGTCTTCTTATGTCCATGCTGGAGGAAAAATTGCTGTTTTAGTTAAGTTTGATTGTGATTCGAGTGTTTATGAAAATGAAAAATTTACAGAAATGTCAAAAGATGTAGCCATGCAAATAGCTGCTGCGCATCCGCTTTACCTCAAAAAAGGCGATGTCCCTTCAGATGTTTTAGATCATGAAAGAAAAATTTTAACTGAGCAAGCAATATCGCAAGGGAAGCCTAAGAACATTGCAGAACGTATGGTTGAGGGAAGACTAAATAAATACTATCAGGAAAATTGTTTGTTGGAGCAAATTTTTGTAAAAGATTCCTCTATGAACGTCTCTAAGTATGTTGAGAAAGTCTCTGGCGAAATTGGAAGTAAGGTATCAATTTCTAAGTTCATACGTTATGAACGTGGGGAAGGCTTGGAGAAGAAGGTTGATAATTTTGCTCAGGAAGTTGCAGATATTTTGAAATAGTTTGGAGATTTTTTATGGAGTATACACCTATTGTTATTGACCATTTCACTAATCCAAGGAACATGGGAGAGCTGAAAGATGCTAATGGAATTGGTGAAGTGGGAAATACTAGGTGTGGTGATGTTATGAAGATGTATGTTAAAATCGAAGATGATGTTATATGTGATGTTAAATTCAAAACTTTTGGATGTGTTGCTGCTATTGCTTCGAGTTCGATGGCGACTACTATGATAAAGGGGAAAAAAATCTCTGACGCGTTAAAGATTAAAAATCAAGATGTTCTAAAAGCGTTAGGTGGATTGCCAGCAATTAAGATACATTGTTCTGTTCTAGCAGAAGAAGCCATAAAGAGTGCAATTTCAGATTACTATGTTAGGCTGGGAGTCGATCCTGTTCCGATTGTGGGTAAAATTGTCAGTCAAGTGTGATAATCTATGTTAATTGGTAAACATTTATGGTTACCGCGATTTTTTTGTGAGTGGATTGCTGATGATGGAGGTATATTGTTCTATTTTTGGGGAAGAAGTTATAAAGAATTTAACTTTGGATTATTGTATCATATCAGATGTGGGCACATATCGATTGTGGGTAAAATTGTCAGTCAAGTGTGATGATTTATTTTAATTAGTGAATATTTATTTGGTTGCCATGATTTTTTGGTGAGTGGATTGCTGATGATGGAGGCAGATTGCTCTATTCTGGAAGAAAAAATCATAAAAAATGTAATTTCGGACTACTGTACTATGTTAGATGTAGATTTTATGCTGGTTGTAGTTAGAGTTGTCAGTTAGATATAATGGGAATATTATTGAGAGTGAATTAATTAACTTAGAAATTAGGGTGCTTGATGTCAAAAAATAATCTTGTAATTGTTGAATCTCCTGCAAAAGCGAAAACTATAAAGAAGTATTTGGGTTCCAAGTTCGATGTTGTAGCTTCGATGGGACATGTTAGAGATTTGCCTAAGAGTCGCTTGGGCGTTGATTTGGAAGAAAATTTTGAGCCTTCTTATAGTGTTATAAAGGATAAGCGTGAGATTGTAAAAAAGCTCAAAGAAAAAGCTTCTAAGTCAGATAAGGTGATATTAGCTACGGACCCCGATAGAGAGGGTGAAGCTATTGCTTGGCATTTATCGTATATTCTCAAGCTTGACCCCTCTGAGGAAAATCGCGTTACTTTTAACGAAATTACCAAAAGTGGTGTAAAGGCTGGAATGCAAAATATAAGGAGAATCAATAGTAGTCTTGTGGATTCTCAGCAAGCAAGAAGAGTGTTAGACCGTCTGGTTGGATATAAACTCAGCCCATTTTTGTGCCAAAAAATTCATAAAGGTCTATCTGCTGGGCGTGTTCAATCTGTTGCTCTTAAAATTTTGAGTGATAGAGAAAAAGAAATAGCGAAATTTAAACCAGAAGAATACTGGACGATATCCGCAGTTTTGAATTCCTCTGAGCCTGATTCTAAACAATTTATCTCTAATTTTTGGGGCAAGGGTAATGAAGCTATTGAACTCAAAACTGAAGAAGATTCTAAGAAGATACTTGATAATTTAAAGGACGCTAAGTACATTGTTTCAGATGTAAAACTTGGTAAAAGAAAGAAGAATCCTCCTGCGCCTTTTGTAACCTCAACTTTGCAGCAAGAAGCTGTTCGTAAGCTTAATTTTACCTCTCGTAAGACTATGAAAATTGCTCAAGAACTTTATGAGGGGCTCAAAATTGAAGAGCATGGATTTACTGGTCTGATTACATATATGCGTACTGATTCAACACGGGTTTCTGATGAAGCGGTAAGTGAGATTTATTCGTTCATAGAGGGGAAGTGGGGGAGTAGTTATCTTCCTGAAAAGCGCAGAGTTTTTAAGAAAAGTGCCAATGCACAAGATGCTCACGAAGCAATTAGGCCATCAATTCCGTCATTAGAACCTTCTAAGTTGAAAGGTGATTTGAGTGTTGATCAGTATAAGCTTTATAAGTTGATATGGGATCGTTTTACTGCAAGTCAGATGTCTTCTTGTTTAATGAACACCGTAAGAGTAAAAATTTCGGCTAATGATTATATATTTAAGTCTTCCGGTTCGAGTGTTGAATTTGATGGTTTCACTGTTCTTTACGAGGAAAGTAAAGATTCAAAGGAAGAAGAAAAAAATATTCTACCTGAGCTCGCCGTGGGGCAAGAATGTGAACTTGTAAAATTAGAAAACACTCAACATTTTACCGAGCCTCCTCCTAGATTTAGTGAAGCTTCACTTATAAAAACTCTGGAAGAAAATGGGGTTGGACGTCCTTCAACCTACTCAAGTATAATATCAACCATATTGAGTAGGGAGTATGTTATAAATGAAAATAAGAAGTTTTTTGTTTCTGAACTCGGAATTATAGTTAACGACTTGCTAGAAAAATATTTTTCACCAGTTGTCGATGCTGGCTTCACTGCAAAAATGGAAACTGACCTTGATCAGATTGAAAGTGGTAAGTTTGAATGGCGGAATGTCATAAAAAATTTTTATGATGATTTTGCGAATACTTTAGAGGATGCCAAGGAAAAAACTAAAGATTTGAAGATCCATCTAAAAGAGGACGAAACCGATGAGATATGCGATTTATGTGGTTCTCATATGGTCGTTAAAAGAAGTAGGTTTGGAAAATTCTTGGGATGTTCAAATTATCCAGAGTGTAAGAATATAAAGAAAATTAGTAAGTCTTTGGGAGTTAAGTGTCACAAGTGTGGTGGGGATATAGTGAAGAAATTGACCAAAACAAGAAGAAATTTCTATGGGTGTTCAAATTATCCGAAATGCGATTTTGCGTCATGGTATCCTCCAACTGGTGAGTTTTGTCCAAAATGTGGAGAGCCACTGTTCACAAAAGGTAAAAAAACGGTATGTTTATCATGTGATGGAAAGGACTAATATGAAAAGGATTTTAGTTGATGCTTTTGGAAGTGATTATGCGCCTCTTGAAATTATAAAAGGAGTTTTATTAGCAAAAGAGTGTTTAGAGTGTCATATAGGACTAGTTGGAAATAGAAATAAGATAGAAGAGGTTTCTGAAAAAAATTTTCTTAATATAGGGGATACGCCTATATTTGATTGTGATTCGGAAATTTCTAATAAAGATAATCCTATGGAAATAACGAAGTCTAAAAGAGATTCCTCAATGGCTACGGGGTTGACTCTTTTAGCGCAAAATAAGGCTGATGCTTTGGTATCTGCTGGAAGCAGCGGTGCTTTATTGGTTGGGACAAGTTTGATTTTAAAAAGAGATAAAGGAATAAGACGCATTGCATTTGCACCGTTTGTACCTAAAAAAGTAGGTAAATTTTTGTTCTTAGATGGTGGTGCTAATATACAATGTTCTCCAGAGATATTAATGCAGTTTGCAATTATGGGTTCAAATTATGTTAAGAAGGCTATGAATATAGGGAATCCTAAAGTTGGTATTTTGAACATCGGAAGTGAACCTTCTAAGGGAGATGAGACAAGGAAAGAAGCGTTCAAGCTTATTGAGTCGTGCGATTTAAACTTCGGAGGGAATATTGAGCCTTCTAATATTTTTGATAGCGATTTCGATGTGGTAGTTTCTGATGGATTTGCTGGTAATATATTTTTAAAAACGTTCGAGGGCATGCAAGATTTTATCTTATCTAATGTTGAATCTTTTTTCGATAATGATATGATATTGAATAGTGAATATGCTAGTTTCAAAAATATATTATCTCCAGAGACACATGGTGGAACGCCTCTTTTGGGAGCTTCAAAGTTGGTAATAAAGGCACATGGAAATTCAAAAGCTGAGGCAATAAAGAATGCAATAAAGTTGGCTTATAATTCACTATAAGAAGACGAATTTTATATTGACACTTTGTAAGGGATGAAAACTGGTTTATAGTTATTATAGGGAGGTTCTAAATGAAAATATATAATACTATGTCAAGGAAGAAAGAGGATCTTTTGGCAAAAGACAACACTATTAAGATATACGCATGCGGACCTACCGTTTATAATTTTATACACATAGGAAATGCGCGTCCTTTGTGCGTCTTTGATGTTCTAAGAAGGTACCTCAAATATAAGGGGTTCGATGTTATTTTCGTTCAAAACTTTACTGATATAGATGATAAAATAATAAATAGAGCAAATGAAGAAAATTTGGATTTTATGCAAATTTCTGAAAAATACATAAAAGAATACAAAACTGATGCTCATGGGCTAAATATAATGGATGCTGATATTCATCCTCGTGCTACAGAAACCATAGATGAAATTATAAATATGGTAAGTACGTTAGTAGACAAAGGGTTCGCATATGAAAGTGGGGGAGATGTTTATTTTGAGTCTCTAAAGTTTAAGGATTACGGGAAGCTTTCGGGACAATCTATGGATGAATTGATTGCTGGTGCCAGGGTAGAAAAAAATGAGAGGAAAAGAAATGCGTTAGATTTTGTTCTTTGGAAATCTTCTAAAGAAAATGAGCCTTATTGGGAAAGTCCGTGGGGAAAGGGAAGACCTGGATGGCATATTGAGTGTTCATGTATGATAAAGAAATATCTGGGAGATACAATAGATATTCATTGTGGGGGGCAAGATCTTATTTTTCCTCACCATGAGAATGAAATCGCACAAAGTGAGTGTGCAAATGGGTGTACTTTGTCAAGATACTGGATGCATAATGGTTTTATAAACGTAGATAATAGAAAGATGTCTAAGTCTCTTAATAATTTCTTTACGGTACGAGAAGTATCTGATGAGTATGGGTACGAGCCAATCAGATATTTGATGATATCTTCTCATTATAGAAGTCCCCTCAATTTTAGTAGGGAGATAATAGAACAGTGTCAAAATTCACTAAGTAGACTTTATAACTTTAGAGCAAATTTAGATTCGGTGTGTTCTAGTGATTCGGATAAGAGTATCTGTGATCCTGTTAGAATGGAGGATATTTTTTATAAGTTTAACTCATTTATGGAGGATGATCTAAATACATCTGGTGCACTTTCCGTTATTTTTGATATGGTTAAGGATCTAAATAATATTATGCGTGAGGGAGATAAGTTTTCTTGCGAGTCTGTTGATAAGGTTCGTAGTATTTTTGATAAGCTAACAGGTGTTTTAGGATTTTCATTCAAAAGAGAAGAAAAAAGTTTTTCTGATGAAGTTCTTCAAATGATAAAAGATAGGGAAGAGGCAAGAAAAAATAAGGATTGGAGAAAATCTGATTTGTTACGTTCTAAACTTGAGGAGAAAGGGGTAATTGTTTCAGATTCTAGATGCGGTAAGTCTACCTACAAATAGATACTTAAAGTTGTGTTTGTTGTACTATTATTTTGAAATAAGGAAAATGACTATATCAAATTTAGAGCTTGGGAGTCTACTTATAAATAAGCATTTGAGGGGATTATGGGCTTTTTTGAGGGGTTAAAAAAAGGACTTTTAAAAACTAAAGAAGAAATTTCAAAAAAGGTCAATCAATTCTTGTCTTCTTTCCGATCAGTTGATGAAGAATTTTTAG
Source organism: uncultured Clostridia bacterium (assembly GCA_947165155.1). Taxonomy (GTDB): domain Bacteria; phylum Bacillota; class Clostridia; order Oscillospirales; family Acutalibacteraceae; genus Improbicoccus. The sequence goes on along the minus strand of CAMUZI010000001.1, from coordinate 98,168 downwards.
ATCAGCTGGAGGAAATTCTCATATCTTCGGATGTTTCTGTTGAGACTTCGATAAAGATAAGAAATCGTTTGAGAGATGTGTGTAAGTTAGAAAATGTATCTGAAGCAGAAGATATAAAGATAAACTTAAAAAAAATCATAAGCGAGATTTTATATTTTGACGGTTCAGATAATCATGAAGAAAGTAGGAAAATAATTTTAATGGTTGGCGTCAACGGAGTTGGAAAAACTACTTCAATTGCCAAGATTGCGAACCTTTATAAAAATAACGGTAAGAAGGTTCTTATTGCTGCGGCTGATACCTTTAGAGCAGCTGCTTGTGAGCAAATTGAGATATGGTCGGAGAGGGTGAAGTGTCCGATTGTAAAGAAAAACGAGGGGGCAGATCCGGGATCGGTAGTTTTTGAGGCGATATCTAAGTTTAAGAGTGAGAATTTTGATGTTATGATATGCGATACGGCTGGACGTCTTCATAACAAAAATGCTCTTATGGACGAGTTGGGAAAATTGAATAGAATTATAGATAAGAATGCACCAGACGATTCGAAAAAAGATATACTTCTCGTATTGGATGCTTGTACTGGGCAAAATATGGTTAACCAGGTAGAGGAGTTTTCAAAAATCACAAAGATTTCGGGGATTGTCCTCACTAAATTAGATGGAACGGCAAAGGGAGGCGCAATCATATCGGTTAGAGATAAATTCAACAATATTCCGGTAGTTTATACTTGTGTAGGAGAGAAGATAGGGGATATATGCGAATTTTCGTCAACGGAGTTTTCAGAATCGTTTTTTGATTGATATTTGTGATAATATTTTTTTGTGTAATAGATGTGAAAATATGGAACTGATAGGAGTATTTAATTTAGATTTGTGTGTTGTAGAATAGAATGGATATCCTGCAAGTTTTTGTCGATAGAGTTCTAGGAATCGTTTTTTAAATGGTTTATTTTGAATTTATGAGGTGATTTTATGATATATATTTTTCTATGTGATGGATATGAAAGTACTGAGGCGGTAACAACTGCTGGAATATTGAGGCGTGCTAAGTTTGATGTTCGATTTGTCGGAGTTGAAAGTAAGGTAGTTAGGAGTATGTTTGGTTTGAAAATTGAGACTGATATATCGATCGATGAAGTTGATAAGTCTAATATCGAGGCGATAGTTTTACCTGGTGGAATGCCAGGAACTACTAATCTTGAAAGTAATGATAAAGTGAGAGAAATTATCAATTTTTGTTTTAAAAATCGCGTTCTTATATGTGCAATATGTGCTGCGCCTAGTATCATCGGAAAGATGGGTTTACTTTCAGGAAAAGTTGCGTGTTGCTATCCAGGATTCGAAAAATTTTTAGTTAATGCGTCGATTTCTTATGATAATGTTTGCGTTGATGACAAAATAGTAACTTCACGAGGTCCTGGAACGGCAATTGATTTTGGTCTTTCAATAGTTTCGATTTTGAAAAATAAAAGAGCAGCCAGTCTAATTTCTGATGGTGTTCAATATAAAAAATATTCATAGTAATATTTTTTTAAAATTCATTACCGTTATGTATTCAGTATACAAAAGTTTACATTTTATTATTTATATGGTAAAATATTAAGGGTTTGTGAACTGTAGTGTGGTTATCTATAAAGAGGTGAGAATATGAACAGAAGGGGAATGTCGGTTATTTTATTTATGTCTTTATTGAGTGGTGGCTTGTGCAATTCAGTAAAGAGGAATTATGTGAGTGGTTATGGATTTGGACGTAATCTTAGGTATCCCACGAGATCGTTAGTTTCAAATTATAGTAAATTTAGAAAAGAGAAATTTGTGAATAGACTTATGAAAGTTTGGCCTTTTGTCACTATAGGTTTGGTTGGACTTGTTACTATCGGCGGCGTTGTTTACTTTGTTTCTTCGGATGGAAGTTTAACCGAGGTTGATAATAGTGGGCAGATACCTACTATTACGCAAAAGAAATTATTAAATAAAGAATATCAACCAGAATCTTCTAGTTGGGGGAATTTAGTTTCTCGCAAAGTTGGAAATTTAACTGTGCGTATTTATAATGGAAATATCACACAAATTGGGAAAAACGAAGACGTTTTCAAAATTGGTGGGCTGGATGATTCTGAATCTACCGCTATAGTCAGCCCGGATAATAGTAATTTTAGTCCTGGAGTTTTGGCAGGGGTGATTTCGGGTGCGCAGAACAACAAAAGTGGAGACAGCAATCAATATTTGGATAAGAATAGTTTGTCACAAAAATGCAATGATAAAGGATGGGGGGGAAAAATTCCAACTGGATGTGCTCTACTCGGTGATGCTGGCGGATATTTAGGAGTGAAGAATATTATACATGCCGTCGCACCTGATCATAGTAGTCATAGTAAAAAATGCAAATGTAAACAAGAATTGATAAATGTTTATAAAAATTCTATAATTGAAGCTGGTAATGCCAGTCTTAAAAGAATAGTTTTTCCTCCAATGGGGGACGACAGCTATGGTAACTCGACTGAATCGACGGCGTCATGCTTTATGCAAGCAATCTGGGGCTTATACTCTGAAAAGAAACTTGGAACTATAGAATACGTTGATGTAGTCGTTCATTCAAAACACAATAAACCAAAAACAGGTAAAGAAACTAAGTTGGGTATTTTTAAAGAAAGAATTGAAAAATTTCGATGTGATATTACAAATTGAGAAAATTTGTTAGTTTGATGGTCAATGTTTTTGTAGGGGAATAATGGAGTTTATGTTTTTTTTAAGTGGAAAGATAAGACAAAATTTTGATATAAATTGTCTGATATAGTACGGTTGGTTTGTGAAATTTTACTTTTGATAGTTCGAATACATCAATTAATTTATTTTAGAGTTTATTAAATATTTTTTTAAAATTTGTAATGCTTGTGTGTTCTTGTTAGAATTTGACATATTGTTCTCAATTAGATACCATCGAAAGATGATTGTTTGTTTTTGGGGGGACGATTATTATACGATCGTGTGGGCTTAGATGTTAAGTATCCTAATTTTGTTGATTCTGATTGTGTTTAACGCGTTTTTTGCTCTTTCTGAGATTGCAGTTATTACTCTTAGTGACAAAAAAATAAGAAAAATGGCTTCTAGTGGCCATCCTGGTGCCGTTAAAGTTTTTAAGTTATTAAGTAATTCAAATGATTTTTTAGCTACTATTCAGGTGGGGATAACATTATCTGAGTTTTTCATGTCCGCCATAGCTTCTCAGAATTTTTCTAAACCGATTGCTGATGCTATTGTTTTTTTTGGTGTACCACCGAATATTTTGGAAAACATTGCGACAATTCTGGTTACTATATTGCTTTCTTATTTCTCTCTTGTGTTCGGAGAATTGGTTCCCAAAAAGATTGCTATGCAGAATCCTGAGTTAATATCTTTTAAAGTTGCGGGAATTCTATTGTTTTTTTCTAAAATTTTTCGTCCGTTTATATGGCTATTGTCGTCATCTTCTGACCTAGTGGTTAGATGTTTAGGGATAGATCCGAATAAAAATGAGGAACTTGTAACTGAAGAGGAAATATTGATGATGGTAGATGCCGGTCAAGAACGAGGAGTCATAGAAGATACGGCAAAATCCATGATCACTAAAGTTTTTGAATTTGATGATACAACTGTTAGCGAAGTTATGACTCCACGAGTTGACATTACCGCGGTCTCTTCTGAATTTTCTTTGACAGAGGTTATAGATATCGCTATAAAAAATGGACGTTCGCGATTGCCCGTTTATATGAACGACATCGATCACATTGTTGGTATGATTTATGTAAAGGATGCTCTTAAATTCATAAAAAGAGGAATACCAAAAGACTACAAAATTTTGAATCTTGCGCGTCAGGTTTCTTTTGTGCCGGAAAGTAAACGATGTGATGAACTTTTTTCTGAATTTAGGGTGAGCAAGCGTCAAATTGCTATTGTAGTCGATGAATATGGTGGGACCGAAGGATTAGTTACAATCGAAGATTTAGTTGAATCGATATTAGGAAGCATACAAGATGAGTACGATAATGAAAAAGAAGATATACACAAAATTAGTGAAGGTGCATTCGTAGTAGAAGGTTCTACTCCAATTGATGATATCGAAAGAGCTTTAAGTGAAAAAATTCCAGAAGGTGATTTTGATACAATTGCCGGATTCATAATGGAAAAATTAGGAAAGCTTCCTAAAAAAGGAGAAGAAGTTGTATTTGGAGACAACACATTCAAAGTTTTGGATTTAAAAGATAGGCGTATTACAAAAGTAGGCATAAGAAAAATAAAAAAATAGCAGTTAAATATATAGTAGTTATTAAATATAGTGCAAGATTAAACAGATACGAGGGAGAATAGTAAGTCAACTAAAAAGATTCTAAAATTATAAATTTTCAGGTTTACGAGTGGCTAGTTTACAATCTATACTCAATTTTGACATTGGTGTATTGTTGTTAATTGGTGTAATCGAAAGTTGCTGTATCAGAAGACGGTGGGAACAACCCACCCTGTGTACTCTTCACGAATAAATTTTTTATGGTAGAGCACATCAATTGCAAAATAACAGGCATAAATTTGCTAAAAATTATTAGATTATTCGATAGAATCTGTCCTATCTGATATGAAATTTACTAGATCTCTGACAGTGCGAAAATTTTCTAATGCTTCCGACTCGATGTTTACTTCGAATTCACCAGACAATGTTGATAACAAATCTGCTATATCTAAAGAATCAGCATTCAAATCCTTAAAAAAGTCAGTTTCATAGGTAATAGAATCTTCTTCTACATCGAATTGATCACTCAAAATTTTGCGTATCTTCTCAAAGATCATTATTTCCTCCAACATTATTAATAAATATTCATTTAATTAAACATCCACAATGTGACAAACATATGATATGTACAATAATAGCACAATTATGTCAATACGCCACAGTGTATGAAAAAAAATATTTCAAAGTGTATCCATCTAAAAAAATTACCCAAGATAGAGATAATTAACAGTTTTAGATTTTGTGCTTTCTAATAATAAGTTTGTAGTTTCTACTCACTTTTTAAAATGACTGTGATAAAATATATTTACATATGAAATCCGGGGGTAAAGTATGAAAATAATAGCTAGAAATAAAAAAGCCTCTCATGATTACTTCATATTAGAGAAAATTGAGGTTGGTATTGTACTTAAAGGGACAGAAGTAAAATCAGTCAGAGATGGCAAAATAAGTATAAAAGCTTCTTGGTGTTCTTTCAAGAATGGCGAAATATGTTTGCAAATAATGTCCACATTAGCGCCTACGAGAATGGAAACAGGTTTAATACGGACTGTTTAAGAGTTCAGAAGTTGCTTGTTCATAAAAATCAAATAATTAAACTTTACAGCCAATATAAGCAAAATGGATTTTCGATAGTTGTCCTTTCTGTTTATACAGATAAAAAATGAATAAAATTTGAGATAGCCGTATGTAAGGGAAAAAAAGTATATGATAAACGTGCTACTAAGGCAAAAATGGAATCCGAACGAAAAATTCAAAGAGCAATACAAGAAAGATTAAAGTCATAAATTTATTAATTTTTTGATTTTCAGTTTAGTTATGGTACAATCGGATTATTTAGTTGGGGATGAGGGGGAGTGTTTGGAATTAAAATTGAGAATTTAGTTGCAGGATTTTTATCTTTTACATTGGTGTCGTCTTCTTGTTTTGCGTTGAAGAGAAGTTGAAGAGAAATAGTTTGCGTGTGGGTAAAAATGTTCAAACTTTAAGTACGAAAAAAAAGAGAATTTTCAAACATAATTTTAAATCAAGCAAAGCTTATGCTTTACATAATAAATCTAATTTGCTTTCAAAAAATATCAATTTTATACCAAAAGGCAGGAATATTAGAGATAAATATGGTGAAGGAGGTATTGAAATTGTGAAAAATAAATCTGATTTTATTCAAAAAAGCAAAAGTAATATTATGGGAAATAATTTAGAAGGAGTTAAAAACAGTGCTAATAGAAACAAGTTTTTTAACATTCTTTTAAACATACCCGGTAATGCTTGGGGAGGGATTAAGAGTAACCCATGTAAGACGGCGATAATTTTAGCTGTTTTGATGTATGGTGGAATTAAAACTAATGACATGCTAGGAAATGATGCTAAAGTATTTGATGAGCTAAAGAGTTTTGTCAGAAGCGAGATGTCATCAGTGTCTTTAAAACTTGAAAATGATAAAAAATACAAAAATATGAAAGAAGAATTTAGTAATGATGAAACTTTGGAATTTTTGTTTATTTTATGTGCAGTGTTAAAAAATAAACTCGACGATCCAAATTATTCAAAGTTTCGTGCTGGTGTTCGCATGGTCTTGGATACATTTTTCATTCGTGGTGCAACAATTCGTCAAAGAAAATCGGTACAGCGTTTGATGAGCATAGGCAAAGGCGCTTGTTGGGAAGCTGCATTTACTTTTGATTTTTGCCTCAGGATGTTGAAAGAATTAAATAAAAATGAAAAAGTTGGAAGACACCATATAGTTGTAAGTCATCTGAGTCCTTCCATTTATCATACGTTTAATCTTTTTGAATTCGATGGAAGTTGGTATTTTTGTGATCCTTTAGCTGGAGTTATGGGAAAAATTACTGACGCGAGTATTTTAAATCATAATTATTTAAGAAAATATATCGATAGAATGAAAGGTACAATTAATGCTGGTAATTTTTACAATGGTTATGATATCGACAAGACTCTGAATTTATATGTTTTGGAACAAATAAACCAAAATAATAATGTAAAGCCTCTAGGAATGATGAAAATGGCTTCTTTTATGAAGTCAGATAAAGATGACAGTTTCATAATTCAAGATAAAAATAATCAATATGTGAAAAATATAGATGAAAATGTCAAATTTAGTGAATGTTCATCATTGTTGTTTGGATAGAATTGTTTTTTGTAAGTATTTTTTATGATATGGTTGAATAACATTAGTTTTGATGGTAAATTAAACGTAGCGTTCAATAAGTTTTAGAGGTCATTCTAGCACTCAGTTGCCAATGGGTTTGTTTCGTTTTATTCATATGAGTGCAATTTGTGAGTATATGTAGGGATTTGACACAAAAAATTTATCTTGGTTATTTTTTGGGAATACTTAAATTGTCTAGTGTGCACAAAAAAAAGTGATTTTTTTTCACTTTTTTGCTGTTTGTGATGCATTATTTGGTATAAATGTGGTGTCCTTTCATTTTGCAAAGAAAGAGTTGGTGATTTTATTTTGGAGATTTTATATGGTTCAAGACGCAGATATGAGTTCCTCGTGAAGTTGTTCGCTTTGTTCATTTTTATTTCTTCAGTGCATATTCTCGTGAAACAAAGGTTAAAAATTAGATATTTGGAGGGAAGAAATTTAGAGATTTCTAGAAAAATTTGCGAATGTAAGGAGTCGTCTAGGTAAATTTTTTTACCTATTCGATTGTGTTATTGCACAAAAAAAGCATAGTGGAGATGATAAAAAATATGATAAATGATGATTTGGAGTTAAAAGATAATAAAACCGAAGAACCTTCGGGTGATATTTGTAAGGTTGGCAACATAGTGGATGGCGTGGTTTCAGGAGCCGCAAAATTTGGGGCCTTTGTTGATCTTCCTGATGGCAAAAGGGGGCTTGTTCATATTTCTCAAATTTCAGAAGACTATGTAAAAGAAGTAAGAGATTACTTAGATATTGGTCAAAAAGTCAAAGTTTATATTATGGAACGTGAAGGAGACAAAATTCGGCTTTCGATAAAAAAGGCAAATAAGCAACTTGGTATTGAACAATTGTCAGATAAGAGACTTGGCGGTACCTCAGGTGGTCTTGCAGTTGCGATAAGCCAAGAAAGAAGATTAAATAATATGATAGATAGATTTATGAAGGATAGTGAAAACAGTAAATTGCTGTTATCAAATCGTTATGATGGTAAAATAAGATAAAATATCGCAATATATTTTCCGCATATTTTGTAACAAATTATATAACAATAAATTTTAAAATTATCACTCTGAGTTGTTGTTTAACATAAAGAGTGATTAATATGTGAGCCAAAAAAATGAGATTTATAAATGTGCTCTTTAAATTGATGTTTCTAAAGTTGTTCTAACAGAATAAAAAACCGAAATGACATAAGTTGGACTGTTCGCTTTTTGAATCATAAAATATATGTGACATTTTTTAATTGATACACTCCTTTCGGTTAGTCTTGGGCATGCATTATCCTATGAACTTAAAAGTATTACCCTGTATATTATATATTAGAAAAAGAAACGACGTCGAACAGGAGCGATTTTATGAAATGTCCAAAATGTAATATAGGCGCTTTATCATTATCATTCGGATTAGGTTTAGTAATATCAATGATACTTCCAGATAGATTCGTGGCAATACTTATCTCGATGATAGTAGTTTTATTATCTTATGTATTTATAAAATGTTGCAGATAGGAGTAAATATTGAAATTCATTGTTCTTGATAATCCAAAGATCATCTCTTCCATACTACGTTCGATATTTCATATAAAGAAGGAAAAGCAAAATTAGGTTTATTTCTAAGGCGTTGTGGAAAACTATAGATCACACAGAATACGAAAATATATGTTCTAAGAGGCATAAAAATTCTTATTTGTTAGATTATCCATTTGCTTTTCGAGCGCTGAATTTATAATCCACACGCATGTTTGACAATGCTTATCTCCAAAACATAGTTGAAATTTATCGAAATACGATATAAAATAGTAATAATGTGGAATTGCTTTATGTAATTTCTACATTATGCTTTTCAAATTCTCTCTTCAGTTCCGCCAGAATATTGTCCTTTAAATTTTCAACTTTGTTTTTCTGCATGTAAAGTGATATTTTGCACAACGGTGCCGGTGAGCTTTCAAACCTTATTGTTGGTGGTGGATCATTAGATACATATTTGTTCTTGAAAAGTATGATTTTTATGATTTTGTTGATTTCTGATTTTATTTTTTGGTATATTTTTTTGTCTATCTCTTCTTCGTTGACATTTTTACGAATATCTATTTGAAAATTTACATTTATTAGATCCCATTGACTTTCACGCACCAAAACATCAGAAACTATTTTTGAATTTGGAATTATTACTGTCTTGTTTTCTTCAGTTATCAGGTACGTACAAAGCGAACCAATTTTAATGACCCTTCCTCTGTTTGCACCTATTTGAATTATGTCGTCTATATGTATGAGCTTATTCATTAATATAGAAACGCCCGCCATAAAGTTCGAAACATTCTCTTTAAATACAACACTCAATGCTACGATGGATGCGCTCAGTGATGCTATTGTACTCCATATTTTGAATTCAAATTGCGACGAAACTAACGAAAACATTGTGAAGTATATTAAAGTTTTTATTCCCCAGTTGAAAAAGTTGAACTCACTGGATGTTACATTTATGTGATGGCAAAATATAGTAAATATCTTGTTAAGCTTTTTTACCAATATCATACCAACCAAAATGACTATTGCGGATGTGAGCATACGCTGCCCATTATGAGAGACAAATTCTTTTACTACTTCGCTTAAATTCTGCATTTTTTCCCTTTCTAAACATTTGATCTTCGCATTTTACTACAATTTTTAGATAAATTCATCGTTAGGGGTGATTAGTAATGTTCAATTTCAAAAAAATTAGTATTTTACCAATTTTAGCTGCAACTTGTTTAAATTACGCAGTTGCAAATGAAAAAATGCAAAAATTTTCTGTAATTTCCTCTAATTCTGTTCGCTCAGGTGAAAAATTACATATTTCATTGTTCGGTAAGCTGGATTCTGAGTTGTCATCTGTGAATTGTGAAATAACTATAGATAATAAATTTTTCTATTTGTATAAAACTCAATTTACTAGTGACTTATTTGATATAGAAATACAAAAAATCGACGACAGTATGAAAAAAATAAAATTATCACTTAAGAAAGACGTAGTTTTAAAGGTCACCGATGAAAGTGCAGAAATTGTTAGTTTAGACCTGAATGTCAAAAAGAAGTGTCCATCAGGAGACTCGAAGATTGATTTTGACATTGATTATATGTTTTCCAATGGGGAGCGCTTAAATGAAAAAATTGAAAAAAATGTATCAGTTAATCCAAAAGAGAAGATAGTTAGCGTTAATTTAAATGGTTCTAATTTACCTATTGGTGATAATGGAAATTATAAAGTAACTGTTCCGGTCGACGCCAGCGAAGTTCAAATTGATTTATTTAAAACTGATGGAGCAAATATAACAAATGAGAAAATCACAAAAAATTTAAATAAAACTAAAGATACTAAAATAAAAATTGCTGATAAAGAAATCGTTATATCGAAGGCAAAAGTACAGCATTCGAAAAAGGAAAAAAAGAACGTTAAAAGTAAGAAGAAGACTAAAAGTCAAAAATCGGATAGTATTAAACAAAGTCAAGTTGGTATTATTGCCGAAAAAAGAAATAATGAAAATTTAATTAAAAGCTCTAATGATGAAAAAATAGGAGAAGAAAATATAATAGGAAAGATTGACAATAGTTCAAATAGTTCAAAAGTAGATTTAGATAATAACAAAATCAACGATGGTAGAAAATTTCGTTTGATTCCGTCATCTTGTTTGTTGGTTTTAACTATGACAATATGTGGTGTGATAATGATGAAGAGGAAATTATCAAATAATAAGAGCCAAAATGATAATAAGCAAGAAAAACATGAAATTAAGTAAGATTTGATATAAATTTTGCGTTTTTTATTTTAATTCCATTACTATTTGTTAAATTTAGTTATTGACTATAGTTATTGCAAAAATTAGGACATAACATAAATGGTAAAGAGAGGATGTGAAAGGCGAAATAAAATGTCCCAAGTATGGAAAATAGAAAAAAGTAGATCTCACAGTGGGAAGCAGAAATACATTATTTTGCTAGTAAAGCTATTGTTGGCTCCAAAGTTTAGTTTTCCTGTTTTCGTATCGTCAGTTTGTTACTTATATTCATTTTTAGCACTGCCTTTTCAAGTTAGCAGTAGATGAACTCAGGAAATTATCGGCCGATAAACAAAGAGAATCATTATTGAAACTCGAGAGAAAGTTCCTAGAGATGAAGCGACTCGCATCTTAGAAGCTGAAGAAAATGGTATGAAACAAGGTAGGAACGAGCAGAAAATTGAGATTGCTAGGAAAATATTAATGAGGAATAAAGATATTAGTGAAATTATGGAATTTACAGATTTCTCAGATTAAGAGATTAAGGTAAACAATATATTTGAAATATATTTTAGGAGTTTATTCATAAATTATGTGCTTTTGCAATTTTGATGAATTTTGAGACGTTTTGGAACATTTTGAAATGATTGGGTGTGCTATGATACTAAAATGCGAGAATTGTATGTATACAAATTTTGCATGATTTCTAGTGTTTTCAACTGAGATTGCGAGATGTCTTCCTCTTCAGGAGGTGTTTTGCTTTTGTAAAAAAATATTTTTCAAAATCATAAAAACACGACATTGCTAAAAGTGAGTAGAAATTACAATTTATTACCATAAAAAATTAAGAGCTAAAATTGTTAATTTTTGTTTTAAATAGTTTCTTGATCCATACTTTTAAGTTGTTTTCAGTATAATCTATTCAATTTTAGCAATGCCATTCTTCCAAGTAGCATCACTTCTATAGGGATTAGAGCTTTTTATGGATGTCTAATAATTACTACAACATTGCCCAATTGTGTTACTTCTATTGGTGATGAGGCTTTTTGAAACTGTAGATCTCTGGTTAGTTTAACTGTTTAAGCAATCTTACCACTCACTATTGGGAGTAGCGTGTTTACTAATGCATTATCAGTAAACACCTATGTCCCTACAGAATTGGTAGACACATATAGATCAGCTTCAGGATAGTCAACATATGCTTCAAGAATTCAAGCTATACCTACGTGGAGCTCAGTTATTTAGGAGATTTTCTATGTCACAAGTTATATTACAAAACAAAATTCAAAAGGATTATAGCACCTTTAAAACTATGGTAGACAACACCTTAACTGAAGTAACATCTCAAATGCTTGACGGAATTACTAAAATCAGCACTAGTGCCTTTCTGAGCTACTCTTTGCTAATAAACGTTGAAATACCAGATAGCATCACGACTATAGAAAACTTAGTTTTTAATGACTGTCGTTTACTTCGAAATATAAAAATTCCTAATAGTGTTACAACTAGGGAAATGCTGTGTTTTCTGGCTGATTTCACTAATAAGTGTTGAAATACCAAATAGTATTATGTCTACTGGAACATCATTTTTTTCTAGTTGTACATCATCATCAAATGTAACAATATCAAACAATATTATGATTATTCCAAATGCTTGTTTTTCAGATTGTACGGCGCTTATAAATCTGACTCCAAGCACCATAACTCAGATTGGGAATGTTGCCTTTCAAAATTACATGGGCACCTTGGAAAGTCTAACGCTATTAAGTACCGTACCACCTACACTTGGCAATTATGCTTTTAATGGCCCTATCGAAAATTTAACAATTTACATCCCAGCAGAACCTGTGGAAACATATAAAACAACCGGTTTTTGGGCAACACGTGCTTCCAAAATTCAACCAATTCCAGCTTGACATTTAAGCATTTTGTGGTACAATAGTAGTGTAACCTGGTGACGGGTTCATTGTTTAATGTTTATTACACTAAAAACTACTACCGTGATACTAGCACGGTAGCTTTTTATTTGATTTAAAATTTGAAGTATCAGTAAAATGACAGTCAATATTTTAATCAAAGTTTTTAAGCTCATATTCATCCCTCCTTTCTCTGCCAAAGACTGACAGATAAGAAGAAATGAACCCGTACTTCCACGTTACGCTGATAATTATCATGCCATAAACTTGTTCATATTTCAATTAATTTCTAAATTTAACCAATGTCTACAAAAACTTGTAGACATTATTTTCTTACATTCCAGCATTTAACCCATCACATATTACAGCGCTCGATTACAAATTCTTAGTTCAACGAAGCCTACGGCAGCAACTCATTTTGCGTTTAATACATACCATTGCTTTTTCCATGCCTTTTTTCGATGCTTCAACATTAATCGTATTCTGTTTATCAATACTAATTTTTCCTGCTTCCTTGAATGAATCTATATTTGCGCCAAAAAATATAAACTCCCATCCTAGTTCCTTTTTGGTTTCAATCATTTTTTGTATATCTTCACTTCCAAATTTACTGCTACTATTTTCTTCACCATCAGTTATTACAAAAAATACAACCTTTTTATTATTTTTCTCGTTCATTATAGACATCTCATTAATAGCGCTACCCAAAGCATCGTAAAGAGCAGTACCGCCAGAAGGTACATAATCTTCCTCAGACATGCAGTTAATCTTGCTTATCTCCTGATGATTATGAATTATTTTATTATCATCTGAAAATAAAACGGTGGTAACATAAGCACCAGATGCGTCATTAAGATTCTTTTGACTTTCTAACATTTCATTAAAGTATCCAATAACGTCTTTAGTCAATTCACGCATCGATCCGCTTTTATCAATAACGAAAACTATTTCAACAGGTTGTTCAATATTTTCTGATGGCTCTACATCGGATTTTTGAGCATCTTTATCATCTTCCAATTTGTCTTTTTCTTCGTCCTTCTCTTTTTTCTTCTCCTGATTTTGTTTATCACTTTTTTTATTCTTTCGTTTACGCTTTTTTGATGATTTCTTTTCAGATTTTTCATCTATGCTCTTTGATTGTTTTTTATCAAATGTCCCATCATTAAACTCATCACCCTTTACAGCAATTGGATTTTCACTGCCTACTCCCTGCTTATCATTTCTCCCTTTAGCTAACAAAGCATCTCCTGAAACCGAAGTCGACAATGCGCATATTAAAGTCACCAACTTAGAAACCTTACTCAATTTAGACATAAATATCATCTCCTAAATTTATTATCCACTAGTGTATTTAAATAATATCATATCAAAGCTTAAATGTCAAGATATGATAATAAAAAAAATAACAAAGTATAAACTAAAATTACAAAAATAAACAATTGATAAAAATATTCAAGTAATTATTGACTATAAAACTGAAGGTGCAAGTTGTGTCTTAACTCTTAATTATACAAAAAGTAGTTGATTTTCTATCATATATTTCATACAATAGAAGCATGACTCGTCCGCGAGTTCATCATAGTTTAAAAATTATTTGTTTTTACGACGACCACGCTGATTTCGTGGGCGTCTTATTAATTTCAATATCTGGATAATTTTTAAAATGATATCCAAGGTGTTTTTGATTAACTCGAACATATTTACTCACCAGACTTTCTTCTCAAACGGAGGGTAATTGAAAGTTGATGAACCCACGACACGAATCATGCATTCGACATTTTAATTAAAAATCAGACACTTTTCAACGAGGATTATATGAAATACAAAGATTTTGTAAAAAGCACAGGATATGGAACTGGTGGAGGTCTTTGTGGATGGAACTGTAGGCATACCTTCATCCCTTTCAATCCAGAGACCATGACTAACAACTTGAAACAATATGATTTAGAAGAAAATAAGGAAATGTATGAAAATCATCAAAAGCAACGACATTTTGAAAGAAATATTAGAAAATATAAGCTATTATCTCAAACTACCAAAACTGCACTTGAAAATGCCAAAAACTATGAAAAATCAAAACTTGAAAGAAAATATCGAAAATATAAATATCTGTCTTCTAAGTGGAATAAAGCATACAAAGAATTCAGCAAACAACAAAATTTAAGAACTCACCAAAATAGAACAAAAGTCTAAGTCTTCTCATTTTTGAGAAGATTTTTCATATTTGAGGAACTGGATAATCTCGTTAAAACAGTTTAGTGCAGATACACACTTTAAATGCATCTCAACGGAACTGTCCTTTTAAAAAACAGTCAACTTGAGGAACTACCTCGTTAAAAAAATGAGATTCTATGAGCGAAGAAATTACCGAAGTTGAAGATATGAAACAATCTTTTGACTATCGAAAAAAACGTGAGGAACGAATTAAAAATAAGGCTGAAAAGGCTATTTTCAGCGAACTTGGAGTCAAATCTATCGATGAAATTAAGAGTGTTTTGATTCTGTAGAAAGTTTTAAAAAGCAAATTTCAGATTTAGAAGCAAAAGTAAAAGAAGGAAACCTTAATAAAAATAATAAAAATAGACTAGAAGTTCTGAAATCTGGAATTGATGATGAATTTATCGATTTTGTCGTCGATTTTTTGAATAAACAAGTAAATGACACACAAGATTTTCCTTCTCTTCTTTCTAAGTTTAAGGCAGAGTACCCGAAGTATTTGAAAAATTATGAGTCAACACAAATAAAGCTTAATACCTCACCAAATTTCGAAGGAGTGAATAAATCTCAAGATTTTTCGCACGCATTTAGTAATGCAGTTAGAAATAAATTAAAGGAGAGATAATATGGCAATGATTACAGATTCAGATATTAAAGCATTAATCACCCCCGAAATTCAGCAAGAAGTTATCGATGACATCGTTCATGAAAGCGTGGTTTTGAAACATTTTACAAGACTTCCAAATATGACATCTTCTCAACGTGAAATTAGGATTGCAGACACTCTTCCACTCGTTTACTGGGTTGAGGGAAACACAGGATTCAAGAAAACTACGAATCTTGAATGGGCAAATAAAAGAATTGTGGCCCAAGAACTTGCAACAATCATTCCGACTGCAATAAAGGGCATTTCTAAAAACAGATAGATAAAACAAAATGATTCGAGTACAATACTGAAAAAAGCAGTAGAAATAAAGTAACCAGAAGACTTTATTCTTTTGTTTTTCGAGTGACAGTTTCAGGATTTCCATCTACTTTTAGTAATGTCCTCATGCTAAATATCACTATCATATCAATGTTTTCATATCCAATCTAAAAGGGCTAGATACATAACTCAAAAAAATAGGCCTACCACAATAGTCAAAGAAAGTTTGAAATCTTTGTTTATATGAAGAACTGTCTATTAAAGAAAAAGCCTTACCTTTTTCAACAAATATAGATTTCGAATTTTCTTCCGATGATCTCAACTTTCCACCATCTCTTCGACAAATAAAATCAAAAATCACCTTAGTAGGTATTTCTTCAAATCCGTTATACCCCTTATGTTTATTTATACTTGATGATACACAAAACAGTTCTCCAACGTGGATTTCAATTCCTGTTTCTTCTAAGACTTCTCTTTTAAGTGCGTTAATTAAATCTTCACCTTCTTCAACCTGACCGCCCGGAAATACCCATCCATATCGATTATGTTTAACCATAAGTACTTTGTTTCCCTTATCCAAAACTATTCCTGAAACAGCTACAATGTGAACAGGAAATTTATTATTCATAAAATACATCCTCTTGACATTTTTTTAAATAAGTACAAACATTACAAATTCGTGGTGTTCAAAAAAACCGTACCTACCGAACATTTTACCAAACCCAACACCGTTCATGAAACAACCACAACACAAACGGAAAACTTACTACCCACAAAATGTATTCTCATCTATTGATTACCAAAATATTTATTTGCTATATCCAGTTTTGATTTTACGACAAACTTCAAACAAACACCTGAAAAATCAAATTCCTCACGCAAACGATTCTCCAAATAGCGCTCATACGAAAAATGAAAAAGCTTAGAACTGTTTACGAAAAACACGAAAGTAGGAGGTACAACACCACTCTGCGTTACATAATAAATTTTTAGCTGTTTATCATTTTTAGAAGGTGGTGGAACCCTCATCAATGCACCTTTCAAAAAGGAATTCAACAAACTAGTCGGAACTCTTCTTTTGGAATTTTCATAAACTTGTTTGACAGCATCCAGAATTTTGCCACAATTTCGTCCTGTTCTCGCAGACACGTACATGATCTTCGCATAAGATACAAATTTTAAAAACTCTCTTATTTTTTTGTTAAACTTCAAAACGTTATCAGAATCTGATTCCAACTTATCCCATTTGTTCACTAATACTATACAAGGTTTGAAATAATTTTTTGAAATTCCGCAAATTTTAGCATCTTGAGAAGTAACCCAGTCACATGCATCAACCACCACTAAACACACATCACACAGCGAAACTGAATCGTAAGAGCGAAAATTGCTATAGCGCTCGATATCATCTTTCAAATTATTTTTTCTTCTAATCCCTGCAGTATCTATCAATGTAAAGCATGTTCCATCTGCCCTAAAAATGGTCGAATTCACAGCATCACGCGTAGTACCCGCGATATCCGAAACAATAGAACATTTTTCACCGCACAACCTGTTTGCCAAAGAAGACTTCCCGACATTAGGCTTCCCCACAATCGAAACTTTTATGGTTTCAATCGATTCGCAGTCATTTTCAGGAATCTTCTCAGATATAAGATCCAACAAATCACCTGTTCCGTGCCCATGAACTGAAGAAACAGGAACGACATCTTCAAAACCTAGAGAATAAAAATCGCAAACAGAACTTCTGTCATTCGTCTTATCACATTTATTAACACAAACTATGACAGGCTTACTCCTCATTCTGAGCATCTTAGAAATCTCTAAATCAAGAGGAATCACCCCAACTAGCGAATCAACTACAAACAATATCAAATCAGAGGAATCTATAGCAAACCCCACCTGTTCTTCTATTTTAGAGGAAATCAGATCATCAGAACAAAATTCTAGACCACCAGAATCGACTAAATTAAAAACACGCCCGTTCCACACACAATGAGAACGAACACAATCTCTTGTCACACCATCAGAATCGTGCACAACCGAAACGCGCCGTCCTACCAGCTTATTAAACAGAGAAGACTTCCCGACATTCGTCCTCCCTACTATAGAAATAACAGGAGCACCTTTTACAAAATCACTATACATTTGTAGTGTCTTTAGAAACTAAAACTTGACGTCCTCGATAAAATCCACACGAACCACATACACGATGCCTCAAGTAATAATTTCCACAATGTTTGCACCTCGAAAGCGTAGGAGCATCGAGTTTCCAAACACTGGACCTTCTCTTATCTCTTCTAGCCTTCGAAGTCTTTCTTTTAGGAACTATAGCCATAACCATCTCTCCCAACAAAAAATATTCAACGATCAAACGTGCTGCAACTGGATGTTATAATATATAATGGAAAAAGTCAAGTTAAGATGCAATTTAGTAATTTCACCAGCAAAAAATGTATCCAAATAAAGCCATAGCAAAAACATGTAGCATATCAACTAAATATAAAAATGCATAAAATAAGGCATTGCTAAAAGTGCATATAAACCGTGAAACTATCACACGAAAAATGAAGAAATTAAGGTATGCTGATTACTTTATTTCTGTTGTTTTTTTAACTGGTGTACTCGAATTGTTTTGCTTTATCTATCCATCTATTCTTAGCAATGCCTAAAGTAACAATTGTTCAAAGCAACACGGTTAACAATTTGCATCTTTTTGATTATAAAAAAACGAATGTATTTGATAAAACATGTAGACATTATAAAAACACGCATCACAAAACAAAATACAAAAAAATTTCGTTGGAAAAATACTTAATAGATTATGTTATTTACAAAAAAGAAATTTGTGATTTATATGCATCTGCAATAATTCCCATCATTTATTTTTGTAGTATCATAACAAGATTTATGTTGACTTTCAGTTTCTTTTGTTACACGATATGCTGGCCATCTTTGATGGAAAAATTTTATTTTGTGGAGGTTTTTCATGTTCGGTTTAGTTTCATGTAGGAGGAAGTCTCGTCATATTCTTTTATCTGCCCTTACATTTACTACTGCATCAGTTTGTTCTACTCAAATTGCCAATTGCGCGAAGATTAAAGTTAAGGATATAAAGGGTATCTTCTTCAATGCGAAAAACAGTGAGATAACCATTGTCGTAAAAGATGCTTTTGATAATTTGGAAAAAACATCGTGGAATTTGGGGACTTATCAGATTAAAATCAGTAAAAACACTCCTAATAGCGTCAATACGATAGCAATTGATAGGGACGTTTGGAATTATTTCATCAAAGGCAATCAATCAGTGGGTGATGCGATAAAATACTTGGATAATATTAGTAAGTGAAAAACCAAAATATTAGCTCCGATGCATACCGGGGCTTTTTTTGCATTCATAATGAATAATGAACTGAATTATGTTTCTAATTGTTTGCGGTAAGGTTTATCATACGAAAAACACTAGTCCAAGTTTGTTTTATGAAAAACCATATATGTCCTAACCTTGGGCCAGCTCCGCCCAAAATGACCTTACTGTTAACGTAAAAACCATTACCACACACAAACACGGTACTACCTAAAATCGAACCAACTAAAAACCAGTATTTCTTTATGTTTAAGTTTTTTAATTCTTTGTCTTCAAGTTTAATAGTTTCAACTATATTTCTATGACTTATCGACCTTTTAGTTTTTTTGGATCTATTAGACTTCTTCGATTTCAAAGATTCAGATTCCAAAAATTCCTTTTTTTCGGATATAGATTTCATGGTTCTGAATAGTGAAACAAGCAAGCAGACCCCAAGCCCGCCACCTCCCAAAAGACATCCGAGTATGTATAAAAAAATTTGTCGGATTTCTCAATTGCTTCTTCATAATCATCTATAGACCATTCAAATGAACGATTTTATTAAAAGTATCGCTACTAAGTTGTTCATTGGCGTTCTCTAAAGTTTTCGAATTAAAAATGGAAAAAATAAAAAAATTGCTAATGTCACTTTGTGTAAGGACTACACCGTTTACCACTAAATAGTTAACATAATTAACCAAATTTTTCATTTGCTTATCTGCAAGGACAGCACGATGACCACTGTTAACATAATCAACCAGTTGCACAGCCTCTGTCTGTTCTTTAAAGTACAATCTTCAACAACAAATTTTCCCGATAAAGTCTTTTTACCCTTCAGCGTATGAGACATATCATTGTCATTCAATTTCACGCCTCACTTTGGCGGATTTGCCAAACATTTACCGAACAACGTTCCAAATGCTAAATACACAGAAAGAACTTTCTCAACGCTATTCCTCACAGCGTACCTCCTGAAGATAAATCATAGTTTATGATTTGTACCATGAAAAATTTAAAAAATCAATACTAAGCAGACCTACTAAAAGTGCATAGAGGAGAAATAGTCACGGTACAAAAACAATAAGAGGGAGTAAACTTAAACTTTTAGACCAGCAATAAGTTTTGCGAGAAAAGCGTGCAAGATAATGGCAAAGAGACGGTTCGTGCATTCAACATTGAGTAGTATAAGATCTACCCAGATGCTTGTTTGGCGGAATAATGTCGTATGCTGGAAATTTATTTGTAGCATAAAATTTAGCCTCAATATGCGAAATATTTTCACAAAGTTTCTCGAAGCTTTCAGAACCGCCGATCGCATACAAAAAAACTAATAAGTCTTCTAGTCTCTCGATTTACGGCTGTTAAGAGCCATATTTTTTTTAAAATTCACACACATTCCGTCAAGTTCTAAACTATTCGTTTTCTTATTGTTAAATATCCCTATTTTACGTATTTCATCTGCAGCTTGCTTTACCAAATTTGTTACGGACAAACGACCAACATGAAGTAATCTTTCAATTCTTCTAAACCTACTACCTCCAGGTAATATTTTATTGCTTTTTGTTTTATATCTTCGGGATAACCATTTTTTCCGCTAGTATAGTTACATCTACAATTTTTAAATTTATACCAATGCCTTTGGCCCCATAACTATTGACTTTTTCTTTGATATCGTATATAATAAATTTTCGAGTGTCGGTTTAGGAGACTGTGATTATTAATTTTTTGAGGTGCTGTTTATGAACATTAGAAAGTTGAGGAATAAATTAGGTGCTATTCTTTGTTCGTCGGTGATGTTTGGAAATTTAAACGTTTTGAACAATGTAGCCACGGCAGTTATACGATACAAGGATGGAAATGATACCGTAGATGTTACTGATGATGAGATAGCAGCTTGGAGAGAAAAATTTGGTAACTTGGATTTGAATCAGATGATGATACATTTAAAAAGTGATGCTAAATCGCGTGTATTTTCTGTTAGTTATGATGTTGTGCGTGACGAAGTTAAACTTAAGTACAGTTTTGATCCCATGAGTATTGGAAATGAGAGTATTGCATCCTTGTCGTATTTTGTTTACTGTATGAGAAAAGCAAATGTAAGTACAAAGGATGTTGGTAAAGAATCTGAAATGGAAGGAAATAAAACTTTATTGAATTTTGCTAGAGCCCTTTGTAGCTTTTTTGGTTATATTGGTGAGGGGAACAGTGCTGCTTTTTTGATAGGTTTCATGGATAAAAAGGTAAATGACGGATGTTTTGGCAAATGTTTTTCAGATTGCTTCGATGCTGCGAAAGTGGAGCAGCCGAATAATGAATCGTTAGTGTATGAAAATAGTAATCCTAAAGTGCTTACAAAAGAAGAATTAAAAAACGAATTTGGTTTGTCAAACCATGAGATGTCATCGTTAATTGAAAAAAAACAACTCAAACCTGTAAAGAAAGGTGGTAAGACGGCTTATATAGTTGTTGGTACAATTGGTGGTGGGTTTATGCTCGGTACGGCGGCATTTGCTTTTATTAAACTTTTGGGTAAAAAGAGAGGAAGAAATGAGTTTAAGGCTAATCCTAAGACCATGAATAGTTCTAAAATGAATGTGATAATGAAGCGTAGGAATAAGCTGCAGTTGAATGGTATGCCCCACAACAGGATACGTGGTGTTAAAACATTATCCAAACTCAATGGTAATTTAATTACGAGTGATCGAAAAAATCGTTTTGGATATTGGGGAAATGATATAAAGTTTGCAAAAACGCAGTATATAAAACTGAAGTGATTGAATTGCGTGCAAGCTATACAATATAAATAAAACTTTAGATAAAAGAATATTGCGGGAATCATTGATTTTTGAGTTCTAGGTATTGACTTTTTTTTAGACATCGTTTATGATCACATTCGAGTGCTTTTTAAAGTTTCTCGAGTGCTGGTTATAAGGGGATTTATTTCGTTTTGGGAGGTACTTATGAAGTTCAAAAAATTGCTTTCGTTTTTTTTAACACTTCCTTACTTTGTTCAACTTCCGTGTAAGGCTGTCGAACGTTATGCTGATTCTGACATGTTAAACAGGTTAAATTTGTATAGTGGTAGTTATAACTCCAGAGATCGGATAGCTCGACGTGAACGGAACAATTTTGGGAATATGAGATATTGCGAGGGTTATGATGACAGGTTTGGAGTTTTTCGCAGGAACAGAAAAAATTATAGTAAAAAACAAATTGATTTTGTTTTGAAACGCGAAGGTATAGATGTAAATGAGATCAGGAGCATGTCGAAATCTGAAGCAGTTAAGTATTTGCTTGGATTTGGTTTACCTATAACTTTTGTTGTGATAGTTGTCAGTGTTTATTGCGTCTACAATTTGAAAACTGGTGAAACCTACAACGTGGGTGGCCATAAGGTTAAAATTGGAAAATTTTTAGGTGATGGTGTTCAAGGAAAGGTTCATCGATGTTCGACAGAAAATGGTCAAAATTATGCTTTGAAATTAGTGGAGGGGTGTTATGGGGAAGGTTATAATGATCCACAAGCATCTGAAAAATTGGCATGCGAGAAGTTAAAGAATGTAGATTGCCCATACATTGCTAAACCACTTGCATATGATACGGTAAATGGCACATTTTATGTGCTTTACGAACTCGCTGAGGGATATAAATGGGATTATAGCAAAATGTCTTTAGAAGAGAAGAAAGAGTTTTTTGTTGAGGTAGTAAGACAATTGTTGACGGTCAGGAAAGCATATGCCAAAGTAGGTATCCGGCATGGAGATTTTAAAGGTAAGAATCTTCTTATTGGACGTTCAGAAGATAATAAACCTAGAATTAAGGTTTTCGATAACGGATATTGCTTTTCAATGAAGGATGAGTACACAGAAAATGATGCAAGTGCACATGTCTGCCCATTTACTGATGTCATGCATCTTTATTTGACAATATTCAATTACATGTTTGAATTTTCAATCAAAGAGGAAAAAAGTTTGCAATTGGCAGTTAAGGATTTAAACACTAAATATTTTTCAGGCCTACTGGGTCCGGATAAATTTTACAATCATGATGCCAGACAGAAACATTTGAAAGAAATTGCACAAGTTACAGATAAACAGGCTGATGAATTTGTTAATAAAATAGAAGAATGGTTAGATAATCTTGGGCAGAAATCGTGAGTTCACGCATTGGTAAGTCTGACGTGATATTAATGTGCATAACTACCTCGCTTTCAATGAAATTATTTTATTCCAAGCATTTTTAGATTTTTTACATGTTCACTATATGTTTTAGCAAAGTAGATATCTCCATTTTTGTCATTGCAAAAATAGAAATAATCAGTTTTATTTGGATTCGTTGCATCATTTATGAATTTCATACCGGGAGAACAAATCGGGCCAGGTGGAAATCCTTTGATTTCATAAGTATTATATGTACTTTTGAAGTTTGCAGGTGCTTCTTCTTTGGATCTGTATGGATAATAGACGGTCGAATCGAGTTGCAAAAAGTTTAATCCATACTCCCCAAATTTATTCTTTCCATTAGTTTTTAAAGTTTCCAATCTATTATATATAACCGATGCAACATCTTTACCTGATTTCATATTACTTTCAGCCTCAAGAATTGAAGCAATTGTTAATATCTGATCTAAAGTGAAGTCACGTGGAATATTTAAGTTTTTTATCTTCAATTTAAAATTATTCAGAAACTTTCTTATTACTAAAATCGGATCTTCACCTTTTATGAAATCGTAAGTATCTGGAAATAAATATCCCTCGAGAGCAAAATACTTATTTTTAGGTTCATTTTTTAAAAAAGTAAATTCCTCTTTCAGCAAAGGAGAATCACATGCTTCGAAAAAATCTTTCTTCTTTATTATTCCTCTAAGCTCCAAAAGATTCCCAACTTCGTGAATATTCATTCCTTCTCGAAAGGTAATTCTAATCTCATTCATCTTTTTTTCTTTTTTCTTTTTGAAAAAATCAAATATAAAGAATGACGACACTGAAACCAAAATAGCCAAAATAAAAAATATTATTGTTTTTTTATTGATATAAATCATTGAGATAGATTCCCTAACATTTTTTCAATAGACGAAATTTTTACGCAAAGTATAAAAATGTCGATTGCCATTTTTAATTCATCAATAGAAGGATAAGAAGGTGCAATTCTTATATTCGAATCATCTACATCCTTGCCGTATGGATAAGAAGCTCCTGCAGGTGTGATAATCAACCCCAAGTCTGAGCACAACTTTTCAATTCTCGAGGCGCTTCCGTGAGAGTATACACTTATAAAGTATCCTCCTTTTGGAGAAGTCCATTTTAGTATCGGGTTGTCTGAAAAAGTTTTCTTAAATTTATCAATAATCAACTCAAATTTAGGCCTCAAAATTGATGCCTGTTTTTTCATATGTTCTTTTATGTTCTGCAGATTCTTCAAAAACTTTATATGTCTAGCTTGATTGAATTTGTCAAACGACACGATCTTAGTAGAAAAATACTTTTTCATACTCTCAAAGTTTTCTCCAAGACATCCAATTGCAGATATTCCAGCAGACGCAAATGTTATCTTCGAGGTAGAACAATATGCGATTGGAAAACTTTCGTTATGTGATTTTTTGCATTCCTCAAATATGTTCGTCAATGGGATATAGTTGTACAAATCATGAACGCTATATGCATTATCCCAAAAAATCTTGAAATCTTTTGCAAGAGGTCTTAAATTTGCAAGTCTTCTTACCGTTTCATCAGAGTATATTATACCCTCTGGATTTGAATACTTAGGAACACACCATATCCCTTTTATTGATTCGTCTTTAGAAACTAAATTTTCAACAGTATCCATATCTGGCCCGTCATCGTTCAGTTTTACTTGTATCATCTCTATATTGAAAAATTCACATATATAAAAGTGGCGATCATATCCAGGAGACGGACATAAGAATTTTACTTTCTGCTCAGACCATGGTTTAC
This sequence comes from uncultured Clostridia bacterium, assembly GCA_947165155.1. Taxonomy (GTDB): domain Bacteria; phylum Bacillota; class Clostridia; order Oscillospirales; family Acutalibacteraceae; genus Improbicoccus. Next base: position 73,119 of record CAMUZI010000001.1, on the reverse strand, counting down.
ATCCATTTATTCCTTTCACGTAAAAATTACAAATCGTATCGTGCATTATTGAAAGACTTGAATTTCCACAAACAATTGTATTTTCTGGAGGGCACCCTATAAGATCTGACATTATCTTCCTCGCCTCTGGTAACCCCTCTAAACATCCGTAGTTTCTTATATCAAACCCAGAGTATATAAAATCATCATTGATGTTTTTAGAGATTTCATTTGATAAATTCAACTGTTCAATCGAAGGTTTGCCTCTCGACATGTTTAAATTTATTTTTTTATCTTTTATTTCTAGATATTTTTCATCCAAACGAGTTTTTTCCCTCAATAGTTCTTCTTTACTTAATTTAAAGTAATTCAATGAAGCCTCCACAATTTTTTATTTGGTTATTTTTACAGAGCACGTAGAATAATCAGCCAAAAAACAAAAAATAGAGTAATATCGATTATACCGTTTTATAAGCTTTTTTATTTTCATAAGTTTTTCTATTATTGATCCCATGTTATCGATTTTATCTCTATTAACGTCCCTATTTGTGATATCTTATTCTATATCGAAATAAATATCACTATGAAGATTTATTTTTACATCAACATAGGAAGGCACATACTTAAGTTTATTTTACTCGGAGTGATAAGTATGATACTTTTATCAATATTCTATTGTTTTATGGGGGCATAAATTGAAAGTATTGGTTGAAACGTCAGCGCGTCATGCACACTTATCAAGAAGAGATTTAGATATACTATTTGGAAAGAATTATAAACTCACTTTAAAAAGGGCATTATCGCAACCTGGACAGTTTCTATCTAGTGAAAAAATCGATTTGAAATTAAATGGAAAATCTATTTGTGGGGTTTCTATTCTAGGGCCAGAAAGAAAAGATACTCAAATTGAGATATCGATGACGGATTCTAGAAAATTGAAACTAGATGTTCCAATAAGAGAATCTGGGAAAATCGAAAATTCTCCTGGTGGAACTATTGTGGGGCCTCGTGGACAGTTGGATATAAAACAGGGGATAATCGTTGCAAAAAGACACATCCACATGTCGCCCGAAGATGCAACAGTAGGCGGATTTATAGATGGTGAAGAATGTAACTTAGAAATAATAACGGAACATAGGTCTTTGATGTTTTCTCAGACCTTAATAAGGATAAGTGAGAGATTCAAACTCAGAGCACACATAGATACAGACGAAGCAAATGCTGCAGGAATATCCTCACCAGTTTATGGATCTATAACCAGAATGTTTTAGGTCATGATTTTTATTAACGCCTCATTGATTAAAAATCTTTTTGAGAGGTTAGTAGTTTTTAGAAGCATATCAGTTTCCATTAGAAGATTTACACACTTTTTTACGTCATACACTTTACAAATATATTCTGCGTTTTTTAGTCTAAATTCTTTTCCCTTATAGTTAAAAATCTTAGAAATATAATCGAACGTCCTGCCAGAATCTTTAGATATTTTAACTCTAAAGGCATCTATAAATTCCATTGAGAGAACAGCAAAAATTTTTATAGGATCCTCATTTTGAGACAGCAAATTATTAATAATTTCAAGTGATAGTCTTAAATTCTTTTCTCTTACAGATTTACAAATATCGAAAATATTACTTCTATCTCTTGTGTTACTTAATTTTTGCTCGATGATATGAGATAAGACCTCGTTTTCGCTACATGATATGCACAGATTTTCAATAGAATCCTTTATGAGTTGCATATTATATAAACACTTACTACATATAAGTTTTGAATTTTCAATACTCAGATTTTTACCGAGATTTTTAGCCCAAATGATAGCTTGTTTTTCACATACTATTTTTTCTTTCTTAAATTCACAAAAATCAGAAATCTTCGATATCTCTGAGATAAAGCGCGTATATGTGACATTCTTTTTTAAATTAGATGGTGTAAAATCTTGCACTATAATTAAGCAAAATTCCGGAAGATTAGAAAAACACGAAATAATAGTCCTTAGTACTTCAGAGTTTACATTAGAAAGATTGTTGCATCTTATCAGTATGCATTTTTTCTCTGAATTTATTGGGAACATATTTATGCAATTCACGAGCTTATTTATATCAAGTGTTTCTATATCAAATGAGAAAAAATTGATATTATTTTTGTAGTTTCCAAGAACCAACTCGAAAATTTTATTACTAAAGTTTTTTATAAAAAAATACTCATCTCCGGTAAAGAAGTATAATTTTTTAAAATTCTTGCTTATTATGTCTTTCTTAAGTAACTTATGATTTATCTTAGACAATTAAATACCTCGATTTATAAAATATCCGTTTTGATTTATGTTAATACCTATTCTATTTCCATTTGCGATTATCGTTTCTTTTTTGAGTTTTGACATGTTATTCTTTAAAAGATACGAATTATCAGTGTATATAACATCTTTGTAGTTTATCAAATTAAATTTATTTGGAATCTTTAAGAGAATTAAAATGTCGCAATTTCTGAGTGTTTTTGGTAGGTATCTAACATCTGCGCCATTCATACATATCAATATTATTTTACCGAAGCTTCTGATTTTCACCCAAAGATTATTCTTCTGATGAAACAATAATATTTTCAATTTTCCATTCCAGAAACCAATCTTGTATATCTTATTTTTATCAATTTTCAAATCGCTTTCAATTTTAGATTCTCCACAATTTATTTTATAATAAGCCTTGTTATCATAAATTGGAAGTCTATCTAAGCTTTCAGAGTTAAACATCAGAATACTTTCTTTTTTATCACGAAATAATATACTTGACGAATCTACATAGATCCTTATAGAATTAAAATTTACAAGTTGATGTGAGATTATCCCTAGCAATATGATGATACACGACATGATAAAAAGTTTTAATAAGTTTCTTTCTAAAATTTCTAAAAATACTGCCGTGGATATTAGTAGCAAAATCGAAGATATACATAAGTTTATGAATGAATAATTTAAATCAATTAATGGAAAAGAAGATAATTTTTCTATTGATGAAAATATCAATTTTGATATAAAATTTGAGGTATAGTTAAATATTTTTATATTTGAAAAATAATAAAATAGAATTGCTAGTAAGATAGTTATGAAAAAGATATATATTTGAGACGATATAAATAAATTTGAAATGATAAAAAAAGGATTTAAATATTTAAAATAGATACAAACTATGGGAAAGGTTATGCTAGTAGAAACTATAGAATCGGCGACATTCCTGGTGATATATCTAAAAATATGTACATCTTTTAACGATTTAATTTTATTAAATATGAATTCTGATACTTTTTGACTATATAGAATTATTGATAGTGATGATAGAAACGAAAGAAAGAGTCCAATATCAACCGAAGAATTTGGACTAAACAGTAATATTAACATCAAAGAAACGCCCAGAGAGTTTATTGAGTCGCTTCTCAAGAATAAAATTTTAGATAGAAAATAAATAGTTAGCATGATAGAGGCACGTACTGATGATGGATGAAATCCAACAATAAATGAGTAAAATACTATAAATAAAATACATATTATGTATGAATATCTAGATTTTAGTCTAAATAATCTTAGAAAATTATATAGTATTTTTGCAAGTAACGAAAAATGGAATCCCGAGATTGCGAGTAAATGCGCTACTCCTGATTTATAGAACATTATTCTTGCTTGTTTATTCAAATTACTTCTATCCCCGAATATCATTGCTTTTACTAAGTCTGAACATTTAGGATCAAAAATTCGTGTTAGTTTATCTATAATTTTCTCTCTTATATCAAAAAATTTTTTTCTTACGGAATTAATTTCCTCTAGGTACTCGATTTCTTGATAAGGCTTAACCATTCCAGATATGCATATGTTTTTAGATTTCAAATATAGATATCTTTCAATATTTCTATTTTCGAGTGTATTTACATTCACTTTGAATTTCCTAAAAGGCTCAACACCGAGATCAATAGAGGAATAAAGATTCATCTTGAATTTGGGAATCTTTCTATTGAATATTACTTCATCAACCTGAACTACATATTGAAATCCTTTTTCATCATAGGTTGGATAATCTAAAGGATAACAAATAACTGATACTTCTTTTCCCCTCATAGAATTGAATAAAATATCTTTGTGATAGAACTTGAAATAAGAAATGATACACGATAGAGACAAAAATAAAAAGAAAATTGAAAAAGACATCTTCCTATAAAAAACACTAAAAATCAACATAGAACAAAAAATACAAAAAATAGGAATAATCCACTCAATTGAAATGAAGTTCAAAAAGAATAACCCAGTCAGGTAAGAAATTGCGGAAATAAATATGGGCTGACTGGGAAAATTATCTTGTAGGTGACCAATCAAATACTCTTTCTCCTAGAAAATAATGATTAAAACAGTTGGATAATTTAAATAAAAATCAGATAAATAAATACGGTACACTTAGAAAAACCAAACCGGAAGACAGTTAAACATTCTCTTTCTCAATAAAAGATAAGAATACAAATAATTGACTAATTCATATAAAAAACACATAAACAAACACGATAGGCACTGCCAAAAGTGAATAGAAGACGTGAAACTATCACTCGAAAAACGAAGGAATAAAGCCTGCTGATTACTTTATTTCTGTTGTTTTTTAAATGATGCACTTGAATCATTTTGCTTTACCTATCTACTTTTAGCAATGCCAACATGATATTTTCGGAAAAGTTATCCTGGAGGCCAATCAAATGTTCTTCCTCCTAAAAGATGAAAGTGTAGGTGCTCTACTGTTTGACCAGCATCTTTGCCCGTGTTTACTACCACTCGGTAACTGTCGATGTTCATTTTTTTTGCGATTTTTTTCATATCGCACATTATCTTACCAACAGTTTCTTCGTCAGAACACTCATTCAAACTTCCAATATGCTTTTTTGGTATGAACAAAAGATGAATGGGGGATACTGGATTAATATCCCTCACGCATACATACGCATCGTCATTTACTAAAACAGAACTACTATCTGCACTTTTAACTAAATCACAAAATATACACATAAAACTCCAAATTAGAGGAGATCGGCCATGCCATAAAGCTCATTCTTGAGTTCTTTTCTGAATCCAGGATCTTTAAAAGCGTCCAATCCAGCGGCAACCTGATCAATCTGCTCATCGTCAAGATATTTTACATTATCGTATACTTCGCCGTAAAGGTCAACTAAGTCCTGAAGAGTTGAAATACTAAGATTTTCTTCACATCCGGCCATCTTAAACATGTTACGAACGGTCAAATCAACAGCATCCACCAAAGACTTATCAGCAACTGACAAATTCATGTCTGCAATCGATAGTCCCTCGTTTTTGCTTATTATGCCCTCCAACTTTCCGATCTCTGCAAATACTTTCTCCATGAAGTCAGTATCTTTCAACAATTCCTCATAAGTTCTCGTCATAACGCAACACCACCTTAAAATCAAAATATAAACCCGGGATATGTTCATATTGTACATAATGTATTCAAAAAAGTCAACACCATTTAGTCCTAGATGTTATAAATACACATAATTTTACATATAATTCCGGTAAAATAACACCATGAATAAAAACTTATAATACAAAATAGAGACATAAAACATTCGAGTAGGTATGCTAGCTTGCAAATTGAATATTTACCGATTGGTTTCATTTTTGGCATTTCTAAAAGTGGATAGAAACTTTGAAACTACCACTCTAAAAACAAAAGAATAAGTTTGCTTACCACTCTATTCCTGTTTTTTTTTAACTGGTTTGTTCGAATCATTTTGGTTCATCTATCTATTTTTAGAAATGCCTTATTTTTCATTTTAAAATTTGAGTTCCAAAATTGTTTATTGTGTAGTTATCTTTATGTATTATTTGAGAGATAGGCACAATTTGGTATCCTTCATCTTTTATCTTATTTATTATAGTTTCGAGTGAACTTGGAGTATATTTTGCTCCATTATGCATCAATATTATGGATCCTGGAGATAGTTTTGGGATGATTCTTTTACACATTTCGTCGCATTTCTTATCCATCCAATCAAGACTATCGATATTCCATTGAATGGGGTACATATTCAAATCATGGAGGATCTCTATTGATTTGTTATCGTAATCTCCATAAGGGAACCTAAACAAAATAGGTCTTTTTCCAGTTATTTTTTCAACTTTATCATTACAACTTTCAATTTCTTCCCTTATGTCCTCTTCTTTCAGCTTTGGCAAATGAGGATGAGTTCCTGAATGATTTCCAATATCGTGTCCGCCATCGAATATCGCCTTAACGGATTCTGGATACTTATCTACCCACATTCCGACTAAAAAGAAGGTAGTTTTAACATCGTTTTTTTTTAGAATATCTAATAAATTTTGAGTCTGCTCATTTCCCCACGCAGCATCAAATGATATGCTTACAATTTTTTCTTCTCTTTGAACATTATATATAGGAAGTTTCTTTATTGTTTTTGCAGGAGACATAAAGTTTGAAAATGTAAAAGAAAATGCTAATAATGAGGTTGCAAAACATGATAGTAAAAAAATTATCTTTTTCTTGGTTAATACGAATATTTTCAAAAAATCACCTTCAAAAATTTATATGAAGGGATCCAGAACCGTAGAACAGTGAACAAAAAATGATCTATCAACTAAAGTTTTTAACGCTGAAAGTTATTTATTGTAGACTATTCTTTTTTTGAAATGAAATTGGCTAAACAAATACAAAATCCCACCAACACAGCGAAAGCTCCAATCAAAACTAAAATACAAAAGACTAGCTAATATCTACCGTTAGACAAAGACACAGATGTGTCAAAAAATTTCAAAATACACACTATATGCGCTGGCAACTCGCAACTACTAGATTATACTTCAACAATTTCTCTATTTTCAACAACACTTATGAATGTACTAGCATCGATTCTTTCATCTTCGAGAAGACGCTTTGCAACTCTATCAAGAGCGTCCATATTTTTTTCTATGATCTTTTTAGCTAACGAATAAGCATCATCAATTATAACTTTCATTTCTGAATCAATCTTAGAGGCCAAATCATCAGAGTACGGCTTTTGCATAAAATCGTAACTCGCGTTAGGAGATTCATAAACTATTGGACCGAGTGTACTCATACCATATTCTGTAACCATACTTCTAGCGATTTTGGTTGCGCGTTGAAGATCACTAAATGCACCCGTGGACATATCATTAAAAATAATTTCTTCGGCAACACGTCCCCCAAGAAGCGTAGCTATTTCTTCTTCAAGCTTTGTTTTCGCAATATAGCTACTATCTTTCTCAGGCAACGACATAGTATACCCACCAGCATGTCCTCTTGGAATTATAGAAACCTCATAAACTGGATCCTGTGTTTTACAAAAATGAGTGACAACGGCATGTCCACTTTCGTGATACGCCGTAACTTTTTTATCTTCTTCGCTCATCACATGTGATCTCTTTTCTGGCCCCGCAATAACTCTCATAGTAGCATCTTTAACATCTGCATTAGATATTACTTTTTTATTTCTCCTTGCAGCTAAAAGTGCAGATTCATTTAACAAATTTTCAAGATCTGCTCCCGTAAACCCAACAGTCGATTTAGCAACATCTCTCAATTTTACGTCTGAATCAAAGGGCTTTCCTTTAGCGTGAATATGAAGAATTGCCTCCCGTCCCTTAATATCTGGATATCCCACAAATATGCTTCTATCGAAACGTCCAGGACGAACAAGAGCAGGGTCTAATATATCATGTCTATTAGTTGCTGCAATGACTATTATTCCCTCGTTTGTTTCAAAACCATCCATCTCAACCAGAAGCTGGTTAAGAGTTTGCTCTCTTTCTTCATTTCCACCTCCAAATCGTGCAGATCCTCGATGTCTTCCAACAGCGTCAATTTCGTCTATGAAAATCACGCATGGAACATTTTTTTTAGCCTGCTCAAACAAATCACGAACTCTAGAAGCACCAACACCGACGAACATCTCAACAAAATCAGATCCTGCCATGGAGTAAAACGGAACATCTGCTTCTCCGGCTACCGCCTTAGCAAGTAATGTTTTCCCCGTTCCTGGAGGACCAACCAATAAGATTCCCTTCGGAATTCTTGCACCCAAATCGCTATATTTTTTAGGATTTTTTAAAAAATCAACAACTTCAACGAGCTCTTCTTTTTCTTCGTCGGCACCCGCAACGCAATCAAACTTAACATCAGACTGTACTCCATTTCCCTTCTTTGTCTTAGCACGTCCGAATGAAAAAGGTTTAGAAGCGTCACCCCCGATTACAGTTATTCTTCTCATCACGAAGAACCACAAGAGTAGAAATACTATGAGAATAGGCGCTACATTCAAGAATATACTAAACAGCCATGAAGTCTCAGAGCCTTTTATGAAATTATATACCATGGGCTTATCTGGATGCGCTTTATCGTATTCTTGTACGTAATCTTTTATGTCGAGGTACATAAGATTAACGTTTGGTGCGTTGTACTTCAAATGTTGCCCATCGTTTAGATATATATCCATCTCACCTGAGGACAAATTCATACTATACTCAACAACTTGCTGATTCTTGAACTTATTAACTATTTCAGAATAGTTATAAGTTTTGCGTGACATCATATTTACCACGGCACTTATTCCAAGAATAAGTAACGCACAAATAGCTATGGTTGCAATTGCACCCTTAGGAACTTTTTTTCTATTATTATCAGACATATTACACAACCTTTACAACTTACTTTTTTCAACTATCATCCCTATGTTTTTAGTTTTTCTAGAGATAACATAACCGCTCGAAACACCGATGGACTCTATCCAAACGATTTCTTTATTAACTTTATCAAATAATATTTTTAAATCTTTTCTAACACGAACGGGAATTTTCATTTCATTAAAGAGCTTTTTCAAACTTTTCGTACAATTCCTCTTTGGAAGAGAAAACTTATCTCCCGGTCTGCGAGTCCTAAACTCAAAATATGAAAAACCTTCCTTCGCATCGAATAGTATATCATGTTCTCTTTTGTAATTACTAATACTGTTAACAGGAACTAATATGAACTCTTTTTGAACATTTGTCAATTTTTCTTGTTTTTTTGAGTAACAAACAATTTTATTATTTTCTATTTTTACAGCGCGATCTCTGTCTATATCGAACGAATTAATTTTACTATCAATTAGCCTGTTTGCAAGATTTATATGCTTATTTTCCACATTAAAGTCAAATTCTTTTAAAATCATTTTGAGAACTCTATTCCTTATGGATCCATCAAGTGAACATATGGAGTAACAATTTAAATTAGCTTTCTTTAGATTTGAAAAAGAAACATTATCTAAGAAATTATTGTCGTCTCTCAAATTTGAGATACACTTTTTTGCGTTGTTTTCAAATGATTTATTTATCTTTTTTAGTTCTGGAATCACAAAATGTCTTATTCTATTTCTGGAATACTCATTTGAAAAATTAGAGCTATCATTTACAAAATCTATTCCATATTTCTCAGAATATTCTTCTATTTCACTTCTAGAAACATCTATAAACGGACGAACTATGTTACCTCTGACTGGTGGAATTCCGCATAGCCCTGAAAGACTTGTTCCTCTGGTAAAGTTAAATATCACAGTTTCGATGTTATCTGAGAGCGTATGAGCAGTAGCAATTTTTGCGTTATTTTCTTCAGAAGTTTTTTTAAAAAAATCATATCTCACTTTTCTCGCGCTTTCTTCTATTCCCAATTTACTAGTTTGAGCAAATTCAGATACATCCACTTTTTTGCACGCAAATTCAACTTTGTATTTTTTGCAAATTTGCTCGACAAAAAATTCGTCTCTATTGCTTTCTTCTCCTCTGAGCATATGATTAACATGTGCAACTATTACCTTATTTTCCGTTTCATTTACAAAAAAGTGCAAAAGAGACATAGAATCAACTCCACCAGAAACGCCAATAACTATGGTGTCGGAAGAATCAAACATTCTATGCTTTTTTATTGTTTCAAAAATTTTATCTTCAATCATAGTTCTTCACTCATTTCCAAAGAGGAAAACTTTGTACGACCAGTTTCCTAGTGTAACATAGTAGTTCTCATTTTACTTGATTGTTTACAAGAGTTATAGGTTGTTTCTTAACTATATCATAAAGTTTTATCCTCAATTTATGGTTCTTCACTCATTTCCAAAGAGGAAAATTTAGTACAATCGGTTTTCTAGCGTACCGTGATAGTTCTCATTTTACTTGATTGTTTACAAGAGTTATAGGTTATTTCTTAACTATATCATAAAGTTTTATTTTCAATTTATGGTTCTTCACTCATTTCCAAAGAGGAAAATTTAGTACAATCAGCTCTCCAATGCAGCATGATAGTTCTCGTTTCTCCGTGACGATTTTTTGCAACTATACATTCGCATTCTGATTGGTCAATTTTTTCGTCTGCGCTTTCAGAGTAGTATCCTGGTCTGTACAACATTATGACTATATCAGCATCTTGTTCTATCGAGCCAGAATCTCTTAGGTCAGAAAGAACTGGTCTGTGATCGCTTCGTTGCTCGCTTGCACGAGAAAGCTGAGAAAGACAAATGATAGGTATATTTAGCTCTTTAGCCATAATCTTTAATTGACGAGTTATTTCAGAAATTTCTTGAACTCTGTTATCTATTTTTCGACTACTCGATATAAGCTGGAGATAATCAATTAAAACTAATTTCACGCCTCCGAGTCTTCTTATTTTGGCTTTCATTTCCTGAACTGTTATCCCAGCGGTATCGTCTATGTAAAGGTCTAGATCAGAAAATCTTCCGGAAGTTTCTGTAAGACGCATCCATTCGTCGGGTTCAAGATGTCCTCTTCTAAGCTTATTTCCCGGAATATTTCCTTCTATGCTAAGAAGCCTTGAAGCTAATTGTTCTTTGCTCATTTCAAGACTAAAAATAGCGGTTTTAAACTTTTCAGATACATTCTTTGCTATTCCCAAAGCAAAACTAGTTTTTCCCATTCCCGGACGCGCTGCTAAAAGTATAAGATCACTTTCATTGAGCCCTGTAATTACCAAATCAAGATCTCTAAAACCACATGGAATTCCAAGTATATCAGTTTGACTTTTTTCATTTAGTTTATCAAGACGTTCAAAAGTTTCCAGAAGAATATCTTTTATTTTAATCAGTGATTGAGATTCTTTTCCCGATCTTATTTCAAAAATTTTTCGTTCAACGAATTCAAGTAACTGTTCAATATTTTCATTCTGTGATGACTCCTGTAAAATTTGATTAGCTAGGTTAATGAGACATCTTAGTTCGTACTTTTCTTTTATTATTTTCGCATAACTCACTGTTCTCGAAATCGAAGGCACTATTTTAACCAAATCGAGCATATAATTTTTTATTTCATTTTTCTTCGTACTATCTTTTTCATAAATTTCATTTAAAATAGTAACGTAATCAATTTTTAGACCAGACGAAAACATCTCGAGAATCGTATCATATATCAGCTTATTTATCGGAACATAAAAAAAGCTCGAGTTAGGAAGAATTTCTATGACACTATTCAAACAAGAAGCATCAAGAATTATAGCTCCTAAAACAGATTGTTCAGCCTCTTGATTATAAGGAGATGTTATTTCTTTAGACATTATAAAATCCTTCTATTGTTAAAATGAAAATATCTTATGTTCAATTCACATAAATGAAAAAAGCTTTAATCAATAAAAATCTTGATAAAATAAGGAATACCAAGAATTATAGCTCTCAAAACAGATTGTTCAGCCTCTTGATTATAAGGAGATGTTATTTCCTTAGACATTATAAAATCCTTTTATTGTTAAAATGAAAATATCTTGTGTTTTACTCGCATAAATGAAAAAAGCTTTGATTAATAAAAATCTTGATAAAATAAGGAATACCAAGAATTATAGCTCCCAAAACAGATTGTTCAGCCTCTTGATTATAAGGAGATGTTATTTCTTTAGACATTATAAAATCCTTCTATTGTTAAAATGAAAATATCTTATGTTCAATTCACATAAATGAAAAAAGCTTTAATCAATAAAAATCTTGATAAAATAAGGAATACCAAGAATTATAGCTCCCAAAACAGATTGTTCAGCCTCTTGACTATATGTGGACGCCATTTCTTTACTCATTTAGGATCCTTTCAAAGTATAAGAAACAGCAACACAAAATACATTCGCACCACTATTTTTGAGATTTTTTACACACTCAGAAAGAGTTGCACCGGTCGTTATTATATCATCACAAAGAAGTATATTTTTATTTTTATAATCTTTTGTGACTCTGTAAACTCCTTTTACATTTTCTTGTCGTTCACGAAAAGAAAGTCCATGTTGAACCTTATTGCGCTTCACTTTTTCTATACAATTTTCGTATGGAACATTCAAGCTTTTTGCAAGTTCAACCCCTATGACTTGAGATTGATTGTATCCGCGATTATTCAGAGATGAAACATAGAGTGGAACAGATGTTACTAAGTCAAATTTTATTTTTCTAAATTTTTCGTTAATCGACGAAATCATAAATGGAACGAATATTTTAGAAAGATTCTTGTGGTGCCTGAACTTATAAATATGTATAATTTCTTTGATTTTTCCCTCATAAACAAAAGGAGACACACATATAACATTTTTATGTATTGTTTGCACGATAATAGGGTTAAATTTCTCAACGATATCATTTTTGCATTTCGAACATAGGTCACTAGAACAAAGTTTGGCGCAAAACACACATCTTGGAGGAAATAAAATCATTCTTACTAGATCGACGATATTTTTTACAAAATTCACTATTTCCTCCTCAAAATGAGCGCTATAGTATGTTTAATCATATCATTATTTTGTCAATTTTTCTAGATATTTATTTTTTTTTACAGTTTACTATCATTTTTTTTGGGAAATTTGACAAATGCTAATGGAAGATATTGCAAAAACATCTTTTATTGTATAAAATATACTTACTTTATGGAGGAGAAAATATTATGATTAACAGATTATTCCAAGATATGATAGATAATATGTGCGATTTGCACAAAACAATTGGCGTTATTGACAATACTTCTTTGGTGATTGCGTGCAATAACCAAGATGAGGTTGGTAAAACGAAAGATGTAAGGTTCGCTTCTATTTCTTCGAATGATGTTTTGGTAAGTGATGGTTTTACATATAGGTATTTTGGTGGTAAATCATCAGATGAGTTCGCTATTTTTATTTCTGGGGAAGACTCTGAAACTGCTGCATGTACGAGCATGATTGCTGTTCCGATGACTCAAGTTGTAAAAGATTATACGACGAAGCATAGTAAGTCTTTATTTATGAAGAATTTGTTGTTTGATAATCTTTTGCCCGGAGAAACATTATTTAGAATTCGGGAATTGAAAATAAAAGATAACGCATCGCGTGTTTGTTTATTCATACATTCTGTTTCTTCATTGACTATGACTGATAAAAGTTTATCGAGCTTACTTCGTGGACTTTTCCCGGATGAAACTAAAGACATAATAGTTGAGCTAAATGATAGAGATATTGTTGTTATCAAAGAAATTTCTGAAAAAAGAGATGAATCTCAACTTGGCAGATTAGCAAGTTCGATAGTAAACGTAATGTCGTCTGAGTATTGTATACAATGCGTTATTGGTGTTGGAAGTATCGCGCACAAGGTAGCAGATATAATTAATTCATTTAGGAGTGCTCAGGTGGCAATGGAAGTTCGAAACGTTTTTGATAGTGATAAAAGCGTTGCACTTTATAATCAGCTTGGAATTGCACGTTTGATATATCAGCTTCCCGTAACGCTTTGTAGGATTTTCTTAGATGAAGTATTCAAAAAGTGTACGGTTGATTCGATAGATAACGACCTTATGTTTACCGTAGGTAAATTTTTTGAAAATAGTCTTAATATATCGGAAACTGCTCGTAAGTTGTTTGTTCATAGGAATACTTTGGTTTACAGAATTGAAAAGATAAAGAAACTTACAGGACTAGATTTACGAAATTTTGAAGATGCTATAGTTTTTAAAGTTTCGTTGATGGTTAATAAATATCTTAAAGGGTCTGCAATGAGGAATGAATAGCAAAATAAATTTCGAAAAAATTTGATAATGGTATTTTCAAGTGTATGTGGTAAAAAGTGCCTCTTTGACGGGGGTGAATTTGTATTTCTCGTAGTGCTTTTATGTTATAGAAAGAAGTTTTTTGGTAAATATTTTAAGGGGATGTCGTAAAAGGTGAGTAATAAGATAATTTTAAAAGACGTCAATAAAGAATATTCAAAAAATAATAAAGTGCTGAAAGATATTTCTTTGACAATAGATGATGGTGAGTTTGTGTTTTTAATGGGTCCTTCAGGTTCTGGCAAAAGTACTCTTTTAAAGCTCTTGTTAAAGGAAGAAGAAGTAACATCGGGTACAATTAGTGTCTTTGGAACTAATTTACAGTCTATGAAGAAAAGAGATGTACCGTACTACAAAAGAACCATAGGAATTGTTTTTCAGGATTTTAGAATAATAGAGAACATGACTGTCTTTCAGAACGTAGCGTTTCCCATGATAATAGCGCAAGCAAGAGACCGTGACATAAGAAAAAGAGTTCCTTATGTATTGGGATTATTTTCAATAGAAGACAAAGCAAATTGTTATCCGCGTAAACTTTCGGGAGGTGAAAAGCAACGTGTTGGAATTGCAAGAGCTTTAGTTAATAATCCAAATTTACTGATTGCAGACGAGCCTACGGGTAATATCGATCCTATAATGTCTTATGAGATAATGGAATTGCTTTCTGAGATAAATAAGCGAGGAACTACGGTCATTGTAGTTACGCATGATTTATCTGTGGTCAAAAAATTTCCATTTCGCGTTGTAGAAGTTGACAACGGTATAATAAGATCAGATAACAAGAACGAGGTTATTTCTAAAAAAAGTTCGAATTTGATAACTATGCAAACGGTTATATAGGTTAGAATCTAATATAATTTAATTAAAGAAACAAAACGAAAAAATCTGGTTCATCGTATCTTGTTGAAATTGATAATGGTATCATAAGATCAGATAATGAGAACGAGGTTATTTCTAAAAAAAGTTCGAATTTGATAACTATGCAAACGGTTATATAGGTTAGAATCTAATATAATTTAATTAAAGAAACAAAACGAAAAAATCTGGTTCATTGTATCTTGTTAAGGCACTGCTAAAAGTGGATAGAAATCATGGAACTATAGCTCGAAAAATGGAGAAATAAAGTCTGTTGATTACTTTATTTCTGTTATTTTTTTAAACGGTGTACTCAAGTTACTTTGCTTTGTCTATCTATTTTTGGAATGCCTTTTTTAAGAACCAACTGACGAATCTAATTTTTGATAGAAATTGTAATCAAAACGAATCGATATCGAACATTCTTTTGTTTTTAAAATTATGGACTCCAAGAATGCCAATCATATATGCGTTATCAACACAATACTTGCTACTTGGAAAGTATAAATTTAAATTGTGCTCTTTGCACTTTTGAGATAGAACATGCCTGAGCACTTTACTTGAAGACACTCCGCCACCAAGTGCTATGTTTTTTCTATTTTTATTTAAAGCTATCTGAATCAAATTTTTCGATACGTATTCAGACAGACCAAACACAAGCGAAGAAGCAAAATCATTTTTTTCTTCTTCGTCAAGTTTTTTTACATTGTTCAGTGCCCAAGTCTTAATTCCAGAAAAGCTGAAATCAAAGTTCTCAAACTTTGGCATAGGTATGGCAAATGCATTTTTGTTCCCAGAAATCGCCATAGAATCTAACACTGCACCACCAGGATATTTAATTCCCATAGCACGAGCCACTTTATCTAAAAGTTCCCCCATAGCATCGTCTCGAGTTTGCGCACAAATCAAAAATTCACTGAAACTCGGAACATCTATTATGCTCGTATGTCCGCCAGAAACTACCAAACTCAAAAATGGGGGAGACAACTCTTTATTCTCTATCATCGAAGAAATTGCGTGTGCCTCAACATGATTGACTCCAACTATAGGAATATTTAACCCCATTGCTATTCCTTTAGCAAAGCTTACGCCAACCAAAAGAGGTCCCAATAACCCAGGATAAACAGTTACTGCAACAAGATCGACATCCGAAACCTCAAGCCCAGCGTCTAAAAGGGCATTCTGAGTACATAAAATAATATTTTCTTCATGCTTTCGAGAGGCTAATTCAGGAACAACACCACCATACTCCGCGTGATTTTTTGCCTGAGAAATAGTGTAACCACCCAACACCTCTGAGCTATCATTGACCAACGCAACAGAGGTATCATCACACGATGTTTCTATTGATAGACAAATCATCTTCTACGCTAGCATATTTTTTATGTGTGCCTTAAGAGGATCTGATGGCTTAGCACCGTTTTTTATCCAATACTTAAGCTTATCACTGTCAATCTTAAACTTATTTTCCTCAAGGTGAGGGTCATAAGTTCCTATCTTATCAATAAACTTTCCATCACGAGGTGAGTTTGACTCTGCAACAACCACTCTGTAAAACGCCTTCTTATGCGTACCCATTCTAGTTAATCTTATTCTTACTGACAAAAAAAACACTCCCTATCTTTTAATAAATTTCGAAAAAGGATTAAACTTACCAAAGAAGCCACCACGATTATTAAACTGTTTCATCACCTTTTGCATTTCAACAAATCGTTTCAAAAGATTGTTAACATCTTCAACCTTAGTACCGCTTCCACGTGCAATCCTCTTTTTGCGCGAAGGATCTATAATTTTTGGATCCCTACGTTCCTTCAATGTCATAGACAAAATTATAGCCTCAACACGTCCAATGAGTTTATCATCAAAATCTAAATTATTCAAGTTCCCCATACCAGGCAATCGTGAAATTATAGACCGAAATGATCCCATTTTTTTTATCTGATTGAAAACTGAAAGAAAATCTTCAAGGTCAAATTTATTTTCACTGAACTTTCTAGCCATTTTTTCTGCGTCTTCGTGATCAATATTCTGTTGCGCTTTCTCTATAAGAGACTCAATATCTCCCATTCCTAAGATCCTAGAAGCTATTCTATCGGGTTTAAACGGCTCAAGATCCCCTAATTTTTCTCCCATACCCATAAACTTTATAGGACATCCTGTAACTTCCTTTACGGATAATGCTGCTCCGCCGCGAGTATCACCATCAAATTTGGTTAATATAAGACCCGTTATATTAAGCCTCTCATTAAACTTCTGAGCAACCTTTACGGCATCTTGACCAGTCATAGCATCAATTGTCAGGAGAATTTCATCAATTTTTATCTCTTTTTCTATATCTACAAGTTCATCCATCAAATTTTCATCAATGTGAAGACGCCCAGCAGTATCTAAAATCAAAATATCATACTCGTTATGCTTAGCAAACTCAAAAGAATTCTTCGAGATTTCCACCGCATTATCATTTGAGCGTTCCGAATATACTCTAACATCGATTTTCTTACCCAAAGTTTCAACCTGATCTATTGCTGCAGGCCTGTATATATCACAAGCAGAAATCAAAGGATTAAAGCCCTTATTTTTAAAGTAAAGAGCTAACTTTGCACAATGAGTAGTCTTACCTGCTCCTTGAAGACCACATAGCATTATGACATTCATGCGCCCTTTTCTGACGTTTAGGGACGATTCTCCTCCCCCCAGGATGCTTACAAGTTCCTCTTTGACGATTTTAACTACCATCTGCGCAGGAGTAAGACTTTTCATGATTTCCTCTCCAAGAGCGCGTTCAGAAACTCTCGAAATGAAATTCTTAACCACGACATAGTTAACATCGGCTTCCAAGAGGGACAATTTTATTTCTCTCATAGCAATTTTTATATCTTCTTCAATCAGCTTTCCCTTAGAGCCTAGACGCTTAAAAACTAAAGATATTCTTTCAGTCAGACTTTCAAAACTCATGATAGCACCTCAATTCAATTAGAATTTTAGTGCTAGAACATCAAAAAATCAAACGTAAGTAACAGGAGAAGATTCACTTGATGAATTATGTATAGAAAAATTGAATTTATTATTATTTTTATCGTAGTTAACTAAAATCAATTTGCCAAACAAAACGTCACTATTATAATTTTTTATAAATAATCGTAATGCTCCGTAAAGCTCATTCAAACTACTTTCAGGAATATCGCCATTAAATTTGACTTCAAAACCACTCCAGCTTTGTATGGATGAAGATATCAATTTCGATCTTTCTGACGTTGTTAGATTACATTTTGCAAAAGAAATAGAAGTGATAAATAAAAATACTAGACAAGATAAAACAATGAAAAATCTACCCAAAAAAATCACCTCCAAATATTCTACATTAATTGTAATTATAAAATATTTTACTAATAAAGTCAAGACAAATTGAAAAGATTAGTAAATAAAAGAGAGCACTAACAACTTTATTGTTGGTAGCTCTTTTAATAAAATAATATGTAAAATATGCAAATCAAAGATAATGTTTATGAATTAGATATAAAATTGAAAATATTAACTAGATATCACTATTTGTTCAAATTTAAAAATTCTTTGTTTGAGTTAATAGTGAATTTGTAATCGGATTCGACGTTAATAAAACAAAACTTGCTGATATCAAAAATCAGCAAGCACATATTCTTGTATCTAACTTAATTTGTTGTTGTTAGTGCTATATCTTTCTTAAATTCTCCCGTGCTAGTTGAATTTCCGTTTGCAATTTAGGATCTAATCCAGCGCCTTTCCTATTGATGCCCTTTCCGTCTGATTCTTTTATTTTATTAATAACTTTTTCTGCCTTATCTTGTTCTTGATAAAATATTCCCAACTCTGTAAGAATATCCTCTGGATCTTTGGCTATTTCTTTGTTGTTTAATAATTTATCTACATCCTTTTGATCTAACCAAGATTTGAGGGAATCTAGCCACTTACAATATTTAACAACGTCTCTACGTCTTGCAAATTTCAAGAGTTTGTCAATCCGACTTGTGGAAAAAAATTTTGTTTTATTGTTTTTTGCAAAATCTAATATTTTCTTAAATCCGTTGTACATGCAATCCTCATCTTTCAAAATTTCTTTCAATTTATACGTTAGACTCTTCTTGGGAACATCATATTCACATTTCATTAGATATTCTTTTAAATCAACCACCAATTCAGCTGTTTCCATAAGACATATTTTACCTTTTTTAAAAATTTTGTGTTCGAAGGCTTTGGTGTTTGCCATAATAATCACCACCTCAAAACTAATTTTGTGTGTAATTTGATAACTAACACGCCTTTATTATATAAAATTGTATATAAAATGTCAAAAAATGAAATAAAAAACAAACTCACTCGCAAATACATGCACAAAACCAAATGTTAATATCTGAAAATGGTATCAGCAATTAACTGAAATAATTAATTTTCATCGCTTTTTTTACTTCTGCTAGTGTTAGTGAAGCAACTCTTTGTGCATTTTCACTTCCTTTTTTAAGAATCTCATACATATATGGCAAATTTTTCTCAAGTTCCAAGCGTTTCTCTCTTATGGGTTTTAACTCAGATTGAAGAATTTCATTTAAAAATCTTTTCACTTTGACGTCGCTTAATCCGCCTTTAATATAATGCTCTTTTAGTTCATCTAAATTGGAGTATTCAGGTAAAAAACAAGAAAAGTGTTCATTTTTGCAAAATGCATCAAGATACGAAAACACCGTATTTCCACCCAGATGCCCTGGATCATCTATTTTTATATGTAACGGATCTGTGAACATACTCATGACTTTTCGTTTTATGGAATCCGAATCATCCGAAAGATATATACAGTTTCCAAGAGATTTACTCATTTTTGCATTTCCATCGATTCCGGGAAGACGCTTACAGACTTGGGAATCTGGTAATATAGCCTTCGGTTCTACAAGGATATTACCATAAATATCATTAAATTTTCTAACTATTTCTCTTGATTGTTCAAGCATAGGAAGTTGATCTTCACCAACCGGCACCCAAGATGCTTTAAAGGCAGTAATATCTGCTGTTTGACTAACAGGGTAGCACAGAAATCCAGCAGGAATACTGTTATCAAATTTTCGCATCTGAATTTCGGCTTTAACAGTAGGATTTCTATGTAGTCTTGAAACAGTCACAAGGTTCATATAGTAAAAAGTTAGCTCGGTAAGCTCAGGAACAAGAGATTGTATAAATATTGTCGCCTTAGAAGGATCGATTCCGACTGACAAATAATCGAGTGCTACTTCTGTGATATTTCCCCTTATTTTTTCGGGATCATCATAGTTATCAGTTAGAGCTTGAGTATCAGCAATCATTATGAACATCCCATCATAGTCGCAATTATTTTGCATTTCAACTCTTTTTCTAAGAGATCCAACATAGTGTCCTATATGTAAGCGTCCAGTCGGTCTATCGCCAGTCAAAATCACATTTTTCAATTCTTCTCTCCCGCAATGTGGATTCAAAACAGATTAGATGATATACGTAAAAAGTTCACAATGTCAATAATTGAGATTTTTTGGTATTGCTAAAAGTGGATAGAAGCCTTGGAAATATCGCCCTAAAAACGAAAGAATAAAGTTTGTTTACCCATTTATTACTGCTGTTTTTTTACCAGCTCATTTGAATCATTTTGCTTCATCTATCTATTTTTAGCAATACTGATTTTTTTGCTTTGCAAGGAATTGAATAGATAAAAGCGGATGATAAAGTGTAAAAGAAAAAAATGTCCAGAATATGGCCAAAAGAGAAAACAAAAACAAACTTTGTGAGAAAAATCAAAACCACAAATCTAAGAGTTACAATTGCAACCAAAATGCGGGCAGCAAGATTATCCAAACCATACGAAAAAGCAAACGATCGAATACTGCCTGAGCTGTTTTAAAAAGCTAACGATAACAGATAAAAATTGTCCGTCCGATTCTTAATACTGTCATTTTATCATTTTACACTCATTTTTGACTTTTTCAAAAAAATATTATGGAAACCAATAAAAAATTACACAAAACTAATCAAATAAAAATTCCAAAAATCGAAAACAAAACACACTATACTAAACGAATGACTAAAATTCAAAAAATACTTTATGTTTTTCCACTGTTATCCAAATAAAAATGTAGAATACTTATTGAAATTGGCATTCGAGCCATTAAATACCACCCCACCTCCAGTTAATTGTAAGAAATCACCATTGTCATTAGTTTTATTCCCATTGCTTTCATAAAACATATTATCATTCAACTCACATTTAGGAGACAATAGGCGCGCCATTGGAACCATCCCCAAAGATCTTTTAGTATCACTATTAATTTGTTTTAAAATATATCCCTGGAAGTACGGAAGTCCAGCATTTACATGAACTTTTTGTGCCTCTACCAAATAATTAATGATAAAATTGCCGATCGAATTATCGTTTACTGTTACTTTTGCGAATAGCCCATTTAAGGGGTCACAAAAATATCTTTCATTTTCATAAACAAAATAATTAAACGCATGATAAATTCCAGGCCTAAAAATACTTACCACCATGTGATGCTCACCGAACCCAAACATTCTGCAACAAAAATCAAAAATTTGCGACGCTTCCCAACATGTACCTTTTTGAGTACATAAATAGCGCATACAAGATCTCTCTTGACGCGTAACCGCTCCGCGAATTATAAGCATATCCCCAACCCTGCGAACCGCGGTACGGGCTAACGAATAATTACTCTTAGGCTTCCCCTCGTCATCTTTCAAATTACGACGAAACTCCTTGCATAAACAATAAAGGAATTTTAATTTTTCATCCTTTTGCAGGCAATCTTTCAAATTCTTTTTTTCATATTCGCTCAAACTATTGGCATTAAAACGTTCATAGGTTTCCGAATTTGTAATCCAATCATTTAACAATTTAAATAACTTGTCATCATCAATTAAAGCATCTCCCACTTTACCCACAAAAAGTGCAAGCAAATAAGATATTACTGTCCCTGTCGCCACTGTTTTACCGGGGTTTTCAGGTATCCAAGTCCAAATTTGTTTAAAATACTTTGATACATCGTTCAGTGCCTTTTTATCATTTTTGTTTGTAGTTCCAGTATCTTTAGCACCATTTTGATTTTCAAAAAAAACTTTATCTTCAGTCTTATCATCGCAATAATAACATTTTTTTGGACTATTTACCAAATTCTTCTTTCTATTTACAGACTTATCCGCACCACTACGTTTCTGCCTTCCTATATTTGCCTTTACTTTTTTTTCATGCGACTTCAAGTTACCTTTTGCGCCACACGAAGACGATAATAAAATAAGTGAAAGAAATCCCGCAATTGAAGTCTTAAATTTTTTCAAAATAACCACCTCATAACATCGATCTATTATATGCTACGTTATATCACAACTTGGTTACGTAGGTCAAGAGATTTGCTGATACCGGCATTACTAAAAGCGGATAGAGCTCTTGAAAAATATCACTCTAGAAACAAAAGAATAAAGTCTACTGATTACTTTATTCCTGTTGTTTTTCACTAGTTTATTCGAATCATTTTGCTTCATCTATCTATTTTTTTTAGCAATACCGAAAAAAGTTTGAGTGAATTGAGATGGAAAGAAACTGAAAAAGCTCTTAGTACCTATGTCACAAGTGGTGTTTTAAGCAATTTTGATATGAAATGTCCAGGTAGCATTTTTAAGCTTTTAAAAAAATAGTGTGTTTAGTATAGTATATTTAAATGTTATTCATAACTTATAAAATTTAGAATACTCCTAAAAAAAATAAGAATGTGATTTTTTACTGCAGTAAACGGAAAAACTAAAAAGCTTGTTAGCTTCCTCGTGGGCGATCGCAGTTCTAAAAGCTTTTAGAAACTTTGTGAAAATACTTCTCATATTGAGGTTAAATTTTATACTGCAGATAAATTCCCAATACATAATATCATATCACCAAAAAACATTTGATCGACAAATTACTTATACTGTTGAACGTGTGGACCGTATTTTTCGCCATTACCTTGTCCGTTTTACTCACAAAACTTATTGCTGGCCTAAAAATTTAAATATAATCGTTGCCTTATTCAAGTTGCAACTTGCAAAAAATAAAATGTTATGGTATAATTTACTGTGTTTAGGTTCATTTTTTAGGAGTGGGTTAATATGTACAAGAAAATAAAAAAATTGTGTTCAGTTTTGTGTTCTAGTATGTGTTTGCTCGGTGGTGCAAATGCAAATTCTCTTAATAAAAATTTAAAAGTAGGGGTGCCCTCTAAATCGCCAAAATCTTTAAGTGACAAAAAAGAATGTGTGTCACTTGAGTTGAAGGATTTTTTGGATGATGAAGAAAAGAGGTTGAAAAATGAAATCGGAAATCAAAGTTCTTTCAGATGGGAGATGTTGGATTTAGGGAGCCTTAGTAGAAAAAGCAAAAAACTCTATAGGAGCAAAGGGGCACTCGGTGCGATTATAAATAGTGGAAAAGTACTTGGTTACTTAAAAGCTTTAGATTCGAATTCTTTGAGAAAATTATCTGAGGTTGGAAAAGGTTTTTCAAATGGCTCTTACATTGCTTCGTATTTTCCGTTGGTGTTTGGAATTGTTTTTTCAGTTATAGAAGCTTTTCGTCCAGAACTTAATGAAATTGAGATAAATAAGCTGTTAACATTGGATTATGAATTTGGAGAAGATTTAAATAAATTACTTAGTCATTTTGGGTACTCGTTGAATCTTGTTAGTGGTATCCTTCCTAATGCAGAGGAAGGTGTTGTCTGTACAAAAGAAATTAGGTTGCTTCCCGGTAATACAGAAGTAGAACGTGCGAACAATATTTTTCGAATTTTGCTTTTGGCGCAAGTGAAGTCATTGTTTAGACTACTTCCGCAGGATGTCGAAGCGGCCTCTAACAATTTAAACAGTGATGCCGAGATTCATAATATGATTAAATTTCACTGGGTAAAGTTGGGCTTGGTTAGTATTTTTTCCTATTTGTTTTCGACTTTCTTGGGAACTACTTTTAACGTCGCAAGCCAGTATAATCACGGGTTCAGCGAAGAAGTTAATGTTCTTGCTGACAAAATAGATGAATTACAAAAATCTATTTCTAAAAACAAATCTCAAAAAATAAATAATCCGAGTGAAGGGTCTAATTCTTTGACTGGTTCAAAATCTATTAATCTAAAACCGAATGTTAATCGAAGGAAAATTAGTGGTAAAAAGGGTAGTTTGAATAAGGGCAGTGATATAAAAGATGATTGTGCGAAAGTTTTGTAATTTAAAAAGGTAGCTCCCTTTTGGGAGCTATCATTGGGTTTCACGAACTTTTGGATCATGTGGGCGTTGCTAAAAGTGCACAGAAGAGAAATAATCACGGTACAAAAACAATAAGAGGGAGTAAACAATTATATTTAAACTTTTAGACCCGCAATAAGTTTTGCGAGAAGGGCGTGCAAGATAATATCGAAGAAGACGGTGTTTATACGTTCAACAGTATGAGTGTGAGATTTGCCGATCAGATGTTTGTTTTTGGGGATAATATAGTATCGTATGCTGGAAATTTATCTGTAGCATAAAATTTAGCATTAATAATATTAGAAATATTTTCACAAAGTTTCTCAGGGTTTTTAGAACTATAGTTGCCCACGAAGAAGCCAACAAGCTTTTTAGTTTTTCCGTTTACTGTAGTCCAAGGACATATTCTTTTTTAAGTTTATGTACATTTTGTCAAATTCTAAGGTATCTACTTTCTTATTTTCTTAGGGATATTCTTAATTTTAGAAGCTAATTACCTGACTCAATCAATAACAAATACATGACTAACATGCATTAACTTTTCTGTTCTTCATGAAGCCTGTATTACATATAACTTAACTTTTTTACAACTTTGAGATATGGACCAATACAGTAAGCCCTTTGGTAAATTTATGGGACTAAAAGAGTTTCATATTATCTCCCTAAAAACAACAGATTTCAAGGATACATTTCAAGAGTCGAAGATGTAATTGAATTTTCAAAATGAGAATCTGCAAAAATTACTACTCTTAAATGCGATATTGTTTCAAAACAACCCATTTTCAGACCTCAGAGGAGGATCATGAGAGTAATTAATACCATTGTGAATTTTTGATTCATAAATGGGCTATTGACAAATTTTTGAATTAATTTATAATCGAACACGCGGTTATTTAGTATTTGGGAGTAAGGAGTGGCTGTTGTGAGGGTAGGTTTGGTTTTTTTGTCTCGTGTTTATACGATAGTTTTGAGTGTATTATGTTCTTTTGCGGGTGTTAGTGCGTCGACTGACGTTGTAGAAGTAGGGTCATTCAAAGATTTAAGGCATCAGTTGTCTGAGAATTATGGAGGTCGTCTGGATGTGGTCCTTGTAGAGGATATTTGCATAAGAGATAATTTGATAGTTGACTCGGGCAGCTTAAATTTGAATTTGAATGGACATAGTATGGTGTTTGAAAGTCCTGATGTGCAGATTTTAGTCGGCAAAAAGGTGAAGAAAGAAATCCCATATGAAGTTCGTCACCCAGCGCAGTGGGAAACAAAGACTAGACAGGTGAGGCGTTATGATGATGTTTTGAAGTGTTGGCGTTTTGTTTCTGAGCCTTATTACGAGTGGGTGAAAGAATATGTTGAGGTAAAGTACAAAACGGAGATAGAATATCACGGTGCCTCAGTAAGCATAGAAAATGGTAATATTCGGGGTGCAGATGGCCGTAGCGGAAAAGGAGGCGCTGGGGATGCTTATTGGTATTTTGAAGCATGCGGTGAAGATGGAGGTACGCCACTTCCGTTATTCAAAGTGATAAGTGGTGGATTGCGTTTCTCGAATTGTCGGATACGTACTGGAGATGGTGGAAATGGCGGCGACGCTACGTATGCAGCACTTTGGCATATTCCATTTATCGGTGGTGGTGACGGTGGACGCGGTGGAGATGGCGGAAATGGTGGGAGTTTGTGTCTGTCTGAGAAAGGGCAAGTATTGGTATCAGATTCAAACTTTAAGGCGGGTCATGGTGGAAAGGCTGGCAAGGGTTCTAAAGCAAATCCGAATTATTGGCTTTGGTCTGGCAGCGATGGCAAAGATGGGAAATGTGGCCGTGATGGTGGTTACCTTGTTGATAGCGATGGGAATGTAGTCAGTAAGAGTGATAAGTTGTGTATGAATAATGATGCTTGTATGTTGAGATAACGTGCTTTGTTTTGTTTTCTGTATCTTCTCTTTAACATTTGTATTTTATTTTTGCAATGCCCCTTAATATTGAACAGTTGGCATAAATGTTATTTTGTGGTATCCTCAGCAGAGTTTTAGCTTATGTTAAGTCTTGGAGGATTTGTTTGAATATTAAAAAAAATGTTGTCGACGCTTCGCTCTTTAACTTGTGCTGTTGACGGTGTCAAGTCTAATAGAGACAATATTGGAGTTGATGGAAATGATGTGACTGTAAGATTGAATGAAGGAATGAAAGAAGTACTTGAGGCTAGGGGATAGGTGATTTATTAATTGGTAAAGCTTATCCTGGAATTTTAGAAACATTAAAAAGATTGGATAGGGATCCTGAAACTAAAGAGAAAGTATTGAAGCTTGCAAATAGTTTGAACTCCAGATCTTGGGTTAAGTGTATAATTGGGATTTTTCGACAGCATTGCTAAAAATAGATAGATAAATAAAGCAAAATAATTCAAGCATACTAGTCAAAAAAACAACAGGAATGAAGTGATAAGTAAATTTTATTCTTTCGCTTTTGGAGTGGTATTCTCAAGGTTTCTATCCACTTTTAGCAATGCCGAATCTTAACTGTGATTGACAATTCCGTTCTCCTTTTTTGTAACTTATATCCTTTTTTAGCATTGAATTGCGTCAATTATGGTGTTGACTTTTTTTAATCAGGGTGTTACAACGAAGGAGCGGTGCGTGCGATTATCTTTTAGTTCGTGGCACGTGCATTTTAGATTTTTTGAGGAGGATTATGTTTATGTCTACCAGGAAACATTCAACAAAGATGATGGCGCCATTAGTGGTTGCACTATCTAGTTTCAATGTGTGTTGTTCACACGCTTCTTGCGAAGTGGAAATCCCGGTAATTGGGCCTTCAGTTGTGGACGGTTTACAGACTAACTGTGATGTTGAGAAATGTCGTACTAATGATGTCGAGTGCACTTTCGATAAAAGGTCTGGACATCTAAATATTTCCGGAAGTGGTATACTGGATCAATTTTTTTGGTCTAAGCTAGGGGGTTCAAAAGATTCCGTAAGGAGTGTTACCGTCAATGGTGTTTCGGTGATTGATGAATGGTGCTTCGCAGAGTGCAAGTCTTTGGAAAGCGTCAGTATTTCAAATTCCGTGAAAAAGATTGGCTTCTGTGCTTTCTTCGGATGCGAAATGTTAAGAGATATTGATATTCCAAGCTCTGTTGCCGAATTTGATAGGGGTGTCTTTGTGAATTGCATTTCTTTAAAAAACGTTACAATTCCAAATTCCATTAAAACTATTAATGAAGGTCTGTTTGAGGGGTGTACTTCTTTGGAAGTTGTTGTTATTCCAGATTCTATTGGAACTATTGAGTCATTTGCGTTTTTAGCATGCAAAAGTTTGCGAAAAATTAGCATTCCAAAGTCCGTTACAAAGGTTGGCGAAGCTGCCTTTAGAGTTTGTGCGTTGTCTGAAGATGAGAAATCAGAACTTATCAAAAAATTTGGTTCTTCAATATTTTAATCAGTTTGTGTATGTTATGGCAAACGCATTATTCAGATATGTTTTTAACATGTCTGTATATTTTTGTTTAATTTTTTTAGGCATATCATCTTTCAAGGAAAGAGTAAATAATTTTTATATATATAAGATTAAACTATTTTAATTTATATTTATTCTTTCAATATTTTGCTTAAATACTGCAAGCTCTACTCGATTTTTGTTGATATTCAATAGTGGAATATATTTTAGTTTGCCAAAATATCAATTATAATGATGAATGGAGTTCTTTGTACTGGATGTCTTATGTGAAAATGTTCAAGATCGTCTGAAATGAAAGGGAAAAATGTCAATAAAAGGAAGTACAATTAGAATGCGACGTCGTGCTTTCATCGCATCGATTGTGACGGTAGTGTTGTTGTTTTCTATATTGATAATAAGATTAATATACATACAAATAATATCTGGCTCGTACTTTTTCAAAATGGCTAATTTACAACAACTAAGAAGTACAGTTTTAGTACCGAAAAGAGGAGTAATATATGACAGAAATATGGTTCCTCTTGCGCAGAGTGCTTCAGTTTGGGATGTGGTTTTAGAGCCGAATTATCTAAAAAAAGACGAAAAAAAAAGAGAAATTATTTGTAGCGGGTTGAGTGAAATATTAGATGTTCCGATCGATAAGATGCGTGAATTAGCTCAAAAGAATTCTTATTATGTAAATGTTAAAAAAAAAATAGATAATAATGCTAAAAATGCAATAATAGATTTAAAATCGAAAAATAAAATATCTAACGGAATTCGCTTAATAGAAAACTACAAAAGATTTTATCCAGGAGAAAATTTAGCATCTACTATTTTGGGCTTTGTGGGCAACGATGGCCGCGGGTTATCAGGGATTGAATACTGTTATGATGATGATCTTAAAGGAGGGGTAGGTAAATTAGTAACCCCTAAGAATGCCCAGGGAACTGATATGCCTTATAACTGTGAACATAGGATTGACCCCGAAGATGGTAAAAATATTATTTCAACCATTGATAGTACAATCCAAAAGATAGTTGAGGATCGTCTTGAACAAGTGGTTAAGAATGAAAAAGTTAAAAAACGTGCCACTTGTGTTGTTATGAATCCAAAAAATGGTGAAATATTAGCACTCGCAGTAAAAGAAGATTATGACCCTAACCACCCGTTTGAACTCTGCAGAGAAGAAGACATCGAAACTTTAGAGCACACGCCAGAGGATCAAAAAGAAAAAGTAAAAAATCAATTACTAGCACAACAATGGAGGAATAAAGCTGTTAGTGATAATTACTACCCAGGTTCGGTTTTTAAAATGATTGTTGCTTCAATGGCACTCGAATTAGGCTTAATGAAGGACGATATTAAATTCAATTGCACTGGAGCAATAAAAATTGCAGATAGAACTATAAGGTGTCATAAACGTTCAGGACACGGTGTAGTCGATTTTACTGGTGCATTTTGCGGCTCTTGTAACCCGGCGTTTATATCTATGGGACAAATGATAGGTTCGCAAAATTTTTTCAGATTTTACGAATCTTTTGGATTTCATGAAAAAACTGGAATTGACCTTCCTGGGGAAACAAGGGATGTGTTTTTCAAGGAACAATCCAATATTCCTCCAATTCACCTAGCAATGGCCTCTATAGGACAGAATTTTGGTATTACTCCAATACAAATGATAACGGCAGCATGCGCCATAGCTAACGGTGGTGACCTCATAACGCCTCATATAGTAAAAGAAATAAGAGATAATGACGGAAACATAGTCAAATCTTTTCCTGGAAAGATAAGGCGAAATGTGATATCTAAGCAAACAGCAAAAATAGTTTCTAAAATGCTCGAACAAAATGCAATATCTGGAGGTGCTAAAAATGCGTATATTCCAGGTTTTAGAGTTGCTGGTAAAACAGGAACATCAGAGAAAAAGGAGGGAATTTTAGTTCCAGGAGAAAAAGATTATATATCATCATTTTGTGGATTTGCCCCCGCTGATGATCCCCAATTAATAATGCTAACTTACTTTGATACTCCGAAAAGTGGAAATTATTATGGGGCTCAAGTTGCAGCACCTATGTTTCGTTCTGCAATGTGCGAAATACTTCCCTATATTGGGGTAACTCCTAGATATAGCGATGAAGAATTGAAAAAATACGGTGTTAGAGTTTCCAATATGGTAGGTGAAAAAGTAAATGCTGCAAAAAATGAAGCTATAAGTTTAGGCTTAAAACCAACCATAATAGGGAAAGGCGAAAATATAGTTTCTCAGAACCCATCTCCAGGTTCATATACTACAAAAAATGCATCAATTGTCTTATATACTGATGAACCGGGGATAAAAGTTCCAAATTTAATTGGCATGACCAAGTCTGATGCAAAATCCGCTCTTGAATCTTTAGGATTGAAGGCATCTTTTTCGGGAGATACCGACGGTGTTGTAGTTAGCCAAACTCCAATAAAAGATAATTCTTTGAAGAAAGGTTCTACAGTAAATGTTGTAATCAAAAATAAACGATAGTAGTATTTTGTTTGGATAGTAAAATATGAACTTTTAAGGACATATCTTGATAAACATATATGCAATATTAACTGTAATGATTTTATTCGTTTTGAGTAATGTAAAGACACTAATTCCGATTCTCTCTAGGCTCAAGTTTGGGTAGGTTATTTTAAAAATTAGTAATATCAAAAAATAAATGATGATAATATTCTTGTTTGGATAATAAAATTTAAAATTTTAAGGATGTATTTTGATAAATTTATATATGATGTTAACACTATTAGCCTCGTTTGTTTTGACTACTATTTTTGGGAAAATACTAATTCCGATTCTTTCTAGGCTCAAGTTTGGGCAGACTATTTTAAAAATTGGTCCATCTTGGCACCAAAAAAAGCAAGGTACACCTACCATGGGAGGAATATCTTTTATTCTTGGAATATTTATTTCTCTGATTGTTTGCGTTCCAGCTTACTATTTTAATTTCGGTAAAAAATTCATGGAAACCGATTTTATGATTGTGAAGCTAATTTCAGGATTATTAATGGCATTAGGTTTTGGCCTTATAGGATTTGTAGATGATTATATAAAAATAAAGAGAAAAAAAAATTTAGGTCTTACTGCAAAGCAAAAGTTGATCATGCAATTTATGGTTGCTTCGTCGTTTTTGCTGTCTATTTACCTTTCTGAAACTACATATTTTTCATCTCCTATAACTACGGTAAATATTCCATTTTTTGGATTAGTTGATCTTAATTCATTTTACTGGATTTTTTCTTCATTCGTAATTGTTGGAATTGTAAATGCTGTGAATTTTACCGATGGGATAGATGGTCTTTGTTCGAGCGTTAGTTTGGTATGTTCGATTGGATTTATAGTTATGTCTAAACTTTTGAACATGTACGGATTAGGATTAATTTCTTCATCAATGCTTGGAGGATGTTTAGGGTTCTTAGTCTGGAATTTTTATCCTGCTAAGATGTTTATGGGAGATACCGGTTCGCTCTTCATGGGAGGTCTAATATGTGCATTAGGATTTATAATGGGCGATATTTCAGTTCTAATAATGTTTTCTATGACCTATATACTAGAGATGTTTTCTGTTATGATACAAGTCATCTATTTCAAAATCTCGCACGGCAAGAGGTTATTTAAAATGAGTCCAATACACCATCACTTTGAGATGACCGGCTTTTCAGAGAAAAAAATATGCATACTATTTGCTGTATCTACACTACTATTTGTATCATTTGGAATACTCCTAGGAGGTATTTGATGATAAAAAGAAATAAAACAGAAAATGAAAAAGTAAAAGGGAAATCCAGATTATTCGAACCTAACGCAAAAAGATTGAAAGATCCAGAATTCAAAATAAAGCAATTAAAGAGTTTTAATAGACGTTCTGGAATGGATATTCCGTTTCTTTCTTTGATACTTATACTTTTAACAATTGGTTTAATTATGATGTTTTCGGCAAGCTATCCAAACGCATTCTATCGGCACAAAAATGATAGTTTTTTCTTCATAAGAAATCAGGCAATATTCGCAACAATAGGATTAATTTCAATGTTTTTCGTCTCGAGGTTTAAATACGAAAATTTAAAGTTCATACATGTTCCTATTTTTATTTTGTCTTTCATATGTCTTATTATAGTTCTCTTTATGCCTAAACTTAATAATGCGCGAAGATGGATTATGATGGGCCCAATTAACTTTCAACCCTCTGAGATAACTAAATTTTCGGTTATACTATCTTTTGCTTCGATTATTGATAAAAACTTTGAAAAGATGGGAACATTCAAGTATGGGATCTTACCATTTATGGTAATTCTTATGCCTAACATAGTTTTATTAGCTCTCGAGCCACATATTT
Organism: uncultured Clostridia bacterium; assembly: GCA_947165155.1. Classification (GTDB taxonomy): domain Bacteria; phylum Bacillota; class Clostridia; order Oscillospirales; family Acutalibacteraceae; genus Improbicoccus. The sequence goes on along the minus strand of CAMUZI010000001.1, from coordinate 41,110 downwards.
CTTGCACTCTTATAGTAATTTTATTAGCCACCATAATGCTATTCATAGGAGGGATAAAACTACGATGGTTTTTATATACTCTCGCACCCATAGTTTTTGCCGTTTTGTATTTAGTGATTTTTACTGACAAGTTAACTTATGCAAATAAGAGAATTGCTGGGTGGTTGGATCCCTTTAATCCTCCGCCTGGAGTAGATACTTGGCAAAATAAGCAGGGATTATACGCAATAGGATCTGGCGGAATTTTTGGTTTAGGATTAGGAAATTCGAGACAAAAATATTTGTACCTTCCGGAGCCACAAAACGATTTTGTATTTGCGATAGTCTGTGAGGAGTTAGGTTTCATAGGAGCAGTTGTAATTCTTCTACTATTTGCAGCATTAATATGGAGAGGAGTAACTATTGCCGTTTTAGCAAAAGATAGATTTGGAACACTGTTAGGGCTTGGGCTTATAATGCAAGTCGGACTTCAAGTTATATTAAACGTGTCAGTTGTTACTGGTACTACTCCAAATACTGGAATAGAACTTCCGTTTTTCAGCTATGGCGGAACTGCGTTGTTAATGCTTTTAACCCAAATGGGTTTGATATTATCTATTTCTAGAGGTTCAAATATAGAAAAAATAAGATGAGGATTTTTTTATCGCAAATATCTATATTGCAAATTATGTAAAAAATAAAGATAACAGTTCAGAAATTCTTTTTAGTGACAAAATGAAGAATATAATTCATAGGAGATCAATTTGAAAATAATTTTCGTATGCGGCGGAACATCTGGACATATAAATCCCGCTCTCAATATTGCAAATTACATAAGAAATAAAGATAAAAATGCAAAAATTCTTTTTGTTGGTTCAAATAAAGGAATGGAATGTGATTTGGTAAAAAAAGAAGGATTTGATTTTAAAGGAATAACAGTTTCTGGATTTGCAAGAAAGTTAAATATTAGTTTCATCATTAAAAATGTGAATTCTATAAAAAATTTGTTTGTTTCGTCGTTTCAATCGAGAAAAATTTTAAAAGAGTTCAAACCTGATATATGTGTCGGCACAGGTGGATACGTAACAGGAGCATTTTTATTTCAAGCATTTTTTATGAAAATTCCTTTTTTGATTCAAGAACAAAATGCAATTCCCGGACTGACCACCAAATTGCTTTCAAGATTCGCTAACTACGTTTTATTAGGGAACGATGATGCAAAAAAATACATAAAATCTAAAAATTGCATATATACTGGAAATCCAATAAAAAATATAAATATCGATTTGAATAAGTATCAAATGAGAGAAAAATTAAATGTCAAAAGTGGTGTTCCAGTTATACTATCATTTGGAGGAAGTTTAGGTGCTAAATTAATTAACAAGGTAATTTTAGATGTTATGAAAACTGGAAAGTATTTTCATATTCACTCGTGTGGTAAAAATAATAGAGAATTTTATAAATTAGCAACTAATATGAACCTACAAAATGTAAAAATAGAAGAATACATATACGATATCGAACAATTTATGATTCTATCTGATATAGTGATATGCAGAGCAGGCGCTATGACTTTAAGTGAATTAGCATCTATAGCAAAAAAAGCAATAATAATACCATCTCCGAATGTTACAAATAATCATCAACTCCATAATGCACTATCGTACGCAAAAAGATTCAATGCCTCAGTTATCGAAGAAAAAAATCTTAATAAAAATACGCTCATCAAAGAGATAGATCATTTGCTCAAGAATAACACTAAAGTAGCAAAAAAAGAAAATAAAGCATGTAAAAAAGTCTTTGATATCATCTTGAAACTATCTAGTAAATTGACACTTTAGTATGTACTATAACTAATTCTGGGAACTCGTATTTTTAAACAAAAATTCAAAATAAGAAATTGTACAACTTCATATCCGATTTCGAAAAAAACTGAGAACAACAAACCTAACTTCTAAATCATATTTTCAAAATGAAAGAACTCAATTAACCGAAGACATTAATTCCGAAACGAAGTATTTACGTTATTTATTATTTGCACCCTTATCCGATGCCGAGAGTACTAAATCAGAAACCGTAACAATTTTATATCCACCTTTAAGCAGGACAGGAATTATTATCTCAAGTGCCTCCGGAGTATATTTTCCAGTCGTATGCATAAGCACGATTGAACCCGGGTGAGGATAAGACACATTACCAGTTTTATATCCCTTACATATAGACGAACAAATTGAGTCGCAAGATGATTTTTTATTCCAATCTAGGGTATCAATATTCCAATCTACAGGATACATATTTAACTTTTTCACAACACCTACGGACTCTTTATTGTGGGAGCCATAGGGAAACCTAAATAGCACCGGTCTTTTGCCTGTTATATTTTGAATTTTTTTATTGCAACTTTCAATTTCTTTTTCCATTTTCTCTTTAGTTAATTTCTTGAAATTCGGATGCGAATTCGAATGGTTCGCAATTTCATGTCCCGCATTGTGAACCAATTCCACAGAATTTTCTCTATTTTGGATTTTAGCACTCTTAATATCGCTATCGATTGCGTTTCCACAAAAGAAGAACGTTGCTTTCAGATTCCCATTTTTTTTGAGTATATCAACTATTTTTTTCGTGTTCTCATAATTGTATCCATCATCAAAAGATAAACTTATAATCTTTTCCGAAGTTTTAACGTTACAAACAGGCCTCTCACCCACCTCGGGATAATCCGAAATAGGAGAAACTTCATAAAGATCCGTATTTTGTCCTTCATTTTTTGAAACTTTTTCAGCGTCTTTCTCACCACTATTGGTGTTCACATTAACATTAAGGCGGACGCAAACACGATATGCTACAAAAATCAGAGAGACACAAGCTAACAGTGTAATCAATATCTTAAATAACGTAGTTTTTTCAATCATGCCGACTATTTTACCACTAGTTACGAATACCGACAATACCATATTTATAAAATAGACATTAGAATAAAAGATGATTTATTTTTATCACGGCAGTTTAGTTGATACACACTCGCGATAATGACACGAATGATTCAAAATAGTATTCGTTTTAATCGCGGCAATGCTAAAATTTGCTCATAAAACTTATTGTTGATCTAAAAGTTTAACTATGATTGATAGTTCCGTCACCCTGTTCTTGTACCATCAATTTATTCCTTATTTCCTTTGGAAATTTTATCCTTATAGGAGAAATAAATTTTCTACTTTGATATTTTTTATACATATATTAGATATCTTAAATTTCTAGAAAAATTATTAAAAACAAGCCCATTCACATATAAAGAAGTTTTTTTGAAGTGAAATCTTAATATGAAAAAGAATGATATCAAAATCACACAAAATCGGAAGCAAATACTTTAATTTTTATTTAAAACTAAATCTACATTTTTCAACTCACAAAGGTTACTAACCAAAATCTCACCCTCAAAATTGAGGTATTTTACTTTGATCAAATGTATTCCCGTCTTAAAAATTTGATGTATTTTACCATAAGGATCCGTCTTTATTTTTTTGAACTCTCCGCCATCCAAACTAATATCTAACTCTGTGTTTGCAAGTAAGTCAGATGAATTTTTTATTTTTATGGAGGATTCAAAATGCTGCCATCTATTGTTGCCTACTAAATTTACCCTTCCTTGGCTCACGTTATACTTAACGCTACCATTATTCAATGAAATCTTAGATATGTAATTAGCAAGTATGTCAGTTAAATTTTCTCCTACTCCCTCTTTTTTTATGTTAGCAATCGGAGGAATTGAATAGAGCATGGTATTGTTACTTAAAAGCGCTAATTTAGTCTTATCATCTTCTCTTTTTAGAGTTTTAACTTCATTTTCGTCATCATCTAGAAGTGTAACATAAGTTACTCTTTTACCTCCCTCGTTCAACTTGTAATTGTATGGCTCTTTAGATACGTCAAAACCAAACTTAAAGCCCGATAATTGTGGAAATGATCCAAATGCACCTTTAAAACAGCCATTTTCATCATCGGGATAATTTAATTTTCCTACTCCATATTCGAGTATTTCGTATAGTATTTTAGGAGTTATTATTTGAAAAGAAATTTTATTTCCATGGAACATGCACTCAATTATATCTTTGTATCTAACGATTCCCTTTTTGAGCGATTTTCTTACAAAACCTCCAATTACAAATGCAACTTTATGCATATTTTTATACTCTTTAACATTTTTGCCAATTTCGCTATTCTTTGCATAATCTATCATTGAATCGCATATAATATCTCCAAGGTTAGTTTCAGAACATCTTGAAATACTTTGATTGTTATACGAACCTCCAAATAACGAATCAGAAAGAGTTCCTACCTCTCTATTGAGCATTGGTAAAAACTTGTTCATACATTCTCCGTATTTTTTTGATAAAACCGAATCTGGACAAAATTTTTTACCAACCTCTGAAGCCTCCATGACATAAGCATTAATATCAAATTTTCCATTCTTCTTGAAGTAAACCTCGATCATTCCCAAATTATGAGATTGTGCTCCAGTTTGCTGAATGATCGTATTGTTTACTTTTTTAGTCATTTTAGTGTGACTATGTCCATCGATTATGATGTCAATTCCATTAACTTCCTCTGCTAATTGCTCGCTCGTATGATTTACCGAACTACTAACCCCCATATGCGTTACTGCAATTATAACATCAGCGTGCATATTTTTTAACTTTCTAACTTGATCTTTTGCAACCTCTATTTCGTCTTTGAATTCAACACCTGCGATATTTTCAGGAGGAGTAATAGAGAGGGTTTCGGTCGTGACTAACCCAAAAAAACCTATTTTCTTTCCATTAATCTCAATTATGTAATTCTGACCATTATTTCCATTTATTCCGCCTAATATAGGTAAATTATTCTTATCAACTACGTTTGCAGCCAATACAGGACAATTAGAACTCTTTGCATTGTGGATCACCTGATTTACAGTAAAATCAAAGTCATGATTTCCGGGAATTCTTACATCGAATGTCGTTTCATTCATCAGATCAATAACACTTTTCTGATCAAGTGAACACAGGGCACTTCCTTGCAAAGCATCCCCCGCGTCTACTAAAATAGAATTAGGAAAACTATCTTTCACACCTCTTATTAAATCTAAACCTATTGTTTCTAAATTATTTTCATTCCATATGCTTTCAAAAGCACCATGAATATCATTCGTATGAATGACATTCACAACAAAGTTCCTCTTACCCCTAAACATGAAAATAAAAAATAAAGCATCTAATAAACAAATTACGAATAATAGGAATTTGATAAAGCTACGTTTAGATAACATTTTAGACTTTAAACTCCAAATTACAAGTTACGGTCTAATATATCACTAATTGGATTTTTGTTCAAATATTAATGCTTTCATTTTTATAGAAGCTAACCATTCTCTTATGGTGTTGAAGACATTATCACATTTTTTAACATCAATTTCCATAGCCTTATACAAATTAGACTTTCTCCATGAATATGGACAATAATAACAATCCTTTGCACTTTCGATTGCACTTTCGATCAGAGCTTTGAGTGGTTCTCCTGCTCCCCTATAAACTGCATCTTGCAAATTACTAACCAACTTTCCATTAAGCAAAGCCTGAGCAAGTTGTTTTACACCGTAATAAAACATTATAATACTTACAACTGGATGGCAATGTTCAAGGAAATCATCCTCATAATATTGTCCCTTTATCTTGTAACAATAACTAAAATTAATGATTTTTAAACACACTTTTAATTTGTCTACACTTTCACCCTCAACATCGATTTTAAAACTTTCATCGCTCAAATTACCGTGATGTAAGCCTTTGCTATGCAACGTCTCAACCGCCTTTATAAGTTGTTCCATAATCAATTGAAAACATTTGGCCCCCAAAGGAATTTGAAGAAATTTTTTATAATACTCCTTCTTAGAATTTACTGAATTTAAGAAGTTAGTGCCTAACAAGCCTTTTGAAATTTTGTACGCAATTTTTGCTTTTCTGTAATCGTTTTTATCAATATTATATCCCACAGGCATAGAAATATAATCACAATCTAGATTTTGCAAGGTTTCGCATGCCAAAATTTCTGATTTTATCAAATTATGAGTTCCTTTGTCCGCATTTGATGTATCAATCTTTTTTAGTGAATACTCGTTTCCCTTTTCGTCTTTAGCCCAAGTAAACTGAAACCAATTTGATGACGATTGATCAACACTTCCCTCAACAGGCTTATTATTATTCATGTCTTCAATTTCTTTAATATTCTTCATTTGCTCTCGTCGTTCTTTAATTAATTGGTTAATTTCACAATCTTTGTTGATGACGTTTCCCAGTAATTTCATTTCATCTTTTACCTTCAGTTTTGCATCAATACGTTCAACCGTTTTACTGACAGCTTTAATAAATTCATAAGGCACACGACTTTTGTTTCTTTTCGGCAATTCAGTAATTGGGCGAACCCACCGTAAAAAACGCTCTTGCTCACTAAGCGCAGAAAAGTTATAAGGTCTCTGCTCAGAAAATTTATAAGGTATCTGATATTGTCTGGTTAAGTCATCTAAAAGTTTCAAAAGTTCTGTCACAGTAGACCGGTGACTAAATGAATTTTTAATCTTTTTCCAAATGGATTTTTCGCACTCGACAGACAACAAATGTTCCCTAGTGTATAAAAGAACGTCATATAGTTTGCTAACTCTATTACACACATTAACTATCTTAGCCTTATCATCCTTAAACTTAACTTTCTTGTCATTGAGAAATTTTTCCGTACTATCACTTATCTTTCCACCACTCAATTCAATTATCGCCTGATTCCAAAAATTATCTTGGTTACCTACAAGTTTTTCAAGAAAAACAAGTTTTCCCATCAAAATCACCACCTTTTATAATACTGTCAAGATTTGATAAAGCAACAATTGAATTTTACATTTTTTTGTTTAAAATGTCAAGCACTTCGTTTTATATACGATTCAAGCAATAAAAACACAACATCAAAGATATTGTGTAATTTAAGTTTCAATTGAACGGTTATAGATCTATTTTATACTTAGACAATGATAAGATTGAATAGATATCGCATAATATAAAACTATTGAAAAAGCCAACATTGCACAATTTGCAAATTGTCCTTTTAAAATTACAATCTGAATAATTTTACACGTTTTTTACAATGTTTCTTCCTAAACTATAGTTATCTTTCGCCCTATTTTGAAGTTCTTTTAACGGATTAAGCTTAGTTTCATATCTGTAATCTTTGTTGTTTTTTTCAATATATGACTTAATAAATAAATGTGAAGGAACATCTTCGATATTAGTATTGATTTTTTTCTGGAATTTAACAAAATCAGAATTTTCTGAAAGATCATTAACATTTTTATATGATTCTTTGTCAGAAGTGTTGTTTGCGGTGCTTTTTAATATATCTCTTATATAATCTATATTTGGCCCTAATTTTAAAAGTTTTGGAAAATTTCCATCTGGAATTACCTCTTGCCAATCTTTGTTTTCGTATTTTTTTAGTAATTCTACTGCTTTGTGAAGATGAGAAATCTCTTGCGTAAAATGATGCTCCCATACCTCTTTTATTTTTAAGTCTGTTTCATCTTCGAAACAGGAGTAATATAAATAACATTCGGTATACTCATGGCAAAGTAAATGTTCAAGCCAGGTCATATTTGGATCCATAAGACTTTCATACTGTGTGACATGTTCTTCTTCAACGAGACCAATTTCCTGATATAATTTTCTTCCAACATCAGATTCATAAAATCCCGCTATGTTCATATAGTAATTCATAGTTTGTTGTTCAGCGGCAGTTATTATTGATACATTTAATCTTGTCCCTATATTTGAAGTTTTGGAGTTTATATGGCTTTTTACATTATCATAAGGATGGCGGTGATGCGAAATTGTAGGACGTCCTGGCATTATCTCCGTATATTTTCCGACTAAAGTTTCGGCGTGTACTCCGTGTTCGAACTCCAATAAATCAGAGTATCTGTAAAGATGGTCAAAATCCTCCAGTAGTGCAAAATCGAGTGCAGATTTTACATTCAAGTCATTTTCGTTTTGCGCAAGAACCGCCGTCAAATCTATGGCAAGTTGTTCATAGCTTATAGTAGTTTCGAGAATAGTTTCGTTTATTGGTCTTAGAGTGGCAATTTTTTTTTGCTGCTGTTTTTCAATGTATCTAGAAAGTGCAAGATCTCTTTTTAGATCACTATTATTACAATTTCTTGCAAATTGATGTGAAAACCAATTAGCCTCATATTCAGTACCGTTCATGAGTATCACTCGGGCCTTAGTATAAGGGTCTACCTCATTTTTATTGTAAGAGTAACCGTAAAGATTATTCCAATTTTGTATAGCATCAAAGATTTCAACTGGTTTTTCATTGAATGGATTCATGCTTACTCCTTAAAACGTTTAGTAGTAAATATTGTTATCATTTATTACTAAAATATACTCATCGATCTTAATCGTTAACGAATAAAATGTTTTACATTACAGCATCGAAAATGCATTATTAATACTAAAATAGAATACATGAATAAAAAATACGTTAACTCAAAGAGTTACATAACTTCAATGTTGATAATTATCAAAATCATTGTGGATGTTGATTATTTGACGGTATATTGTTATCTATTTTGGTTTTTGGTGGCATTGCAAAAATAGGATATAAATGGTAAATAGAAGATATGGAGAACAAAATAAAATGTGGACAAAGAGAAAAAACAAAAAGTGGATTTCACAGAGGTAAGCAAAGATGTAAGTGTAAATCTTGCGGATGTGGCTGTACTGGCGGGAGGAATGGTTATCCAGAAGATATAAAACAAAAAACAATAAAATGTTACTCGAAAGCTAATGGGTTTAGAAGAATTAAAAGATTACTTCATATTGATCATGTATCCGTGATGAATTGGGGGTAAAGCAAGTTGCAGATAAAATACGTAAAATGAGTACATTTAATAACAAAAAAACAAATATTCTAGAACTTGATGAAATGTGTGTGAATTTTAAAAAAATATGGCTTTGGATAGCTTTAAATCAAGAAACTAAAAAAACTTGTTGGTTTTTTCGTGGGTGATCGCAATTCTAAAAGCTTTGAGAAACTTTGTAAAAATGTTTCACATGTTTCAGATACAAAAATTTGGAAGAAAAGGCAAAAGAGTTTGAAACAAATAAGTATAAATTTGAGGTTTTAAAGTCAGGAATAGATGAAGAATTTATCAATTTTGTTATCGATAAGTTACAAAAGCAAGTTAGTGACAAGAAAGATTTTTCGCCTCCTTTCTCTAATTTTAAAGAATTTATTCTAAACATTTTAAAATGTTCGAAAATTGCAGTAAGCATTTCTACAAATTTTGAATCTAACAGCAAATTAACATTTTTTTGCTAAAATTTAATAGTGTAATTAAGAAACAGATTTAGTTGAAAAGCTTACAACAAGATATGAGCAGTTATACGCAAAAGCGCAAGAGACTTCTAAGCCAAATGCGCAATCTAACAAGATATTCGAAGAAAGCAGAAAACTCGAAGTTGAATATTCTAACCTTCAAAATACCTTTAAAACCGCTAAGCTTGAGCCAAATGTTGATGAATCTAAACTTCAGAAAATTCTAGATAAAATGTCCGAATTGAAATTTAAAATCTAGATTTGAAGAAACAGTACAACAAAGTTGAGTTTTTTCCTGATATGCAAAGCAAGCTTCGAAGTTTGGAATAAGGGCTATACTGAGAGAAGAATGTCTGACAAATGAAGTCAAACGAACGGATGATGAGATTGAAAGGTGTTAATTTACTCCTCATATTCTTTTTTGGCATTGACAAAACAAAGCGTATATTTTATTGCATGTACGAGGTGTGTTTTTAGAATATACATCTCTAATTTGTTTAACTGAAAGGGGTCTAATATGTCCTGTTCACGAAGGTTGTGTACTTCGAAGTTCATTGGTTTGTCTTTGGCTTTTTTGTCTTTTCATTCTCCAAAATCATATGCTGACAAATTGGTTATTTATGTTGCTTCTAGTTATCCACATATTCGTGTGTCGAAAGAAAAAAAAGCAGCTGAAAAAATTATTTGTTGTGGATATGAAACTACTTGTTGTGAACATAAAAATTGTAAAATAGAAAGACATGAATTTGATTTTAACAAAGAAAGGTTTACACGTGAGGATCTTATAGATATTGGAGAGAAGATTGGTCTTGATTTAAGGTTTGTCTCCGTTTCTAGAAATGACAAGATACATAAGAAAATTTCTATTAAAGGCGTAAAATGTGAGACTGATATACCACTCCAATACATGGTGGTAGACTGTGATAGAAGCAAAATTACGAAGATAGAACTCCCCAATTGTATTAAGACAATAGATTCTATGGCGTTAGCGTATTTGTGCGCATTGACGGAAATTGAAGTCCCAGATCAGTTACTAAAAATTGGAAATCATGCGTTTGCTCATTCTTCAAATATGGATATACAATTACCAGATACAGTTAAATCTGTTGGAAATGGAGCATTTTTGAATTGTTATTCCGTTAAGAAAATAGATTGTAAAGAAATTGAAAGTATTGGTGGAAGTGCTTTTTATAGTTGTGAAGGATTGAAAGAATTCAACTTTTCTAATGTTAAGTCGGTTGGTGAATCAGCATTTGGATATAGTGGGTTAATAAAAGTTAAACTAGGGCCTAAAACTTCACTTTCGGAAAAAATGTTTGGTGGGTGTAAAGACCTTACTTCTGTTGAATTCTCTAAGGAATACAACAACGATGAAGAAAATTTGGTCAGCGACATTATTCCAATTGGTTGTTTTGCAAATTGCCAGTCTCTCATTGGGATCAAATTACCGAAGGGTATTAAGTATATCGATAAGTTTGCATTTTCGAGCTGTATGTCTATGAACATTTGCGATTTGAGTTTATGTTTCGACACATTAACGGAAATTAGAGAATATGCATTCAATCGTTGCTATTCATTGATTTATTTGTGTGATCTTAAAAAAAGCAAAGGAGCGATGCCTAATTTTAACGCAGACATACTAACCCGTAGGAATCTTGATGATGCCACTCGGAATTTGGATGAAGAGCCTATGAAAACGATAATAACGAAAGCTAAACATTGCGTAAATCTTTTACTTAATCCCAAGGCCTTTAATGCTCTCGAAGATTAGTTTACTTATCTCAAATTCCAGCCACCGTTTGCGTTTATTACTTCTCCTGTAATGTAGTTTGCATCACTTGAGGCTAAGAATAGGACAACTTTTGATATATCAGAGGGGATTCCTACTCGACATAGTGGGGTCTCTTCTATTATTTTTTCCCTAGTTTGAAAATCAAAATTATTCATTTTAGTATCTATTGCCCCAGGAGCGACGCAATTTACACATATCCCAGACGGGCCAAGCTCTTTTGCTAAAGCTTTAGTGAATCCTATAATTGCTGCCTTAGAGGCTGAATAATGAACTTCCATAGCACCTCCGACTAGCCCCCAAATCGATGATATATTTATTATTTTACCACTATGATTACGTATCATGTGCCCAGAAACTACAGAAGAGCAATTGAAAACCGATCCTACATTAACGTCAAATAAATATTTCCACTCATCTTCGGTTACATCTTGAAACATCTTTACAAGTGATACTCCAGCGTTATTTACTAAAATGTCTATTTTTCTAAATTTACTTAGAGAAAACTCAAATAATCTCTGAGCGTCAGAAAATTTTGAAAGATCGGCGCTAAATGGGTAAGCTTCTCCTTTATTTCTTATTATGTTTTCTACTATTTCATTTGCTATATCTTCTCCTTTGTGAAAATGAACAATAACACCATACCCAGCACTTGCAAAATCTAATGCAATCTGTCTTCCAATGTCTCCAGAAGCTCCAGTAATAATCGTTGTTCTCATATTATTTCCTTAACTAATTCCATATGTAGCCCTTATCTCTTCCGCTTTTTTCAATGCTTTATCGAAATCGTTTTTACCGAAAGAAAAGCACTGCTCATAAATATTCAATCTAAAATTTGGAAAATCTGATTTATTTTCAAATGTTTTTTTTAAGAATTCTAAACTTGTACGCTTACCAAAATCTCCACCGATAGGAAAATCTTTTTGAATTTTCTTAACATTTTTAATATTAGCATCACTATCACTATCTATCCATTTCTTGCCCAATTTCTTAAAATTTTCCATCGAGATTTTTAAATTTTCAATAAGGATATCAAAATAATTTTCTAAATTTTTGTATTCGCCACTATTTTTGTCCTTGTCGAGAATATCGGATACTTGTTTAGCGGTGTATTTCAGATTCGACTGCTTATCTATTATGCTGATCACATATTTCTTTTTGAATTCAAAATTTTTTTCGTCTTTTTCGTTATCAAAATTAGTATCAAAGCCAAAAAAATTAGTTTTCAAATAAATCTCAATCAACCGCATTCTCACACGCATAACCAGATAATTTGCAATCTTATCATTTTTAAACATTTTAAGATAATTAGCTACTTCAAATTTTTCGTCATTATCTTGTTTTTTTACTTCTTTCTTTTTTTCATCATCTTTGTTTTCTTCTTCATAATTTCTACTATTATTCTTACTCTGTTTTACATCATCATACTCGGATTTTAATTTATTATAATCTTCCCAGGCTCTTTTGTAAATTTTAAAAAGTAAAATAGAAAGTTCATCATTTTTGTATTTTTCTTTATCTTCTTCTTTGTAACGTGATAAATTAATAGATTCTTTAATGATATTTATTAGCATCATGGTTGCATACTTCTTTACTCTTAAAAGACCCATACTTTTTTGGTTATACTCTTTCTGAAAAATTTCATCATCTTGTTTGTATTTGATGCTACTTAAATATTTTTTACGCTCTTCTATAAAATTAGTTAGATTTTCTTTGTTCTTATCCAAGAATCTTCCAATTCCGTCAATAGGAGGAAGATAAGTGTTTTTGATTTTTTCCTCTGATCTAAACCGATTTGCAAATGATCTAAACCGATTTGCAAATTTACTACTACTTAAAAAATTCCAACCTTTTTCGATACTGTAACCAGCCTTTTCTAAAAATCCACTAAATCCTGATTTTTCACTAAGCAACGCTGTATTTACACGATTTACGATTTCACTAAGTTCTTTTAATCCATTCTTTGAGATAACACCATCACCAAAATCTACTTTAATCTTATCGAATGATTCGTTTTCCACGTTCTCTATGTATTTATCATCTTCATTTTCCTTATGGTCCAACTCTACGGTTCTATTATCCATAAAATTTTCAGATGCTATACGAAATTCATCTTCTGCCTCACCTAACGCATTTTCACCATACCCTCCGTAACCATCGGGATCATGATCTTTACCTTTACCACCTTTTTTATCTAATTTTTTTCTTTCTTCTTCATATTGCTTAGCTAATTTTTCATAATAATCATCTTCATCAAATATATTTTTCCAATTTGTTTTTCCATCCAAATAATCTTTACTTTCCAAGTTTATATTTCCCGAAGAATTAACATCAATCTTCTTATCTTGTGAAATTCTCAATGTTTCATCGTTTGGGTTTAATAAAATAGGAATCAACGTACGCTTAAAAAAATTAATTCTAAAACCAGTTGAATCGTTATCCAATTGTTCCTCATCATAATTTTTTCCTTTCACATTCTCAAACGCCTCTTTTTCTTTTCTAAATCTACTCATACATACGTTTTTTACATTTCCGTACGTTTGGTTTCGGAGCACGAAGTCTCGAAAATTCTCTTCCAATTTACCCAAATTTTCTTCAGAATATATTGATTTATTATCTGTTAAACTATATTCAGCCACTTCCACACCTCATTTCTTGTCTTTATCGCTATATTAACTTTTACTACTACTACTTCTGGTACTCGAAATAATTGAAGGTAAAAAATCTGAAGCTACTTCCTCCATAACTGAAACTGATGTTACTGCAGCAACATCAATCATTCTATCATCAGTTACATAATGATTTTTTAGAAGCTTTTTAAATTCATATTCGTAAGCAAATGTTACTTCTACATCAGCGGAAAGAGGTTCGCCATACTTCGAAAATGATTTGTAAGTACATTCTACTCTTTTTATTCTAAGAACGTACTTATCTGCCCATTGAAACACCACAACATATTTACGATTTGCATATTCAAAAAGCTTATCTATAATTGTAATTTCATTTATATTAATTGGAATTGGTAATGTTCCGTTCATTGTCCGTGCCATATACTCATCAAATATGTTAAAACTCAGATCTCTTATACCGATTGCAGTGTTATCATAATCATGAGAAGAAGTCGATAACACATCGATGCCATTTATGTCAATTTGATCGGGATCTCTACTATGAATGCCATCAGATATTCTTCGGTAGCTACTGGGATTGATTTGAAAAGGAAGAATATCAACACATCCCTTTACACTTTCATCTTCCTCTAGTTCAAAAACAAAGAGTTTCGCTTTTACGACGTTAGAAAAATCATACAACGTGTGGTCTCGGTAATCACTCTTTAGAAATCTAAAAGACGACAATGACATAAATAAATCCCACCTTTTAACATCTTTTGTTCACAAATTATAATACGATATGTTATAAATGTCAAATTTGCACAATTTATGCATTGTCACGCGAATATTATCTGAAAGATTTACATCACCAAAATATGCCAAAACACGAACATAAAAAAATGATCAGGCCATTAATAAAAAGAAAAAAACAGAAAAATTTCTTTTTTTGGCATTTATGACAATAATCTACAAAAAAACATTTTTTATGTCGACAAGAGTTCGTTTTGACCTTAAGCTTTATAAAACCAACTTTACTGATGCCACTACCCGAAATTGAAAATGACTCGAGAATCGACTAAAGTTCCGAAAGCAATGGACAATCTGAAAAAGGAGGTTGGCCACTTTCCTGTACGAGGAGGCACCAATCACTTTTAGCAGTGCCTTTTTCGTTTAAATTAATGATTTTTAGAAAAATATACATTGACATTTTTTTGAAATTCATAATATATCCAATTGGTGTATGTATTATCACAGTATGGATGTTGATCTATATATTTAAATTCAAGTTTTTAAAGAGGTGTTCATGTTGTCTAAGGGTAGGTTGTTGAAAAAACTAAGAAAGGTGATGGGGATGGCTGTTGCATTATCTAGTTTGATTGCGTGTTCGTCGCAGATTTCTCACGCTAAAGTAGATTTGGATTTTGATTCTTCGACTGGAACTTTGCGTTTTTTAGGTACTAGGGTGATTGATAGTAGTTGGCAAATGTACTACGGTACACAGGATGTCAGATCTGTTATTATCAAGGAAGGTGTTACTGAAATAGATGACTATGCCTTCAGCGATTGTAAAAACCTAAAAGATATTATTTTACCATCGTTTGTTAAGAAGATTGGTGAGGAAGCCTTTGGAAATTGTAAAAATTTGGAATACATTAATATTCCCGAAAGTGTTACTGAAATAGGTAACTATGCCTTTTGCGAGTGTGAAAACCTAAAAAATATTACTCTTCCGTCGCTTATTAAAAGGATTGGAGAGCAAGTTTTTGATGGTTGTAAAAATTTGAAGGATATTAATATTCCCAAAGGTGTTACTGAAATAGGTGACTGTGCCTTCAGGGATTGTTGGAGCTTAGAAAAGGTTACTCTTCCACCGTCTGTTACCAAGATTGGAAAGTATGCCTTTACTGCATGTGCAAGTTTGGAACATATTAATATTCCCAAAGGTATTACTGAATTAAATGAGTGTGTTTTCGAATTTGATGGCAAACTAGAAAATATTACTCTTCCACCTTCTATTAAGAAAGTTTGTGAGCGGGCCTTTTATGGTTGTAAAAATTTGAAGGATATTAATATTCCCAAAGATGTTACTGAAATAGGCCAGAGTGCCTTCGAACTTTGTACGAAACTAAGAAAGATTACTCTTCCAACATTTGTTGAGTTGATTGCTGATAGTGCATTTTGTGAGTGCTGTGATTTGGAGGAAGTTAGATTTTATCCCCCCCTAGTTAAGCTCGACAATATTGATTTGGATATTCTTTGGGGTTTGAAATCGAAGGGGCTGTTTCAGAGACCGTGTATTGCCAATATTATTAAATGTCTCAAGCCAAAACCAATATTGCCGGAAAAATTATTAATTGGCAAGTATGCCTTTTATAAATGCCCAAAATTGAAACAAATTTTGGTGCCGGATTATGCTAATATCGACCTAGAGGCCTTTGAGACTAGTACAAAAGTGGTAAATGGAAAATGGTTGCCTTGGTATTAATGATGACTAGGTTTGTGTAGTTTTAATGCAAATTGATACAATCTAGCAATAAGGTATGCTGTGTGGTTGCGCAATCAAATGTATTTTGGATACATCTGGTTTTTTGTTCGAATTATATGATTTTTAGAAAACATACAATATTTGTTGATTTTGTTTGGAATGTATGATACATTAAGGCTGTAGATTTGTGATTGCGATATGTGTTATTTATATATTCAAATTTAAATTTTAGAAGAGGTATTTATGTCGTCAAATGGTAGGTTATTAAAAAAAATAAGAAAGGTCATGGGAATGGCCGTTGTATCATCTAGTTTAGTTGCATGTTCATCGCAGATTTCATGTGCTGATGATGTGAGTGTAACATTTGATTCTTCGACTGGAATTTTGAATTTTTCAGGTGATGGAGTGATTGACGATAGTTGGAAAAATTACTACGCCCCTTGCGTTGTCAAATCTGTCATTATAGACAAAGGTATTACTGGAATAGGTACGCAGGCCTTTTATGATTGTGAAAATTTGGAACATATTGATGTTCCCGAAAGTGTCACCGAAATGGGTTATTGTGCTTTCGGGTGGTGTCACAGCCTAAAAAAGGTTAAGTTTCAATCGTGTGTTAAAACGTTTAGGCAGGATGTCTTTTCGCATTGTAGTAGTTTGGAACATATTGATATTCCCGGAGGTGTTACCAAGATAGGTGATTCTGCATTCGAGTGGTGTACTAGCCTAACAGGTGTTACTATTCCATCGTCTGTTGAGGAGATTGGTGATAGAGCCTTTGAGGGTTGTAGTAGTTTGGAACATATTGATGTTCCCAAAAGTGTTACCAGAATAGGCAGTTGTGCTTTCAGTGACAGCGGACTAATAAGTATTGATATTCCATCGTCTGTTGAGTGGTTGGGGTGTGGTGCTTTTAGTAATTGTAGAAAATTGAAAAATGTTAATATTTATGGAAATATTCCCCAAATAGGTTTGGGTACTTTCGAGCTGTGTCTTAAACTAGAAAAGATTAATATTCCATCGTCTGTTGGGCGGATTGATTATGAGGCCTTTCAGTGTTGTAAAAAATTGAGAGAAGTTAGATTTGATGCATGTGATTTTGCTCGTAAGGCTTCATCTAAACTTGTAATCGACGATCTTGCCTTTCGGTGTTGTGACAGTTTGAAGAAGATTGTTTTACCTTTTAAAACGGAATTTAAAGCGGGGATTCGTAAAAGTTTTGACTCTTCGACAATTGTAGGGCTTCCTATAGAGGTTACTCTGCTCGATGGTCGTACAAAGCGTTTGCTTACTTGGCAATGACAGTAAGCTTGAAAGTAATTTCAAGCCAAGATAGATGATTACACTCGACAGAACTCGGCTTATAGGCGTGCCCATCCAAGTGAAATTTCGATAGTCTTTTTTATCGAAGTTTTGTCTTATTTTCTAAAAATACTAATTTAAATCATATATATTTCATTTAAATTGATGATTTTCAAAAAAAATATGCAGTGTTGTGTTGCTTTTTTTCGGGACATAACGTACGATGCACTCAAGCTGCGGATACGCAGTAATAATGGTACTGCTAAAAGTGAATAGAAATCGTGAAATTATCACCCGAAAAATGAAGAGATAAAATTTGCTGATTACTTTGTTTCTGTTGTTTTTTAACTGGTGTACTCGAATTGTTTTGCTTTTTCTATCTATTTTAGCAATACCCTTTGAGATTTTTTGATTTAGCTTAGTCGAAATTACTTTGCGGTTTGCGCACTAGTGGGTGTGCAAATCGTATTACTATTGCTTATACTATACCATTAAAAATAAAACCGACTTAAGCTCTGAGGTTAAATAAAAAAAATCGTTGGACATTTAATTTATTTTTATTCTGCGCTCTTGTATTTAAGTTGGATTATGAATATAATAACTCGAATCAAGGGTGGGGTGGTAGACTATGTCTTGCATAGAAATAAACGGTAGGAAAATTGGCAACGGGTACTCTCCGTATGTAATGGCGGAGGGATGTGACAATCATATGGGAAGTGTTTCTACCGCTAAAGAAATGGTTTTAAGGGCTAAACTTGCAGGGGCTGACTGTATAAAATTTCAGCATCATATTCCCGATGAAGAAATGTTACCAGATGTTCCGATGTCCGATAATTTCAACATGCCATTATACGATTTTTTAAAGCTTTATGCCCTAAAACTAGAAGATCATATCGAGTTAAAAAAATATTGCGATGAAGTAGGAATAACTTATTTGTGTACTCCATTTAGTTATAAGGCTGCTCAGGAGTTAGAAGATGCGGGTATAGCATATGCATTCAAAATCGGAAGCGGTGAAATGACCGATACTCCGACTTTAAAGAAAATAGCTAAATTTGGCAAACCTATGATTATTTCAACTGGTATGTGTACTTTTGAAGAAATAGATCGAACTTATGAAGCTATGAAAAATTTAAAAGTTCCGTTGGCGTTTACTAATTGTCTCTCTGAATATCCGCCTGTTTACGAAGATATTAATCTTGGCGTCATAAAGGAAATGAAAAAAAGGTATCCTGGTACTGTTATTGGACATTCTGATCATACTCCCGACCTTTATACGTGCTATGCGGCAGTATCGTTAGGTGCTTCAATAATTGAGAAACACGTAATACTAGATAAAACGACTCCTGGACCTGATCAGTCCGTTTCTATTGACTTTATGGATCTGCGTAACCTAGTTGACGGATGTAAAAAGGTTTATAAGTCTCTTGGAAGAGAAAAAAAAGTCAGAGATAAGGAGAAAAAAATACGTGAATGGGCATTTAGGAGTATTGTTTCTACTTGCGAAATTAATGCAGGGACTGTTATAACACAAGATATGATTTGGTCTAAAAGGCCGGGAACTGGTATTCCTTCATGGAAAATGGATTCAGTAATAGGGAAGAGAGTAAACAAAAATATAAAGAAAAACTCGATAATAAAATACGAAGATTTAGATGAATTTTGAGTTAGAAATTTTTGATTGAAAAAAAATAATAGTTCTAACTGGCTTACCGGGAGTGGGGAAGATGTAATCCTGATCGAATTTTTGAGAATACATAATTAAAAGAATATCGAGAAAAATTCGATCGAAAAATGAGAAGATTTATAAGAATTTAACCAGGGGATTTAAATGAAAAAGATAATGGTTTTGACAGGTTCTAGGGGTGAATGGGGATATATAAGACCTATAATGAGACTTGCTAAAACGCGTGATGATGTCAAAATTATACTCGTTGTCACTAATATGCATTTGTTGTCATCGTATGGGAGTTCATATAAGGAGATAGAAAACGACGGATTCACAATAGATTATAAAATTAATATGTCGCTGGATGGATATAATCACATCACCCATGCCAAATCTCTTGGAATTTGCCTAATGAGTTTACCGGATATCATAGATGTTGAGAAACCTGATTGGGTTTTATTAGCAGGAGATAGAGGAGAGCAACTTATGGGTGCGATCGCTGCTAGTTACACATATACTCCTGTGGCTCATATACAGGCTGGTGAGGTTTCTGGGAACATCGACGGGATGGCGAGACATGCTATAGGAAAGTTTGTGCATATGCACTTGGCTTCAAATAATGATGCTTTTATTCGCTTAAAAAAACTAGGAGAAGAAAGCTTTAGAATCTTTAATGTTGGTGCTCCTCAAATTGATGAAATGGTTCAATCAAAGTATACGACTATCAAAGAATTAGAAGATAAAATGCATGTTGATCTTTCAAAGAGGTATGTTATTTCGGTGTTTCATCCTGTCACTGAGCAATCGAGTAAGGCTGGAACGCAAGCAGAACTTCTTATAAAATGCCTGAATGAGATCGATTTACAAAAAATTGTTATACTTCCAAACAATGATGCTGGCTCCACAAGGGTTAAAGATGCAATATTTAATAACCGCAGGGGAGATTACTACATTTATTCCAATTTGAAGCGTGAGGATTATCTTGGGTTATTGAAAAATGCAACATTTATCATAGGGAACTCTAGTTCTGGGCTTCTTGAGGCACCCACTTTCTGTATACCATCTGTAAACCTAGGGCGTAGGCAAGAGGGACGCTGTCGTGGAGTAAATGTTATCGATGTTCCTTTTGATGAAAAAATGATAAAAGAAGCTATTGATAAGGCCATGAGTAAGGAATTCCGTTCATATCTCGACTTGAATTGTAAAAATCCGTACGGTGATGGACATTCGTCTGAAAGAATTTTGGATTTATTGATGAATACAAAAATAGACGAAAAATGGATAGTAAAAAAACTAACGTATTAGGAAGGACATATATGGACAAGTTTTGTATTAATGAAAATTATACGTTATACGAGGCTATTGAATCGATTGATGAAAATAAAAGTCGTATGGTAGTAGTTACTAATGACGAGGGTATTGTCATAGGTGTACTTAGTCAAGGTGATATCATTCGTGCATTAATTTCTGGCCATACTATTTACAACAGAGTTAATGAATTATTGCATCCGAATTTCATTTATATGCATGAACATGATATAAAAAAAGCGTTTGATATATTCAAAAAGAAAGGAATAACGCTTCTTCCAATTGTGGATGATTCATTTTGTCTTAAAAGTATAATAACTATGAAAGATATATATAGGTACATAGAAAATGAATAAATTGATAGTCATTCCAGCCAGAGGGGGCTCTAAAGGAATAAAAAATAAGAATATATATCCGCTACTAGGTAAGCCACTGCTCTATTATACTTTAGACGTTGTAGAGTCTGCTGGTTTGGCTGATACTGATACTGTGGTTAGCACTGACTCTGCGAAAATCTGTGAGTTAGCCTCAGTTTATAATTGGGTAAATGTCTTAAGACGTCCAGAAGAAATTGCAAGTGATACTTCTTCAATGGAATCTGTTCTAATTCACGCAATAAATGAAATGCAAAAAATTAAAAATGTGAAATACGATAATGTGATTACTTTGCAACCAACATCTCCTCTTAGAACTAAAGAAACATTGATTAGATTCGTCGATGAATATCAAAAAAACTCTTCAGAATTCGATTCCATGATTTCACTACATGAAAATAGGGCAGATTTTTGGCATAAAGTTGATGGTCGTTATGAAAGATTATATAAATTTGCACCTCGCAGGAGACAAGAACGAACTCCACTTTATGAAGAAAACAGTGCATATTACATAACAAATGTCAACAGTTTACTTAAAACAAATTCCATTCTTGGGAACAAGACTAAAGGGTTTATCATTCCTAAAGAAGAATCTGTTGATGTCAATGAATATGTCGATTTGATTATTGCAGCGTCTATACTAGAATCTTCAAATAGTTAAAATTTTAGAATATAAATTTTTTTGAGTTGGCGTACAAGGTACTGCTAAAAGTGAATAGAAATTGTGAAATAAAATGAAAGAATAAAATCTGCTGATTACTTTATTTCTATTGTTTTTTTACTGGTGTACTCGAATTATTTTGCTTTATCTATTTATTTTTAGCAATGCCGTGTAGAAAATTTTATTGACCTTTAATTGTAAAAGATATACGATAACAAAATATAAGTTTGGGGGTTTAGTTGTGTTAATGAAACTCAGGAAAGTATTTTCATTTTTTATGTCTTTTTTATTTTTGTTCAGTTATCCGAAATTCAATGCTTACAGTGCTCCAGAAAGCGCTGATGCTTGTGCGCAAATTGGTTCAGGATCGAATGCTGAGGTTGAAGTTAAAAATAATAAAAGAAGTTTAAGTTGTTGGTGTGTTTTTAAATGGGGTGCAATTGGTTTGGGTGTGTATTTGTGTGCGAATGTTCTATTTAGGATACTAACAAAGATAGCTTTGTTTTGTGGTTCTCTGAGATCTATTGGTGAAGATACTATAAATTACGGGGACGATATCTGCTTTGAAGATATAACTGAAGAAATTAATGGAAAAAATATCATTATCGGTAGGAAATTTTGGTGTAATAATCTAAGTGATTGTGATCTTAAAGGTATAAATGTGATATTTTTTAACGGAAATGGTGGCTCTGTTTTAAATGATAATATGCATTTGGGGTCTGATGGAAAAATGATTTATCTTACTCGTAAAGGAGCTATAGTTTATGCTATAGATCGTAGAGGATACGGAAATAGAAAAAATTTTTTTGGTCCTCTTTCAATGTCTGAAAGTACAATATTTGAAGATGGAGAGCATGCATTTAATTATGTTTTAAATAAAACTGGTCGTAATCAAAAAATAATTGTGGCAGGCTATTCGTTGGGGGGCCAAGTTGCTATTCATGTTTGGCGTTATGCTCAGGAAAAGAGGTTAGAACATAAGCTTGCCGGAATAATATTGCATAGTCCTCTTAATAATTTTAATAAAGTTGCCGGAGAGATTTTTAAACCGTTAGAGTGGATTTTAAATTTTATGTTTATAAATCGAAAAGAATTTAAAGAAATTGAAAAGCTAAAGCCAACTGAGGTTCCATCTTATTGGTGTAGCGGCTTTACCAAAGACTTTGTAAATTTAGGAATTACTGTTTGTGGTAAGAATTCTTCTAAGGAGATTTTGGGTGACATAAAAAGAGAAGTCTCAGATCATCTATATAGGGTTAATAAAATCAAAAATGCTAGAGTAATCATGAATAATTCATCGCATATGGGAAATTTTAGTACGAATCCTTCTACTAGTGAAGAAGAACATGAATTTAGTCAATTTAATGAATTTTTATCAAGCTTGAGGAATTATAATGGAAGTATGAGTTCTTATGAGATGGAGAGAATAGGTAGTAAAGAGAGTGAGCACCTATTGGCAAGTTAGAATATAGATTTATTCCTTACTATTTTAAATACTAAATGTACACCCAAACAAATTCCGACTGACCATCTTAGAAGCCAGTTATCTTCTACAAAATTAAAAATTACTGAAGACGAAATTACAAACAATATATAAGGTGCAAAAGTTTTAAATCTATAGTGGTACTCCTCTTTTACAATAAAATTAGAAACTAGATGGTGAAATAGGAATAATATGATATAAGAAAATAAAGTAGCATATGCAGCTCCTTTCATTGAGAATTTGGGGATCAAAAGGGTATTTGCAAATATATTAAAAATAGCTGCTAATGTAGTTCCTAATGCTATATTGAGCGTTTTTTTGTGGTAAAACTGAAAGTTTACAGGGAAACTGTATAAAAACATAAAAAATATTCCCAAAGATAAGATCGGAACTATTTTAATACAGTCCCAGAAGTCTTGAGAGATAAAAAATCGGATAACTTCGGGAGAAAGATATATAAAACCAATAGTGATATACGAAAAAAGAAGAAGATAATTCTTCGTTTTGGAATTTATGGATTCGATATTATTTGATTTCATGTCATCGTAGTAAAATGGAACCCAACTATTATTGAGTGCCATATAAATTATGTAAATAACGTTTACAAATGTGAATGCCAGGCTGTAAATTCCAACTATAGATTCGTTTTCGTAACATTTGAGCATAATCTTATCACTCTGTGCAAGAATCATTTGTGATAGTCCATGAAAAATTAAAGGAAGACATATGGGGAGGCAAAACTTCCAGTATCTTTTATGTATTAAAGTTCTTCCTTTAAGCATAAATCTAGAAAATAAAATAATTCCGATCAATATGCTAGATGTAGCATTCCCTAGTATTCTTCCCACACTTTTGTACTCATATCTTTTAATCATATTTATCAAAAAAATAGAAACTGAAATATTCAAAATTAATGTTGTAGCCGAAACTAAAAATGTTTTGTGTGGTTCTTTATTGAACGTGAAATTTATATTTGCAAAAGAAATTATATAACCAAAAAAACTGTCTATCAGTATTAAAAATATGATTTTCTTGTCTAGCATCATTAAATTTGAGATAGGATTTATAAATATTAAAAAAATAAGAAATATAATAATAAATGAACAAAAAGATAGCGACAATATGCTTGAACAATATCCATGATGTTCTTTCGTATCTAAGTATATTTTTGAATTTGCGATTGTTCCACCAGTCTGTAAGCCTATCAGAATAGTCATAACTTGTACCCAAGTGAGGTAAATTGAAACTTGTCCATAGTTTTCGGTTCCAAGAAGACGCGTAAAAATCGGAATTGAAAGAAAACTTATAGTTCCCAATATAACTTGTCCCGTCACGTTAAAAAATGCCATACTGTTACATGTTTTAGATTTGAAAAAGCTCGCTTTTATCATAACAAAAAATAAACCTTAAACTACACGATAATAGGCCATTATACATTATTTTAAAAAACACTTTCAATAGTAAATTCTTATTTTAAACGAATACTCTACTATAAATTCCCTAATTTATTATTTATCTCTTCAAGCTTATCTTCAAATTCTTCCAAAGATTCTGGAACTATTATTTTTTTAGATTCTTCATAAGTGCATTTAAACTTAAAAATCATACGCTCCAAATTATCGTTCCAAAATTTTAGATTTGAATTTTCGTTTTTTAGTGCTTTCCCTATGATAATTACATATGGTTCCTCGTTAAATATCATTTTTGGGGTTAAAACAGATGTAGAATTCACAGTAATCAACACCTTATTTGACATATCAAAATTAAGCTGTATTATCTCCCATGGAATTTTGTAATCTTTTGATACGTTATAAAAATTAAGATTATATTGGTCATAAGGCGTCACTGGATGCTTTTTGATAATTAAATTTTTTACTCCGATTTTATTTGCTATTATTTCTAGTATATGGTTATGGTCGAATTTATACGTTTTTTTATATTCATCTTCATCTACATACTTAGAAAAATACTGATCTAGATATATGTATTTATATAAATCATAGTTATCTTCAATTTTATGATAAAAAACTCGATTAAATAAATCAAAATTGGATTTTTTGTCTACTTTAGGAATTTTTTCCAATTCGCAATTTATGTTAGATATGACAAGTTCTGGACTATAAACGAATGCCTTTTTGAAATTCTCAACCGAATATTTATAATTCAAAATCTTGTAAAAAAGAAGCATGTTACTCGAACTTTGATAGAAACCATTTATGTATATTCCAATTCCTTCGTCGTAAAAATATAACTCTAAGTTTTTATTATTTTTTAAAAGTTTATTATAAAACAAATCGTTTCTATCTCCGACGCATGTGAGAAACAATTTGTCGTATTTTTTACTTCTGAGAGTTTTTAATATGTAAGAATCAGTAAATATAAAGTCTTTTATAACACCGAGCTTATTTTTGGGCTTCATTATATTTTCAAAAAGATAAACATTTTCAAAGATATTGCTTTTTTTTAGCGAACAATATAAATCAGACATATCGCAAGCAAAAGTTAGAATGTAGATATCTGCGCTTTCACTTTTATAGTAATTTTTTAGTATATTAATACAATTAAAAACCTGATATGGAGTTGCAGCAAAAAAAGCAATCATTAATTTTTATCTCCAATTTTCATAACCTTACCAAAAATAAGTTTGATTTTCTTGAAATTTAAAATATCATTGGATTTTTCTGTATTTTTTATAAATAACATGCAATATCCAAAAATAAACCAAAAAATCGATTCTATTCCAGTATTACTAAACAGTATTGTAGATTCAAAAGAATTACCGAATAACATGGAAGATACGAACGAGAAAAGCAATATGAAAATAAATATATCCTCAGATTTTTTCTTAAACAATGATCTTAAAAGTTGAAAATAATTACTGATAAAAAATAATGCAAAAATTGCAAATGATACGATTCCAAATCCAACTAATATCTGCATATAAAGGTTATGCATTCCGTAGTGTAATGATTTAATAGCGTCTTCAGAAACTTCCAAATTATGTTCCAAATTTACACGCATTCCCTCGTCATAAAGATTTTTCTGTCCTACACCAAAAATAGGATGATCTTTTAAAATTTCAAAACCTATTCTCCATAATGTCAATCTGTATGATCCAATTTCACTATCCACATAAGTACGCTCTACGAAAATAGGTTTAATGTTAAAAAGGTCGTTTTCTCCTCTGTGTTCTAAACTTTCTATAAACGATGGTATAAAACTCAAAAATTTACTCGTTAAATTGAGTAAGACTATGGAATTAATACATGCTAATATAGAAAATAAAGACGAAATAAGTCCTCTTTTAAATTGCTTAGAGGAGTAGATTCTTAGATCTATGAAATAATAAAGTAGAAAGGCAAATATCGAGGAGAAAAACATAATTACAAGTTTTGTCCCTTTCGAATCCGTTAATGAAATATACATGAATTCAATTAAAATATTTGAAATGGAGAATATTCTATAGATTATTGTCGATTTTTTCCTACCTTTATTTAAATTCACTAGATAAAGTAGAAAAATAGATAAGATAATGGAAATTAACGCACATATCGCGCCCGCATTTGGACTTACGTATATTCCATAAAGTCGGCCTTCAAGAATTCCAAGAGTATAGAACTGTGTAGCTTTAGAAAATCTCACTTCGGATAGTTGAATAAAAAACATAAAGAGAGAAATTACTGATGAAATAAAAGTTATTGAACAATAAACAAGGGATATCTTGCGCAGTTCGTTTTTTATTTCAATCATATTTCTATCTACATAGTCAGAGTAAAAAAGCATTATTGGAACAGTCGCATAAAGAAATATTTTAAAGTTACTCAAAGAGTTTTTATTTATAAGTATGCTTAAAAGACATGATGACAAGAATAGAAATAAAACAAAAGAATTTTTAGATCTGATAAATTTTTTTTTGTCTATAAAATCGTATGCTACTAACAGAATACCCCAACCCAAAATAAACTTAAATAAACTACTTGTAATCACATGAAGAGGAGGAATACAAATAGACATAGAAAAAATAAGAAATACATATTTGAAATAATCAGTAGTTAGAAAACAATTTTTTAGATTGCTAATTATTTTATTCATTATGCTCCTTAATAAAATTATCATCAACAAATTTCATAGCACTCAAAATAGCATCTTCCATATTATAATACTTATAGCATGCAAGTCTTCCGGTATAGTAAAAATTCTTAATATTTTCTAATTTATCTACATATTTTCTATATGTATCCAAATATTCTTTTTTTATTATTGGATAATAAGGTTCATTGAAATCCAGACTATTTTCATTATATTTCCCTGGATACTCAGTGATTGTAGTAGTTACATTTGGTAAGATTTGCCCAGTTAATCTTTTCATTTCAGTTCTTCGAGTTTCTGGTCTTTTATCTGGCCAATTCAATACCGCACAAGGTTGCACATAGTTTTCATTGTAGTTATCAAACTTAAACTTTAACGAACGATAGGGGAGACGTCCGTACTCATAACCGCATAATTCATCAAGGGAGCCTGTGTATATTAATTTACCATCAAATTTTTTGCCATCATAAAAAATCGAATTTTTATTAAAATCCACAGATATTCTATCCTTTGCGTTGATGCCAAGCTCAATCTTTATATTTGGATGATCTAACATATTTTCAAATAATTTAGTAAAACCATTCTTAGGCATAACCTGGTATTTGTGCAAAAAATGTCTATCATCAAACGAGACTCTGAACGGAATTCTTCCAGTAACCGAAGCGTCTATTTGTTTAGGATCTAAATCCCACATCTTAATAGTATATTCTAAGTATACTTTTCTATATAAAAAATCTGCGAGGTTCTTTATTTCCTCGATGTTCGATTTCATCATAGAAAGCACAGGAACACTACTTCCAAATCCATACTCAGATATAAGAACGTTGCTTAATTCATTATATTTTTCTGGAAATAATGTTTTTATGGAATTGAGATTAATAGGAAGGGGGACTTTTTTGTCATCTATCTGAGCAAGTACTTTATGTTCATAAGGAACCCAATCTGTAAATCTAGATAAAAAATCGTAAGTTCTTTTATCATTCATCGCAGATATATGTGGACCATATCTATGCACCAATACTCCAACCTCATTGTAATCATCGTACATATTCCCAGCAATATGAGATCGTTTTTCAAGGATCAAAATCTTTTTATTCAGATTTTCAGCAACAATTCTAGCACTCACCGCACCAGCATATCCGCACCCTACGACTACGAAATCAAACAAACCTATCTCCCGATCAATTTTTTAAATGTTCCGATTATCATATCATAACTTTTTGGACCAATGAAAAAAAAACTCATAAACTTGAATACACTATACTTAAAGTTTGACATTTGTTCAAGTTTAATACTTTTATTTTTAATAAAATCATGAAACCGTCTTGTAAACTTCCTTCCATAAGATTTATTTTTGTTGTAGATTAGCATTATCAAATAAATAGAAGTTATCATTCCAGCGATTTTTCTATAACAGTACTCCTTATTTATAGCATTAAAATTACCATTGTTTATGTAATCAATAAGTCTTTTAATGATTTTTATTTTGTGGTCAATTCTTTTTACTTGATTTTCAATAGAAATACTTTGATTGCAATTTCCTATGAGATAATTATACAAAATAACATCGTAAAAGTATATGCTTCTTACGTATACAAATGGCAAAACATTGAATTCTTCATCAACGTAATAAATTCCTTCTTGAAGCGAAATATTATTTTCTTTCAAAATAGAAGTTCTATAGCATAAAGAATGCATAGGGAAGAGGTTCTTATTTTTTGTAGCCTCAAGTACGTTATAAGTTTTGTTATAGGTGATATCTTTGAATTTATAAACTATAATCTCGTTGTTATTGATGTCAACTGTCTGATAGTTAGTCAAAAACAGGTCGACATCTACTGATTTAAGTTTTCTAACAAAACTAACCAATGATTCAGTATCAACCCAATCATCAGCATCAACTATTTTGAAGTACTTTCCAGACGCATTTTTTATCCCACAATTAACTGCAGATCCATGCCCTCCATTTTTTTTGTTTATTAGAAAAAAAGTCTTGGGAAATTTTTCCACATAACTACTCGCAACTGATTCCGTGCCATCATTAGAACCGTCGTTTACTATCAAAATTTCAATATCATCGAGTATGCGACTATCAATAAAAGAATTTAGATTTTTATTTATATATTTTTCCATGTTATAAGACGGAACGACAATAGTTAGTATTTTCAAATATAATCTAACTTCCTTTCGTGATTTTTTTTAGTAATATTCTTAAATAGGCGAGTAAAATAACAATCAAAGTACTCTTTGTTTTGAAGCACCATTTATATAATAAATGTTCCAAATTATTGTTGCATCCATATTCGAGTACTTCTGACATTCTGGGAGAATTTATTAAACTTTTCACAAACTCTGTTATACTCTTATTTTCAGTTTTTTTCTTTACATTTATGAACTGCTCGATAATTATGAGATTAATTTTTAAATATATCATACTTACAATGCTCATATTTTTCTCCAAATGCATCTCGAAGCAAAATTTCTTAGTCTCGTCGAATTCTATGTTTAAAAAATCAACTTTTTTTTCATTGAATTCATGCGTCAAAGAATGGGAATCGGAATAGTTATTGTAGTGGTATAGCGCCTCGTTAACAAATGACATCTTGTAAGAACAGCGCAGATATCCCAGATTGAATAGTAAATCTTCTCCGATGCTGATATCCTCTCGAAATCTTAAATTTACTTTGTTTATTAAATCTACGTCGTATAATTTACACCAGACCGTATTGATAAAAGATGATTTATATAAACATGGAAATTGATCTTTGAAATCATTAAAACTAAAAATTCCATCAGATTTTGGGATCAATGGACTAGATGAATAAAGTTTTTCATTTTTATAAATTTTTCTAAAACATCCGCAACAAGAGGCTGAAACAATATCATTGGATTTAAATGAATCGTATAATTTTTCACAAATAGTTTTCTCAACATAATCGTCACTATCTACAAACATCACATACTTAGTTTTACATTGTTGCAAGCCTGCGTTCCTAGATGAAGAAACGCCTTCATTTTTTTTGTGTATAACAATAATTCTATTATCAATTAAAGAAAACTTATCACAAATTTCAGATGAACCATCAAAAGAACCGTCATCTACTAAGATAATCGAAATATCGGTGAATGTCTGAGAAGTCAAACTATTCAAACAACGTTCAAGTGTACATGCAGAGTTGTAAATAGGAACAACTATAGAGATTTTTTCATCCATAAATTCACCCAAAAGCAATTATACAAAATGAATGTTTTGTATAATTCGAGGTCAAAAACACTCATTCATCACCAATTAGCAAAAAGTTTTTTTATCCTATCAAGAAACGACTTTTTCTTCTGATAATTCTTAGAACTAGACAAAGATTCAAACTTTTTAAGAAGTTCAGCTTGCTCATCTGATAAGTTTCTTGGAATTTCTATTACGGCCTTAACCAACTGATCACCACGTCCACTACCATGAATAAACGGAATTCCTTTCCCCTTTAATCTAAATATATCTCCAGGTTGTGTTCCCTCGTGAACATGATAAGTCGCTTTTCCATCCAATGTCGGAACAGTAATATCTGCACCCAAAGCTGCCTGAACAAAAGTTATTGGAATTTCACAACTAACGTCGTTATTTTTTCTAGAAAATATCGGATGAGATCTTACGCCAACCTCAACATGCAAATCGCCATATCCTCCACCATTTACACCTGAATTTCCCTTTCCTCTGACGTTTAACGTTTGTCCGTTATCAATTCCAGCGGGAACCTCTATTTCAAGATTTTCAGACGATCTAACACGCCCTTGTCCGTTACAAACACCACATGGATGTTCTATAACTTGTCCCGAGCCTCCACAGGCATTACAAGTTTGCGAAGTTTGTATAGTACCAAACGGAGTTCTTTGCCCTAAAACTATTTGACCGGTACCTCCACATGTGCGACATCTAACCTTTGAAGAACCATTTTTTGCACCAGTTCCCGAACAAGCTGAACACAAAACTACGCGATTATATCTGATACTTTTTTTACATCCAAAAGCTGCCTCTTCAAAAGTGATAGAAATAGAAATTCCTACATCGGAACCCTTTCTAGGAGAATTAGATGCTCGCGAACGTCCACCAAAACCTCCAAAAAAGCTTCCAAAGATATCCCCTAAATCAAAGTCATCTCCAAAACCAGAAAATCCTCCCCCACCTTGGAATCCACCGCCTCCTCCTCCAAAGTTAGGCTCAGCACTTCCAAATTGATCATATTGAGCTCTTTTATTTTTATCAGAAAGAACTTCATAGGCCTTGTTTACACTTTTTAGTTTTTCCTCAGCTTGTTTATCTCCCTTATTTAAGTCAGGATGATACTTCTTAGCAAGTTTTCTATAAGCTTTTTTTATTTCATCTTCCGAAGCAGTTCTAGAAACTCCTAAAATTTTGTAAAGATCTTCATTTTCCAAAATTATCCCCTCGAAAATCAGTATTGCTTAATGTAATCATATAATTCGTATTTTTTCAACTATTGCACATTTAATCAATTTATAAAAAAATAAATTATATTAAAATTTAAATTATGATAAATATAATAAAAAAATAAAAAAGTGCATTTTTTGTCATATTCTCTCTTGACAAAGTAAGTTTCATGTTGTATTATGACAACATACCTAACGAAGATTTATTTTAGGAGGTTTTGTATTATGTTGGGTTTAAAGAAAATTTTAGCTTTTGGGGCGTCTTCAATTGTGGCTTTTGGTGGTGTTTCTTTTGCAAAGGATGAGAATAAGGACAAAGATTCGGATACAGTTCAGGTTAAGAATTCAGATGTAGCTCAGGTTAAAGGTGAGGTTAAGGGAACATTAGAGCTCGTAGACCCTAATAACAATGTTGTCGGAAAGCCTATGGAGAGTATTGATCCCAAACTTTTGGAAGAAATCGGAAGTATTGATCCCAAAGTTTTGGAAGAAATCAGAAGTGTTGATCCCAAACTTTTGGAAGAAATCAAAAAAGTTATCAAAGCGATGGCTGAAAATGCCAAAGGAGATTCTGAGAATGATGCGAAAGTAAAAGTGGCTCAGAAAGCTTTGAGCAAAATAGATGAGGTCTTTTCTAAAGACGAAGGTTCTACAAAAACTGCAGAAGTCAAAGAAAAAGCTGATGAAAATACAGAAGCCAAAAAAGAAGACAATAAGGCGCAAAAGGCAAATTCTGAGGCTAAGAAGTAAGTAATTTATTGCCCCAAATATTTCCTCTCCCGTATTAAGCGGAGGGGATTTTTTATCTCCAACTTTATTTTAGTCACAATAAAAATTGCAAATCTTGCAAAAATTTGAACTGCAAACAAATGTGTTTCTAAAGTTCAAAAAAACAAGTAACTGATGTCTCAAATACTCTCTCAACATTTATTGAGGAGAGTTTTTTATTTCTATTATGACCCTCTTTCCAAAATTTTCATCATATGAAAATTCATAGACCTTACATCGACTGGAATATTTAAATCTTGGATCATCTAATTCATTCATATACGAAGGACCTTTCATAGCAATAAAGTATCCACCTGGTCTAACAAATGGTATGCAAAATTTATAAAGTTTATACATAGGTGCTACGGCGCGTGCAATACTAAAATCATATCTTCCCAAGTAATTCTTTGGTACTTCTCCAGTATGAGAATTTATAAGTTTAATATCTAATCCCATCTCCCCTATCAGCAATTCTAGAAATTTGATTTTTTTTTGTGAGCTATCAAGAAGTGTAATATTCAGACTGTCGTTCAAAATTTTCAAAGGAATTCCAGGAAATCCCGCACCTGTTCCTATGTCTATAACTGCACCTTCTAACTTAATAAATTTTGAAACCATCATACTATCCAAGAAGTGCTTTACAGCAACATCATTTTTCTCGGTTATAGACGTCAAATTTACTTTTTTATTGTAATCGAGCAAAAAATTATAGTAAAAATCAAATTTATTAAGTTGAGAATCATCAAGATAAATACCGTATTTTTCACATAGAACTTTCAATGTTTCTATCAACTGATGTTTCTCCTTCTCATTTTTTCTATCCATATCATAAGTGCTGAAATATCTGCAGGAGTTATCCCTGAAATTCTTTTAGCAGAAAGTAAATTTTTAGGATTAAACCTCTTTAATTTTTCTCTTGCTTCTAACCTGAGATTCGTCACTTTGGAGTAATCTATATCTTCTGGTATCGATGTTTTTGCCATCTTATCAAATTTTTCGATCTCTCTTTTTTGCAAATTTATATATCCCTCATATTTTACTTCAATTTCAACTCTATCAGAAATTTCTTCAGGAACCTTTGAAGCTATCTCGTCAAATTCTTTTATGACATCATAATTTACATTTGTCCTCTTTAAAAAAGCTTCCTCAGATATGCACTCTTTTAGATTGTATTTTTCAATAGTATCTCTTTTTAAAAATGTAGTTTTGATTCTATTCCTTTCATTTTTTATACGTTCCATTTTTTCCTGAAATTTATTCCAACGCTCATCGGAAATTAGGCCAATTTTTCTTCCTATGGGAGTCAATCTTTCATCCGCGTTATCAATTCTAAGACATAGCCTATATTCAGACCTAGAAGTTAACATTCTATAAGGATCATTTACTCCTTTAGAAGTTAAATCATCAATTAGAGTGCCAATGTAGGAACTTGACCTGCTAAGTATCAATTTTTCTTTCCTCAGCACGTGCATAGAAGCATTAATCCCAGCTATCAAGCCTTGCGCGGCGGCCTCTTCATATCCGGAACTTCCATTTAATTGCCCAGCACTAAATAATCCTTCATTATTTTTCACCTCTAGTGTAGGAAGAACATACGTGGGATCAATGATATCGTACTCGATTGCATACCCAGGTCTAGTAATTACTATATCTTCAAATCCTACTATCGTACGTAAAAAATCACGTTGAATACTTTCTGGCAAGCATGATGACATTCCATAAAGATATATTTCATCAGTCTCGATTCCACAAGGCTCCACAAAAATTTGATGTCTCTTCTTTTCTGAAAATCTTACCATTTTATCTTCTATGCTTGGACAATATCGAGGACCCGTCGCATGAATTTTGTGACTATACATAGGAGACTTATCAATATTTTTGATTATGATCTCTTTTGTCCTATCATTTGTCCAAGCTATGTGACACACCATCTTATTTTTTCCTACACTTTCTGTCTGATAAGAAAACGGAGTAACAATATCATCTCCTTTCTGAATTTCTAAAACATCAAAATTTATGCTCGATCTCAAAACCCTTGCAGAAGTTCCTGTTTTAAATCTCTTGGTAGGAATCTCCAATCCTTGAATAGAACCAGTTAGATACTGAGAAGGGAAAATCCCATCTGGACCACTTTTTATTGAAACATTTCCGATATGTGTTTTACCTCCTAAAAACGTTCCAGTTGCAAGAACTACTGATTTGACTTTGTATTTAGTTTCTAAATTAGATTCTAAAATCCAAGAATCAGCGAGTTTGTAAATTGAAACTATTTCGCACTGATGTACGTGCAAATTTTCCTGAGTTTCTAATTTATGCTTCATTATGACCTTATATCTATTTTTGTCTACTTGTGCTCGAATTGAACGTGCAGATGGTCCCTTACTTGAATTTAGAATTTTACTATGTAAGAAGCACATATCGGTAGTTTTTGCCATTTCACCCCCAAGAGCATCTATTTCTCTAACAAGAGTTCCTTTTGCAGTCCCTCCAATTGAGGGACTACATGGACAGTTTCCTATCGAATCGAGATTTATAGAAAAAACAATAGTTTTAAGTCCTAATCTAGAGGAAGCTAACGAAGCTTCAATTCCAGCATGTCCAGCACCAACGACCGCTACATCATACTCAAGAAAATTTTCCATACCACTCCCCTATTTTTTTACATAAAATTTAGAAAGAAACCGAATTGATAACTCCCTAATTTGAAGATACTATTAAAACCGCTAACTCGATGTATCTAGCACCCATGGTTTTATACATCATACTCAAGAAAATTTTCCATATCATTCCCCTATTTTTTACATAAAATTTAGAAAGAAACCGAATTGATAACTCCCTAATTTGAAGATACTAGTAAAACTACGAATTCAATTTATCTAATACCCACGATTTATAGCTCAAAAAAATTTTCCATATCACTTCCCTATTCTTTACACAAAATTTAAAAAGAAACCGAATTGATAACTCTGAACCCTAATTTGAAGATACTAGTAAAACTACGAATTCAATTTATCTAATACCCACGATTTATAGTTCAAAAAAATTTTCCATACTAATTCCCTATTTCCCTACGCAAAACTTAGAAAAAATCGAATCGACAACATCATTTTCTATATTCTCACCAGTGAATTCGGACAATATATCCATCACATTTTTTATCATATCAATCAAAATATCTCTAGGAACTGAACCTAAGTCATTAATTATCTTCGAAAGTTCATAGAAAGCCTTTTTTATAACGTCATATTGACGCTCTGTAGCAAGTAACAAAGTTCCATTTCTAATAGAAGATAAATTAACAAAATTCGAGACCTCTCTTGCTAATTCCTCTATACCCTCTCCTGTTTTTGCAGAGATTCTTACCACTCTACTTATATTCAAAAAATCACACTTATAATCTGGTTTGATGTCTTTTTTGTTTAGTATCAATATCACTTTATTTTTATCGATAGAATTTAATATTTCCAATTCTTCATTAGTTATTTCTCTAGAAGAATCTAACATCATAAATATCAAATCTGCGCTTTTCGCTATCTCTTTAGATCTTTCAGTTCCTATTTTTTCGATTTTGTCATCAGTTTCGCGGATCCCAGCAGTATCTATCAATAGAAGAGGAACATCGCCAAAAATTACATTTTCTTCTATCGCATCTCTAGTAGTTCCAGGAATATCTGTAACAATCGACTTTTCTCTATTCGATATAAGATTCATAAGAGTAGACTTCCCAACATTAGGAGCACCTACTATAGCCGTTCTAAGACCGTTTCTTATGACATAACTAATATCGTGATTTTTTATCAGCTCATTCAATTTATCGTTTAAATCGGAAAGTCTATTGTAAATTTCTTTATCTGAGATACTTGGGACATCTTCATCAGGATAGTCAATTTCTGCATTAAGATCGGAAAGTAAATCTATGAGTATATTTTTTAGTGACTCAATTTTATTTCCAGATTTTCCACAGTATGATGAAAAATTCAACTCACGTTCTCTTTCGTAATTTGAAGAAATAAGACCCATAATAGATTCTGCTTTCTCAAGAGATATCTTACCATTCATGAATGCGCGTTTAGTAAATTCTCCAGGACCAGCCATCGAAGCACCAGAATCCAAGAGGGAACGCAGAACACATCGAGTTATAAATATTCCTCCATGGCAAGAAATTTGCACCATATTTTCGCCGGTAAAACTTTTAGGAGCTCTAAAAACAAGTGCAATAACTTCATCGATGCATTTTCCATCGTGAATGACATTTCCTAATTTTGCAGTAAAGCCCTTCATGTCTTTCAAAAGAGTGCCGTCATGTGCCTTAAAGACTTTTTGAGAAATCTCGAACGCATCAGGCCCAGAAGTTCTAACCATACTTATCCCACCAACTCCAATTGGAGTCGAAATTGCTGCTATTGTCTCCACTAAATTCTCCCTGGATGTTATGAGCCATAATTGTATGAAAAAATGAAAATAAAAAAAACATATAACTTTTTAAAATTATCTATTGACATTTTTTTTTTTGATGCTATAATCAAAAGAGTTGGCTTGTTTTTGAGTACAACTAATTTTAGAATTTTGGAGGTATCTCTATGAGGAGTTTGAAACGTAGGTTGGCAACATTTCTGGGTGCAGCGGTCATTGGTATGAGTTGCGGTGGAAATGTTTACGCAGGTGTTAAAAGCGTGGCTATAAAGAGTGGTGTTTTTTTAGTCGGCGTTAAAACTTTTGATGTTATGGTTAATCAGGGCGTTAATAGTGAATATTTTGGAAAAGATAAGTGGCTGTTTGCTGTTAAAATGTCGAAAGTAGCAACGGAAAACCTTCCTCTTCTTTATAAAGTAAGGAATTTTTGGAATCTATCCGATAGGCGCTTATTTAATAGTACTAAGGGTAGCGAAGGATGTGAAGAAAAGGATAACGTAAGTAGGATCGTGTTGCTTGAGCATGCTTTTAGTACGGTGTGGCGTAGTATTGATGGGAACAGCTTCATCTCCGTGTATGGCGATTTATCTGTGGCCAGCGCCGTAAGATATGAGTATGTAAATCTGGTTGAGTATTATGTGGATGGAAACATGAAGATTAAGGACAAACCTGCTTTCATACGTAGTATTGAGGATGAGTTAAAAGGGGTGCCTGATAAAGTATTTTTGACTTGTAATGGGAAATATAATCCTCTTCCTGCTCAATCTGTACAGAATGGCTACCAGAATCTCTCTCAGAGTTACAATTATTATTATAACTAATGGAAAAGCAGGCGATGCCTGCTTTTTTGTTTTTGGAGGTACTTGGTTAATTTCTACTTTGAATATACAACCTCAGCGTTGTATTTTTTTATTGTACTATCCCGGTGTTCAATTGTTACAAAATTATTTTTATTTATCACAAATTTACCAAGCAATTTGAGAACTACAAATGCTTGATTTAGCATTTTTACGTTAGAAATTTGATCCTCTTCCCTCCAAGAAATCGGGAAAAATTTTATTTTATGTTTATAATATGAAGAGCCCATTATCATGCAGTAGTTAAAAATCAAATTATCTTTATATTTAATATAAAATCTATTTTTTAACATGTTGATATTATACATATTCAAGCCAGAGCCTAAATCATAAATGTTACGTCCGCACCCTAAAGAAAACAAAAGATTATAGACTCTATTTCCAAATGTTCTAAATTTCGAGTATCCCTTAAGTTTGGAGCCTTTCATAAATCTAGCACCTAGCAAACAATCGTAGTTTTTATAATCTTCGTTTTTTAAATAAGGAAGAATATTGTTAATACTTCCCTGATCATCGCCGTGTAAAACAATTATGTAATCAAAATCATTATTAATCGCATAATCGAATGCTACTTTGTGTGAACCTCCAAGGCCGTAGTTTTCTTTGTTTCTTAATATGTTAACCTTCACATTTAAGTTATGAGATTCTAGATAATTTTTAGAAACTTCCTCCGAATTATCAGTACTCCGATTGTTAACTATGATAATTTCTGACAAATAAGAACATACTTCATCGTTAAGTTGATCTAAAACTCTAACGATTTGTTTCTCGCAATTGTACATTGGTATAAAAAGCAATATTTTGTCCATTATATCTAACTCCTTAGGATTTTATAATTAAATTCAATCTGTTTTTACCATTTGGACCTTATTTTACCTTTCAGACATATACTTTTCTACCTCATTAGGTGATAACTTTCTAGCTTGAGTATATAAAATTCCTTTCGTTTTTCATATCTTCTCTTTACCACTTATATCCTAATTTTTGCAATGTCTTATGAGTTGCATAGTTTATTAAAATGTGATATCATAAAAGGATCGGGAGTTTTAGTGTATTTGAGGTGGGATTATATGTTTAGGTTAAAAAGAGTGTGTGCAATTTTGTGTTCAGGCATCTGCTTTTTAGGTGACACCAGTATCGCTACTATGGGTGAGCAAAATGAACGACGTAATTTTACAAAGTTTGCAGTTGTTAATCCTCGGAAGAAAATTGAAAAAGTTGAAAATAGTGACGATAACATTAAAGAAGTAATCGAATATTATGTAAACAAGTTTTTGAACAAAAGTAAAAAGATGACCAACGAAGAAGAAGCTAAACTTGTGAACTTTGTTGAGTGGCTTAGAAATTTTTGGAATCATTACAAAACACTTCTTTTTTTTGGCTCTTGTTTAGGCAATGTTAGATACTCTATGAAAAACGGTGGCAAAGTTTCTTTGTTAGAGGACAAAAATGTCATTGATAAATTTAAGAATTTAGATGCTGATTATTTTATGAAAATGTCCAATTTAAAAAGAACTCAATCTAATTGGGCATATGCTTCAAGTTGGGGGGCGCCAGTAATTTTTTGGATTATTATAGGTAAAATAAGAAAAGAATGTAAAAAAAGTATTGAAGACGGTGTTTTGGAATGGATTAAAAATGTAAAAAATGATAGCGATGCAGAGCAGAAATTAGCCGGTTGGTATTCTGAATGCACAGGAAAGAGTAGACTACCTGATGATAATAATCTAATTTGTAGGAAATTACT
Source organism: uncultured Clostridia bacterium (assembly GCA_947165155.1). Classification (GTDB taxonomy): domain Bacteria; phylum Bacillota; class Clostridia; order Oscillospirales; family Acutalibacteraceae; genus Improbicoccus. The sequence continues at coordinate 1,738 of CAMUZI010000001.1, read as the reverse complement.
TACAGCTCGTTATCGTTTATTCAAAAGTAATAAATTTAAAGATATATTAGATATGAAGGTTGGAGACTCAACCAGTCTAAGAGAAATTGTGAGTTGGTGGTCTGGCGAGCTGTTTTATAAAACTATTCGGTATCTCGTTGGTTGGTGTGGGGTTGGTGGTTTCCTTAATGCCCTGAGTGCAAACTTGGAAGGTAAACGTGATATGGCGTGCGCTATTGCAGGTGAAATCGAAATAATAAATATGGCAACGAAAAGAGTGAAAACAAGTGCACAAGAAAAAAATGCTACCACTCTGAGATTAACAAAAAAAACATATGAAAGCTAAAAAAAACATTGTTAAAAGTGGATAGAAGTATTGAAAATATCACTCTAAAAAACGGAAGAATAAAGTTTGCTTACCACTCTGTTGCTGTTGTTTTTTTACTAGCTTATTCGAATCATTTTGCTTTATCTATCTGTTTTTAGAAATACCGTTGGGGAGCATTTCAAAAATAGGATATCGAGGAAGAAATATGGAAAACAAAGTAAAATGTCCAACATGTAGACAAGCAAAAAAGACGAAAAGTAGATCTCACAAAGGGAAGCAAAGATACGCTATCTTGCTTTTTTTGAACGTAAGACTTATTGTTGTCCGAAAGTTTAACCATAATTGATAACCTTGCAAAATTTTTACATTTATGCTATACTAATACTAGTGCGTCTTTTTATAATTTTGTGGAGGGTGATTGGTTGTGTATGTTAAGTTTAAGAAAGTTTGTGCTTTATTGTGTTCGGGCATGTGTGTATTGGGAACTAAGGCCGGTGCAAATGAGGGTCAGAAAGTTGACTCGAAGGGCGTTTTGCGAATGAGAAAGAAAAAATCAGATTTTGATGATTTCATAAATAAAGAAATAGAACAGGCTGAAAAGGGCCGGCGTGAGGGATGGCTAGTTGGTGGTGAATCACTTTTTTTTGGTGCTCGACTTGGTAACAGAACGGGGCGAGCAAAGTCGGAGGGGAGACTTTCCGCCTTGAATAATCCGAAAGTTATTAAAATGTTTAAGGAATCAAACTTGGATTTTTTTAGAAGAGAATCCAAAAGTAAAGAGATACATTCAAACTTGCTTTATGCCGGGAGATGGATTTTGCCTTTGTTGCTTGTTGGATTGGGTGGTTCTGTTGTTAATCACGTTTTGGGGCGAGTTATAGCTAAAAAATCGGATGAAGTGCTTAAAGTGTTAGGAACCTTTTACAGTGAGCTGATAGATAAAGAAGAGGCTAAAGGAGAAGAGAAAACCACTTTAAAAACGGAATTTGAAAATTATAAAAGTGAATTTGCAAATGCTGACGCACCTGGTAAGTTCTGCTTGATTTCCGGTTTGCCTTTTTTTATTAATGTGAAGTATAGGAAAAACATTGCGAAGTATTCGGAAGACTTGTCGGTGGGCACTTTGTTCAAAGGAGTTTCATCAAGTATCACTAAGATATTTGGAACTATTTTGGTTGATATTTTAGCTGCGGCGGCTGTTATGGGAGTTAGTGTGGTGAGTTTAGCTTCTGTACTTAACTATTATAGTCAAAAACTTCAGGGGCAAAGTGATGAGTTTCTTAGAATAGGTGATGAAATCGAAAGCAATAGGGCTGGTGTGTCTGTGTTAAAAGCAGTAATTAGTAAAAATACTGAAACAGTAGATAAGAAAAAAAGCAAACGACGTACATTAAATCAAAATCCAAAAGGTGAAAAAATCGCCATACAAAG